>JBHEOR010000017.1:6618-39417 GCA_046260685.1 Desulfopila sp.
CTGAATCTCCAGCCGGCCATGGCCACCTGCGGATCACTAAAAACAATGGATAATGGCGATCGTCGGTTGCCTCTTTGTATCCGGGGATAGCGCCCGGCATTATCACCGGCCAGGGTGCCCTCGTCGGCAGCCTCATGGAGCAGCGGTCGATGATCACTGACATCGCCTGCTAAAAAGATATGACTCTCGCCACATCGCGCCGTTTGCGGGTCGTATTCGGGAATACCGTTTACATCGAGTTCCAGGCCGGAATGTTCCAGGCCCAGATTGGCGAGGTTGGGTCTTCGACCGGTTCCCACCAGGATCTTTTCAAAGCACTGGGTTTGTCGCTGGATGTTGTGTCCCTCAAAATCGATTTCCACATTTTCTTTTCGAGGATGAAAAGCGTGAATACGGGTCTGGGTGGTAATATCGAGTTCCTGGGCCAGAATGTCGGCGGCATACGCCTGAACGGCCGGATCCGTCAGGGTTGCAATACGACCACTGCGCCCCAGAATCTTGACCTTGACGCCCAGGCGATGCAATGCCTGCCCAAGTTCCAGGGCAATTACACCGGTACCGATGACCGCCGTCGATGTGGGCAAATCTTCAAGCTCAAAGACACTTTCATTGGTGAGAAGCCTATCCCCGAGGTTCTGGAACTGTTGCGGTACAACCGATGTTGAGCCGGTGGCAATGATAATGGTACGGGCATCGATTTCAAGACGGTCATCCACTACCAGGGTGTGAGGATCTTTAAACCTGGCGGTTCCACGAATAATTTTGTCCGGTTCATAGCCGTCGATGGCACCCAGAACAAATCCTACAAAACGGTCCCGCTCGTCTTGGACCCGCCGCATCACCTCACGTCCATTGATTTCGGGTTTCCGGGAAACATGAACCCCAAAAGAGTGAGAGTACTCAAAATGATGAGCGGACTCAGCTGCCGCAATCAACAGTTTACTGGGCATGCAGCCAACCCGGGCACAGGTGGTTCCAAATCTAGCCCCCTCAATCATGGCCACCTTCTCAGTATGCTTTGCGGCAGCGCGCATCGCCGTCATTCCAGCTGTTCCACCACCGATTATGGCCACATCCAGTGTGATCTTTTCCATTGGCGTTCATTCCCGGAAAGAATATTTTTAGAGAGGTCTGTTGCTCTCCATATGGAGTATCAAATCCAGCATTCTGCTGGAGTAGCCCCATTCATTATCATACCAGCTCATAACCTTGACATTTTTACCAACCACTCTGGTTGATGGTCCATCAATAACCGAGGAGCGGCCATCTCCCTGGAAATCGATGGAAACCAGTGGAAGATCGGAGAAACCAAGGTACCTGGAGGTCGCCGCTTTGAGCGCCTCGTTGACCTCGTCCGCCGTCGTCTCCTGCTCAACCTCCATAACAGCATCGACCAGAGAAACATTGGGCGTTGGCACACGTACGGCCAGGCCATCGAATTTTCCCTTAAGCTCGGGGAGGACCAGTGCAACAGCCGCAGCAGCTCCGGTCTTTGTCGGGATCATGGACATTGCCGCGGCACGAGCGCGGCGCAGATCGGAATGGGGGAAGTCGAGAAGCCGCTGATCGCCGGTATAGGCGTGCACCGTTGTCATCAGCCCGCTCTTGATGCCGAAGTTGTCCAGGATGACCTTGGCAAAGGGTGCCAGACAATTGGTGGTGCAGGAGGCATTGGAAACCACATGATGCTTGGTCGGCTCATAATCCTCCTCGTTGACACCCATGACAAAGGTTTTGACATCCCCTTTGGCCGGAGCCGAGATAATTACTTTTTCCGCCCCGGCATCGATGTGTGCCCCCGCAGAATCACCGTCTTTAAAAATCCCAGTGCACTCAGCAACATAAGACACACCAGCCTGTACCCAGGGTATATCGGCCGGATTCTTGTAATTGGTCACTTTAATGAATTTGTCATCAACGACAATGCCGTCATCGTTGCTCTCCACCGTACCGGCAAACGTCCCCATAATTGAATCATATTTGAGCAGATGGGCCAGGGTGTAATTATCCGTCAGATCGTTTATGGCTACAATTTCTATATCCCTGAAGTGCGGGTCCTGATGCGCCGCTCGAAAAATGCTTCTGCCGATGCGGCCGAATCCATTAATACCAATTTTTACAGTCATGTACTATACCTCCTCTTAGTTTTCGTCTGTTACGCCTGTTGTTCGTATCCCTTCCTGTGCTTTTTTATAAAGGTTGAGATAATGGTTTTTAACCACTTTCCAGGTATATTTCTCTGTAATTACTTCTATTGCGTGTTTTTGCATGGCCCGCATTGCCACTTTATCACCAAAAACACTCATTGCCCGCTTCATCGCCTCAACCAAAGCCTCCGAGGTATTACCGGTGTAAGAAAAGCCGGTTTCATTATCGACCACCTTGATCAAACCGCCAACACTATGAACAATGGGAAGATTGCCGAAAAGCTGCGCAATAAAATCCGTCAGGCCGCAGGGCTCGTAGCGTGACGGCACCACAAAAAAATCACCGGCACTGTATATACGGTTGGCCAGCAGTGGATCAAAGCCGGCAAGAAAGCAGACTCTGCCGCGACATTCGTCCTGAGCGGTCAAACGCATCAGTTGTTCTTCCATTTCACTCGAACCGCTGCCAAGTACCACCAGTTGAAACTCCCGCCCGGCTGCGGCGGCGAGCTGCCCAACCGCATCATGCAGAATATCGACGCCTTTCTGCGTACTGAGCCGCCCGATAAAGGTAAACAGTGGTCCCGCCCCATTTTCCTCCAAAAAGCCATACTGACGAACCCTTTTCAAGCCCTCTCCACTTGCCAGCATACTGATCAGGGTGTCGCGGCACCGCTGCCTGGCCGCAGAGGAATCATCATCGAGCGGATTGTAGGCGGCACTCAGCCCAATTTCTTTACCTCGATGCGGGGCGTAATCCTCCGGGTCGACACCGTTGGTGACACCTTCCAGCTCGATTCCCATCTCCAGAAGGCGATGTCCCAGCCAACCGGTCTGTGCATCATCGGTACTGTACTGCAACTCTCGAGCATAATTTTCGCTCACGGTATTGAGCGTGGCATAAAGCCCTGCCGTGACCAGAGGATCAAAACTTCCACCAAGCCTGCCGGCAATAATGGTTTGCCACGGCAATCCGGTCATTGCTCGAGCATAGGGTAGATCCTCGACATCCTGATGGTAGCCTGCTCCGGCGTTATGGACAGTAACGACACATCCGGTGTGGCGAAAAAAGCCATGCAGCCAGGGCGTTTCTCTGATAATTGCCGGGAGTACCGCAGTATGGCCGTCATGGCAGTGTATTATATCCGGCGGCTCATTCAGGTGCATAATAAGCTGCAGCGTCCCTTTCTGGAGGAGCAGGTTCATGGCAAAATAGTCGTGATGCCCTGTTCCCTGGCGCTTGAGTGGATCGGCGCGCTCTTCCCGGAGGGAATAGGTATAGACATCATCTTTTTCCCTGAAGCGTAAGCTGTCAAGAAGATAGACGTCCACCCTGCCACGTCGGGCATGCCAGACACGCAAATGTTCGCGGCGCTCTTCAGCGGCATAATGCATGTCGACTTCAAACTCCAGACGCCGGGCGGCATCGCCTGGATCCTGCAACATCTCGAACCCTGCCTGCTCCGGGGCCATAAAACCGTAACAGGGCAGCACCACATGAACCCTTCTTCCGGTCCAGCCGGCCATGGCACGGGAGAGCTGGGCAGTAACATCCTTGACCCCGCCGGCGCCGGCAAGATCACCATATTCTCTGGTTACCATCCATATATTTCGCGGCGTACCACCTCGTTTCTTCATATTCCTTGAATTCCTGAATTTCCATGATGCGGCATACTACCACTGTGCTGCCGAAAAGAGGCCTTTTCCCTGCATAGTATCAACTGCCAGCGCGGATCATCCAACTGCATTATACCAAATTTGTGAAATATACTCTATCGGCTTACCGGCTTGATGCAGAAAGAAAACGGCTGATCTCTGCAACGGCCTGGTCAACCGACAACACCCCGCTGTCTATCTCCAACTGAGCCGCCTGGCGATATAAGGGATTGCGCTTTACAAGCATGGTAATAATCTCATGCGCCTGTGCCTGGTCAGTCAACGAGGGCCGCTGACGCAGACTGTGGCCGTCCTGGCTGATGCGCCTTAATATCACATGCTGCGCAGCATGCAACCAGACAACAACAGCATGATGCCGTTGAAGCTCCGGCCAGATATCACCATGCTCTATTGCGCCACCACCGGTTGCCACCACCGTCCTGGTCAGCTTTTTGAGCCGCTGCAACACGCTGTATTCCATGGCTCTGAAACCCTGCCAGCCAAGCCGGGCAACAATTGAGGCGATATCTTCCCCCTGAAGACGAACAATTTCTTCATCGGTATCACAAAAAGCATACCCCAGAGAGCAGGCCAGCCGTTTTCCGATGGTGGTTTTCCCCACTCCCCTGTAGCCAACCAGGATTATCAACTCAGATTTTTTCAGTCCATCCATAATGGGTACTCAATTGCTTAGGACTCGCTCAAAAATACGTTCGCAAATGTGAGGTGCAAATGTGAGGTGCAAATGTGACGTAGATTGTGGTGAAGTTATTTTTGAGCGGACCCTTAGCTACTCAGTTGCAAACCCTATATCTCATACAACTACTGTCAAATGCAAATCTGATTACCAACGAAACTCAGCTCGAAGCTCTAAAGGGCCACCGGGAAGCTCCGCCAACCGAAAAATTTACGGGTTCACCGCAATTGACTGTATAGCCAAAACACCCTATACTAGTCTACAGCAGTTACCATGCGAAAATAAAACAAAAACGGGCAGCACCCGCCTAAACCGCAACCTGCACGGGAGCAAGCTTATGCCTTCAGGGACACTGAAAGTCGTATCGCATAGCCATATGGAGCTTGTCGACATAACTTCGGAGATTACCAATGTTGTGAAAACTACCGGCATCAGCAACGCAACCCTGATACTTTTCAACCTGCACACCACCGCCGGGTTGACAATCAACGAGGGAGCCGATCCCGCTGTACAAACTGATATCATTGCCGGTCTGCGTAAAATCGTTCCCTTGGACCATCCGTTCAAACACATGGAGGGTAATTCCCCCTCCCATATCATGGCAACGCTGACGGGATGCTCATTAACGGTTTTTATCGAAGACGGTCGCCTCATCCTCGGGGCCTGGCAGCGAATCTTCTTCTGCGAGTACGACGGACCCCGGACGCGAACAATAAAATGGCATATTACCAAAAACTTATAACACTTACTACGATAACGAGCAATGCCTATTACACCAGAACAAATGTGTTTCGGCCTCACCGAAGAACTCGACAGGGAATCCTTTGTTTGTTTTTTGGAAACCGCCGGGCACACAAATTTTGCCACCACTCTTGCCCAGCGCCTCAGCAGCAAAGAAATCCTCGAGTTTGTCGACTCTTTTACCGTGCTGCTGCGCCGCCACCTCAGTGAAGATGAATATCACAGACTCTTTTTACAGGATTCTTCCCACAGCCACCATGCCCCCCATGAGAAATAAATGAGCACCACTTTTCACGATCTGCAGAGCTACCTCGACCTGCTACGGCGCGAGACGGACCTGCTTGTCATAGAAGAAGAGGTTGATCCCTATCTGGAGATTGCCGAAATCCATCGCCGGATCATTGCCGCCCAAGGCCCCGCTCTGCTTTTTACCAACGTCAAAGGATCCAATTTTCCTGTTGTCACCAATCTTTTCGGCACCAATAAGCGGCTCGAACTGGCCTTTGGCAGTAAACCACAACAATTTGTCAAAGACATTGTCCATCTGGCTGAAACCATAATGCCGCCAACCCTCGGCAAACTCTGGGAAAACCGCAATCTCTTCAGAGACGCCGCCAGGATAGGACTGACATCGGGCTCAAGCGGGCCCGTACTTGAAGTCCGTCAGCAGCCTGCCAGGCTGAGTGGGCTGCCCATGTTGACATCCTGGCACGGCGACGGCGGCCCCTTTGTCACTCTGCCGCTGGTCTACACCGAACATCCGGATGGCCGCGGCCACAATCTCGGCATGTACCGCATCCAGCGCCACGATGACACAACCACCGGCATTCACTGGCAAATTCACAAAGGTGGAGGCTACCACTATTTCGAGGCCGAGAAAAACAACCATCCCCTGCCGTTGACGCTCTATATCGGCGGCCCACCGGCCCTGATGCTCTCCGCCATTGCCCCGTTGCCGGAGGATATACCGGAGCTGATCCTTACCTCTCTGCTCATGGGGAAAAAGCTCAAAATGACCAAAGATCCGCTTGGCGGCCACGATCTTGTCGCCAACGCCGAGTTCGCCGTCAAGGGCGTGGTACCGCCTCACCTGCGCAGACCGGAAGGTCCCTTTGGCGATCATTACGGCTACAACTCACTGGAACATGACTATCCCGTCTTTCAAGTCAGCCATCTGTATCACCGCAAAAATGCCATCTATCCAGCCACCGTGGTCGGCAGACCGAGACAGGAAGATTACTTTATTGGGGACTTTCTTCAGGAGCTGCTTTCCCCGCTATTTCCGCTGGTAATGAAAGGCGTCAAAGAACTCAAGACCTTCGGGGAAACCGGCTTTCACTGCCTGGCTGCCGCCAGGGTTGCTGATCGCTATCCTCGTGAGGCCTTTGCCTGTGGTCTACGTGTCCTTGGTGAAGGTCAGCTCTCTCTTACTAAATTTCTCATTGTCACCGACGGTGATATCGACATCACCGATTTCGCCGAGCTCTGGACGCACTGTCTTGAAAGAGTTCTGTGGGACAAGGATCTTTTTATTTTTGCCAACGTATCCCAGGACACCCTTGACTATACGGGGCCATCAGTCAATAAGGGCTCCAAGGCCATGCTCATGGGACTGGGGAAGGAAAAGCAGCGTGATTTGCCAAAAGCCTTTAGTGGAGAATTGCCGCGCGGCTGCACCAACCCCGTTGCCTTTCTCCCAGGAACGCTGGTTGTCCAGGCCTCGCCCTATGGGGAAGATAATAATTTGGGCGACCAAATCGCTAAAAACAAGCTGCTCAGCAATTGGCAGGTCATACTTCTGGTCGACAACAGTGACGAGGCGACTGCTTCCATGCAGGAGTTCCTCTGGACCTTTTTCACTCGATTTGAACCGGCCGCCGATATACATTGCAGTGCCATGAACATCAAGCGTTTTCATGTCGGACTGCAACCCCCCATTGTTATCGACTGCCGCATGAAACCCTGGTACACCGAAGTCCTCGAAGTCGACAATGCCACACGACTGCTGGTCGATGAAAAATTCACCCGTATTATCCCTTCGAAATGGCGATGAACGAACCTGGCCGACCTATACGACTGCAGAAATACCTGGCCCAATGCGGCGTGGCCTCACGCAGGAAGTCGGAGTCCCTCATAACCGCCGGCCGCGTCAGTATTGATGGTCAGATCGTCCGTGACATGGGGGTGAAGATCGTTCCGGAAGAACACCAGGTTCTTTTTGACGGTAAAAAAATAGCTCTCCAAGAAACCCGGGTATACATTCTCCTCAACAAGCCCAAGGGGTATGTCACCACCCTGGCCGACCCCCAGGGGCGCCCTGTGGTCACCGATCTTGTCAAAGACTCCACATTGCGACTGTTTCCGGTGGGAAGGCTCGATCTTGATACCGAAGGAGCACTTTTGCTCACCAACGACGGCGAGCTTGCCAACAAAATTCAGCACCCCAGTCATGAGGTGACCAAAACCTACGAAGCCATTGTTTCCGGCTACCCCAGTTCCAAAAAGCTCAGCGCACTGGAAAAGGGAATTTCACTGGAAGGAAAAATGACGTCACCTGCCTCGCTGCGGATTGTAAACAGATATTCCAGCTCAAGCCGCGTGCAGATCATCATCCATGAGGGCCGTAAACGCCAGGTGCGAAAAATGTTCGAGGCGATTGGCCATCCTGTCATAAATCTCAAAAGGCTGGCCTACGGCAGTCTTTCTCTGGGGAGCCTCGGCGAGGGCGACTATCGCCGCTTAACTTCCAGAGATGTATTAAAAATATTTAAAAATATTCCTTTACAAAAGAAAAAATAGCTGATTAAATCTAGTCAGTTACATATTAGCATCTTAGAATGGGCAGGTGCCGTTGCTCATCATACAGGCTCAAATAACTGAAAAGCACCTTGGCGAACAAGCGTAACTATCTGTTTTATATTAGTAATCTGACATAGCTCGGTGATCACCTCACTGGCATTCGAGGGGTGCTACATTGGACACAACTCAACTACGGAAACAGGAGCAAAGCATGAATAAATCGGACCTCATCGAATCTCTGGCGCAGGACATCAACGTACCGCATCGCGAGGCTGCCGCTATCACCAACACCGTTATTGAAACGATGACTGATGCGCTGGCCAGAGGTGAAAGTATTGAAATCCGTGGATTTGGAAGCTTTGTGATCAAACATTACGACAGTTATGAGGGACGCAATCCTAAAACCGGCAAAAAAATCAAGGTAAAACCCAAAAAACTGCCGTTTTTCAAGGTCGGTAAAGACCTCCGAGAACAGGTCAATTCTCGCTAATAATCACAGGATTGGCGTTCTCCCCTCGACGCAGACCACGCGGCATTGGCCCAAAGAGGAACGCAAAAGCGGGTTGCAGGGCGAAAGCGCTTCACGGCACCGATGGGACAATCCCTCCGACCAGATCATAGGTCTGGGCCTCGGAGACTTCCACCTGAACAAAATCACCAGGCCGCGCCTGGCCGTCATTGATTAAAACGCACCCATCTATATCGGGTGCCTGGAAACGTGTCCGCCCTTCGAGAAGGAGGTCGGTCTCCCTGCTCAAGCCCTCAACCAGTACATCCTGAACAGTCCCCACGTACTTTTTTTGTATTTCTGCTGAAATCGAAGACTGGAGGGTATGTATATACTCAACCCGGTTATGTTTTTCTTCTTCAGAGATCTGGTCATCATAGAATTCCGACGCACTGCCCTCTTCGTTTGAGTACGCAAAAACGCCAACATGGTCAAGCTTGACCTCTTCAAGAAATGACCCAAGGTCCTCGACATCTGCATCTTTCTCACCGGGAAAACCCAGCAAAAAGGTTGTCCGTAAGGCCGCTTCCGGGAGTTTGGTGCGAATCCTTTGGATAAGCGAGAAAAGCATCTCATGTGAATAGAGCCTGTTCATTCGGTGCAATACCCTGGTACTGGCATGCTGAAACGGAATGTCAAGATACGGCACTATGCGATTGTTTTTCGCCATGAGGTCGAGGAGCTCATCGGTGATTCCCGTGGGATAGAGGTACAGCAGGCGTATCCAGTTGATCGTGGTGTTATCGACAAGACGGTGCAGCAACGGTACAAGCTGTTGATTGTTGTCGCCGTCACGGCCGTCACAACCATAGGCAGTGAGATCCTGGGCAATCAGACTCACTTCCCGAACACCTTTCTGCTCGAGTATCACAGCCTCGTTTTGTAAATCATCCAGACTTCTACTGCGCAATGGTCCACGAATTGATGGGATCATACAATACGAACAACAATTATTGCATCCTTCAGTGATTTTCATCCAGGCCCGAAAGGATGGGGTAGCAAGTGTCCGCGGAATTTGATGATCCATGAGAAAACGTTGCGGCATATGCAGCAACGGTATCTCCACTCTCTCTACAAGGGCATTGAAAAGTTTTTGAATATTCTCAACACCCTCTGTTCCGACAAGCAGATCGATCTCGGGAATTTCCTCCTTAAGTTTTTCCCTATAGCGCTGCACCATGCACCCCGAGACGACAAGCTTCATTGCCGGGGCATTCTTTTTTATATCGGCAAGCTCAAGAATAGCATCCACTCCCTCTTCAACGGCCGGCTGGATAAAGCCACAGGTGTTGACAAGTAAGATATCCGCCTGTTCCGGCTGCTCGACAGCCTGCCAGTCATCATGCTGCAATTGACCGAGAATGACCTCGGAATCGACAAAGTTTTTGGCGCATCCGAGACTTGTGATATGTATTTTTTTCATCTGTTTTTTTTAGCTGCCAGGCAGTTCTCCAGTCAGTAGAGAGTCCATCACTTCGCCGCAGCGTTGCTTGAAAAGCGGATTTTTAAATCCAGGGCACCACGTTCTCGCCCATAGTTCATCGGAGACAACAAGCACCGCCGCAAATTCCACACCACGAAAAGCAGCAACGCTGCACAGTGCGGAAAACTCCATATCGACTCCGCTGATATTTTCTGTCGTATTGAGATGCTGCAAGTAGCTTCTGCTCTCTCGATAGGGGGCATCGGTGGACCATATTCTGCCCCCCTTGCATGGCAATCTTCGTTGTTCCATTAATTGAGACAGTATTGCAACAGTGGAGCATGATGGTTTTGTCACCTTAAGACCACTGGAGTGCTCTGCATTGCTCGCCATATAATACTGCGATGTCCCCTCACCGCACAGAGCTCCTGTGGGGACAGTGATATCTCCAATACCATGTTCCGTGTCGATACTGCCGCACCAGCCCATCAGAATGATCCGGCGGGCGCCAAGAGCTATGAGCTTTTCCATGACCAGAGTGGCCGCAGGTGCGCCGATGGCGGGACCGGCGACAAACCTGTCCTGAGCAGCCGTTACCGCAAGCTGCGCGTTATGTAAAAACTGCCTCCTCCCTCCCTTGACCAGAACGGCATCATGCGCGGCACGGGCCTCTCCAGGGTTGACACACAAAATACCGGGCGGAGGGATCTTCCGATCCTTTTGGGTTCGCACCGGATGGATGATTATATCATTATCAGCGTTCATGGAAGGGAGCAAGGTGATGCGCAGTTTAGAAACTCCGACATTGTACAAACCAAAAAGGCCGCAGAATCGTCTGCGGCCCTTGTGGCATTTCTCAAAGCGATGGTCGTACTACATAATCGTACTACATGATCGTACTACGATGACGTACTACAGATGGTCATACTACAACGACCCGGATATATATGCGCGTCAAATCCTGTTCCTCCGGCCTGGCCGGAGTCTTGTCATGCAGTACTCCATCCCTTTCGTCTCCTGCCCTACAGCAGGGGGTTGGCGTAGAGAAGGATAAGTGAAATAACAAGTCCGTAAATAGCAATGGACTCGGCAAGTGCCATGCCAAGAATCATGAATACCATGAGCTTGGGCTGTACTTCGGGATTACGCGCAAGGCCCATGGTAGCACCCTGACCAACTGAACCAATACCAATTCCAGCTCCTAGACCGGCAAGACCGATGGACAGAGCGGCACCGACACAGATCAAAGCTAACTGTAAATTACCTTCCATTGTTGAACTCCTTTAAAATTTAAATGTTGCGTATCCCTCAGCAAAAAATTGCTTTTGAGAAAACCTCTTTTCCCGGGACACATTTCCAGATTCACTGGATTTTGGCCTTCTTCCATATAGGAAAACTGTGTACTACAAAGAAAACTGTATAGTTCACGGAAAATCGTAATACCTTCCGTGATTACATATCAATGCGCATGTTCCTGGGCCTGTCCAATATAAACAACGGTCAGCAATACAAAGACCATCGCCTGCACGATCGAAACAAGAACGCCCAGTATCATGATCGGCAGTGGTGCGAAAAAAGCACCAGCCAGCATAAAGAGGATACCGAGCAACGTCTCTTTGGCCATGATGTTCCCGAAAAGTCGAATGGACAGAGAAAGCAGACGCGCCAGGTTACTAATCAGCTCGATGGGGAGCATAAGCGGGATAAGCCACCACATGGGACCGATGAAGTGTTTGTAATATTGAAGACCGTGTGCTCTGAACCCGATAATATGGTGGGTTATCCAAACAATTATTGTCAACGCGAGAGTAGTGTTCAAGCTTGACGTCGGCGACATGAACCCGGGAATGAGACCGATCAGGTTGGCGACAGCAATGTATATCGCAAAGGTGGCCACCATGGGAAAAAGCTTATCGGTCATCTCCCGTCCCATATTGTCGGCAAAAAACTCATCCATTCCGCCAATAAGGATCTCCCAGAAGTTTTGTCCGGCTCCGGGAATCATCTCAAGATTCCCCAACGTCAGCTTGGAAACGATAAAAAGGAACGCCATGACCAGCCATGTATAGGTCATGTATGGCGCACAGATCTGCTCTAGAAAAGTGTGACCGACAAAGCCGTGCGGTACCGGCAAACCCAATTTTTCCAGAATAATTGAAATGAATAGAATCGGATGTTCCATAACCCTTTATTACCTCCTCCCACTGAATAAGTAGCGTCCGGCCACTCGCAACGCTGTGAGAGTAACCGTAAAAACCACCGTTGATAAACCCAGAATCAATCCAAAAACATTGACTTCTCCTGTCCTGATCAGAAGGAAAAGCACAACGCCGATGATACCAATCCGGAACCAAAATCGTATAAGGAAACCAGTCCTGCTTTTTTTTACCTTTTCCTTGCCTTCGTTGTCATCCTGCTGTTGCCCAAGGCTCTCGAAAAAGCCGGATATATCGTGATGCGACACGGCAAAACTCAGTATAGAAATGACACCTCCGGCAAAAACGGCCCAGGCAAATGACCATGACATAATATACCATGATCCCAAGGTGATAATTACTAAATATCCCCAGGCCGCAACCTGCATTTTCTGCAGGGAAACTATCTCATCCGTCACACTACCCTCTATCGTCGTCCTTTTTGTCGCTGTCCTTGGCACGCCAGAGGATGTCAAACAACGTTTTAAAACCCGCCGCTATTCCAAATGCAAGACCAATAAAGGTAAACCACGGAGCCGTCTTGCCGTCAAAGACCTTCTGATCCAGCAGGATGCCACCGCCGAGACCGATGAAGATACAACCGACAAAGCTGAATCCTATATGGCCATAGTTTGCCAGCAGATAGACAATTTCCTTTTTCACGCTCGACATTACACTCTCCCACCTCGAATACCAACCAGGCCATAATTCAAGCCAGGCCATAATTCAACTTTGCCTCGACAGACGACCACTCGGGCTTTTTCGAGGGAGTAAAAAGGTTTCTCCATCAACTGGGATACTATCACGGTTTGGTAGCACGACTATCTCCCAAAGTCAACGGATTTTTTAACTTTCCAGCAATTTTTTGAATGACCATTCAGTCATTTTGACGAGCTTTTCCAAATCATTTTCGGTATGAGCAGCCGAAATAAAAGCAACTTCAAACTGTGACGGCGCAAGATAGATGCCCTGCGACAACATCTGTTGAAAATGTTGCCCATAGCGCGCTGTATCAGCCTGCATTGCAGTGGCAAAATCTTCCACCGGATTTTTCGTGAAAAAGCTGGTCATCACCGAGCCAACCCTGTTCAGCTGCACATCTATGCCGATACGATCGACAAGCTCCTGCAATTTGGTCGCCACGGCTTCGCTTTTTTCATTCAGTTCCGGATAGAAATCCTTACGCTGCAAAAGTTGCAGGGCGGCCTTGCCGGCCGACATGGCCAGAGGATTGCCCGACAATGTTCCTGCCTGGTAGACGGGGCCATCCGGAGCAATCTGATCCATAATTTCGGCTTTGCCGCCGTAGGCTCCAACGGGAAGCCCTCCACCTATGATCTTGCCAAGGCAGGTCACATCCGGCGTCACGCCAAAATACTGCTGAGCTCCACCATACGCCAAGCGAAAACCGGTAATAACCTCATCAAAAATCAAAACGATGCCCAGCTCACTGGTCAATGCCCGTAAACTTTCGAGGAATCCAGGTGACGGTGGAACACACCCCATATTGCCGGCCACCGGTTCGACAATCACACAGGCAATGTCCAGATTTGCATCACGCAGAGTTTTTTCAAGGGTGGCAACATCATTATAGGGGATGGAAACCGTATTTTTGACGATATCATCCGGCACCCCAGGGCTACCGGGAATGGCAAGCGTCATAAGCCCGGACCCAGCTTTGACCAGGAACGAGTCAGAATGGCCATGATAGCAGCCGTCGAACTTGACCACCGTTTTCCTGCCGGTATACCCTCTGGCCAACCGAACCGCACTCATGGTAGCCTCGGTGCCTGAATTAACAAAGCGCACCTTATCAATGGAGGGCACAGCCTCAGTCACCATTGTGGCAAGCTCCAGCTCCGAGGTGGTCGGAGCGCCAAAGCTGGTCCCTGCAGCCGCACTGTTCTGCACGGCGGCCACAACCTCGGGATGGGCATGTCCCATTATCATCGGCCCCCATGAGCAGACGAAATCGACAAAGGAATTGCCATCGATATCGGTCACAATAGACCCGTTGCCCCGCTCAATGAAAAGAGGGTCGCAGCCGACGGAGCGGCAGGCCCTGACAGGACTGCTCACACCACCTGGAATTACTCTCTGCGCCTCTTCAAATTTTTCTTTTGACCGAACCCATTCCATATATCAACTCTCCTCATTGGTAGTATATTAAAACACATAGTAGTCTCTTCGCCTGGCCGGATACTAAAAGAATCTTATGCACAACTCATGCCCCCCTGCCCCAGGCAAACGACCGGGCAACGATATGACATATCATAAATGGTTGAATATAGCATGGACCAGGAAAAAGTGTCAAACACCTTCCCATTGCTCATTCATGAAAACACCATTGGCTCCATTGATTCCATTGACTTTCAGCTATTAAGTTTTACCGTATGAGATTTACTGCAGGCGGTGCAAATCCGGCGTGGAAAGTTGCGGTAAAACAATACTGTGTAAACGTATACTCCCGGGGCGACACGGCCGACCAGACCACACTGTGATTATATAATTACAAATATTAGAGCAAAACAAACATTTATGCCAAAATCCCTGCCGCACTGCAACAAGCTACATTTTTACTTGTCACAAAAAAGAGCAGAAGGTAAACTGGCCATCTCGGAATCATACAAAACGGGGCCGGTTTACAGCCAGTTCCTTATCTGGTTCCATCGACCAAATTTCATACCATTTTCTTACATGGAAAAACATTAAAGGAGAAAAATATGGCAAGCGATAAAGTTCAACAAATCAGTGATGCTGATTTTGATTCCATCGTGGGCTCCGAAGTCCCAACTCTCGTTGATTTTTGGGCGCCATGGTGTGGTCCCTGCAAGGCAATCGGACCAGTTGTGGAAGACCTTGCTGAAGAATATGATGGAAAAATCAACATCGCAAAAATGAACGTTGATGACAATCCAGCCACCCCGGGAAAATACGGCATTCGAGCCATCCCTACACTCATTCTCTTCAAAGGCGGCGAAGTGGTGGACCAAATCACCGGCGCCGTGGGCAAACCTCAACTGGTTGATCTGATCAACAAGGCCGTCTAAGCAGCCGCAGTGGCCGCAGTGACCTCGATGGCCTCGGTGTCATATGGGCGGCGTCCAAGAATTCTCCGGCATCGGCATATCATGGCTTTGACCCTTCCGATGCCGGAGAAAACGTGTGCTTTTTAATCTCCCAAAACACGGTGGAGTACAAGTCTCTATCCCCTACAACAACATTATCCGCAATGTCTCAAAAAACTTCGTCACATCGAATCACCCTGGTTCTTACTATCTGTTTCCTGACCTTGCTTCCGGGGTGCTCAACCATTGGGGGTTTTTTCCAGTCCTCCGCCCCGGAGGATATGAATCTTAGCCTGCCACCGGAAACTCTGGTCAAAAGGGGCATGGCTGAATACAACCGGGGAAAATACTTCACGGCCATCGAGTATTTCGACAAGGTTCTGGCCAGTCACCGCTTCAGCCCCCAGGCCATCTTTGCCGAATTAAAGATTGCCGACTGTAAGTATTACATGGGCTACTATATCGAAGCCTACGAGTATTACGAGCAATTCGAAGAAATGCATCCCACTAATGAGGCGATTCCCTATGTCATGTACCAGAAAGGGATGTGTCACTATAAACGCATAGACACAATAGACCGTGATATTACAGGTGCTCAGAAAGCAATTGAGCGATTTCAACTGCTGCTCAAAGCCTACCCGGATTCGCCCTACACCGAAGATGCGCGACAGAAGATCGCCGCCGCCACGGAATTTCTGGCAAACCATGAATATGAAGTTGCCCGGTTTTACCTTCGCGTTGATAAACCCGCTCAGGCAATAATACGGCTGCGCTACCTTGCCGCTGTCTACCCTGAAGCGAAAATCACTCCCAGGGCACAACAGCTCCTCCGCAAACTTGAAGCAAAAAACGAATAATGCGCAAGCAGAGCGGGTGAAACCAGCAGCCCTTGTAGCCGTATCACGACCTGCAGCATATCATCTCTTCCTGCACTGTCCTGCCCTGAAACAGAAAAGAAAACATTTTCGCACTCCGCCCCCTGCGTGTGACACACAGCAGTTCATCGCAACCGGCTACGCAAGAAATCTCAACCGCTGAGAAACACCCATGACTACACTGCTGCAAATTCTCAACGCAGTCCAAAATGGACAAACCACCGTGGAAGAGGCGCTGGAAAAACTTCAACAACAGCCCGCCGAATCCATCGAAGATGCCTGTATTGACCACCAGCGAAATCTCAGAACCGGCATTCCCGAGGTGGTCTACGGAGCATCAAAAACTGTCGATCAGCTTGCTGCAATCGGCAGATCCATACTGCTCAAAAATGATGTTGTACTGATAACACGAGTCGATGCAAAAAAAGCGGAACTCGTCCAGCAGCGGATACCGGAGCTCAACTATCATCAGCGGGCCGGGATTCTCTGCGCCAACCCCAGGCCCGTGGATGCACAAAAATGCCGCGGCACAATCGTGGTGGTATGCGCCGGAACATCTGACATACCGGTGGCGGAAGAGGCCCGGGTCACCGCGGAAAGCCTCGGTCACCCTGTCACCCAACTCTACGATGTCGGTGTTGCCGGGCTGCACAGGCTTCTCAGCAACCAGCCTCTTCTCAGTAGTGCCTGCGTTATTATCGTCGTTGCCGGCATGGAAGGTGCTCTCCCCAGTGTTGTCGGTGGTTTGGTCAGCGCCCCGGTCGTTGGAGTACCTACCTCCATAGGCTATGGCGCCAATTTTGGCGGCTTAAGCGCCCTGCTCGGCATGCTGAACAGCTGTGCCCCCGGCTTGGCGGTTGTCAATATCGACAACGGCTTCGGGGCTGCCTGTATGGCAATATCGATTAATACTGTGTAACCTTTGAAGGCTGTCCGCTCTCTTTTTTTATCACGTAGCTGCAGAGCACTTGCAAGATTCAGGCAGTGCGTTATAATCGCCATGCTATCGAGTCGGTACAATAGAGAAAATTTATTTAGTTTTCTGCAGTCATTTTGTTACGGCACTTCAAAAAAATAATCGATTGCGCAAAAAGCCACGAAAGCATACAGAAAAACGTACTGAATTTCGGCATTGCATCTGCAACCGGCCAGACGTTTACACCTTCACCAGACATCGGCGTCTTCTGCAAATAAACGCTATCCAGAGGCATACATGAATACATCACTGAAAGTCAAACTAGGCCTGCTCATACTCCTTATCTTCGGCTCCCTCACCACCATTGTCCCGTCGTTTTACGACGACACCCCGGACTGGTGGAAGAAATACATGGCACCGGAAGGCCTGCGTCTAGGCCTGGACCTTCAGGGCGGCATGCACCTGGTCCTTAAAGTCAATCTTGAAAAAGCTGCGCAAAACACCCTGGAACTTGCCGCCAACAATCTCAAAGACAGGCTCAGCGAAGAATCGATCAGCGCCGTCCGCACCAAATCCAATACGCCTAATACTGTTATCTTCACTCTTCCCAATACCGGCGCGCTGGAAAAAGTTGATGCCATAATTTCCGAAGATGAAGATATAGAAGCACAACTGGAAAAAAACGAAGGCAGCTTCCCCAGAATACTGTTGAGTCTTACCAACAAGAAACTTGACTATATAGAGAACAACGCCGTTGACCAATCTCTTGAAATCATCCGCAACAGAATTGATCAGTTCGGGGTCAGCGAGCCCGTTATTATCCGCCAGGGAGACGACGAAATCGTTGTCCAGCTCCCCGGCATAAGGGATCCCAAGCGTGCCATCAAGCTCATCGGAGACACAGCCCAGCTGGAATTTAAGGTTGTTGCCGAAAGCCAGGGAATCAATCTCAACGCACTGGTTAACAAAGCCAAACAATCCGGACAATGGGAGGAAGGTGATCCTATCCGTAAACTGAACCGGGCCGTCGGCAGCCTTCTGCCCGAAGAAACATCGATATACTTTGAAAAGGAAATTGATCAAAATACCAAGAGGGAGACAACACGGCCCATCCTTCTGGAAAACAAAGTCCTGATGACGGGCGACATGATCAAGGATGCCCGGGTACGTATCGGCGGCACCTTTAATGAACCCTATGTCGCCCTCGACATGACCGGCCGGGGTGGT
The DNA here is from genome assembly GCA_046260685.1 of Desulfopila sp. Lineage (GTDB taxonomy): Bacteria > Desulfobacterota > Desulfobulbia > Desulfobulbales > Desulfocapsaceae > Desulfopila_A. The sequence continues at coordinate 24,871 of JBHEOR010000017.1, forward strand.
GATATTTTTGGCAGGCTCACCGATGAATATACCGGCCGACGCATGGCTATCGTTCTTGATGATATCGTCCGTTCCGCTCCCGTCATTCGCGAAAAAATTGTCGGGGGATCAGCTCAGATCACCGGCAGCTTTTCCCACGAGGAGGCCTCGGATCTGGCGATCGTTTTGCGCGTCGGCGCCCTTCCCGCACCGGTGGACATCATCCAGAACATGACCGTCGGCTCAACCCTTGGCCAGGACTCCATCGATCGGGGGCTCTCCTCGGGCATCTTTGGAGCCATACTTGTCCTTGGCTTCATGATAATCTACTATCGGTTAGCGGGGGTTATTGCCAACCTTGCGCTGACCCTCAATATCTTATTTCTTTTCACAGGGCTGGCAATTCTCAATGCCACGCTCACGCTCCCGGGTATCGCCGGTATTGTGCTTTCCATCGGTATGGCCGTTGATGCCAATGTCCTGATCTTTGAGCGAATGCGGGAGGAATACAAGATCGGCAAATCGGTTAAATCAAGTATCGACGGCGGGTTCAGTAAGGCTCTCTGGACCATTGTTGACTCCCAGGTTACCACTCTGATTACCGCCATGGCCCTTTTTCTCTTCGGAACAGGTCCCATCAAGGGCTTTGCCATTACACTTTCGCTGGGCATCATCTTCAATCTCTTTACAGCACTCTTCTGTTCGCGGCAGCTCTTTGACACCATGACCTCCCTGAAAGCCTTCAAGCGCTTGATGTTTATGGAGGTTATCAAAAACACCCGCATTGATTTCATGAAAATCAAAAAGATTACCTTTATGCTGTCCGGCGTTATGGTAGCCATCGGCCTTATCTCTTTTATCCAGATCAACAGGGGGAGCGCAAATCTCGGTGTGGATTTCACCGGCGGCTCAATACTCCAGTATAAGGCCCAGCAGGAATTCAGCATGGAAGAGGTTCGCAATGCCTTTGATGCCAACGATATGGGCAGCGTCAACCTGCAGAAGGTGGAAAATGAGAATCGCCTCATCGTTAAAATGAAAAAGGCTGAGGACGTCGTTGCCAATCTTAACCAACAGGTCGACGCCGTTCTAGCTGCGGAACTGGCAGACAAGGATTTTCTCCTGGAAAGTCAATCGGAAATCGGGTCTTCGGTAAGTGCTGTTTTACGCAACAAGGCCATGCTTGCCATTCTCATCTCTCTGATCGGTGTCATATGCTATCTGGCCATGCGCTTTGACATGCGCTTCGGCTTAGCCGCCGCCGTGGCAACATTCCACGATGTTCTTGTGGTTTTGGCAATATGCTGGCTCTTCAATGTGGAAATTACCCTGCTCATCGTCACGGCACTGTTGACCATTGCCGGATATTCACTGAATGACTCAGTTGTTGTCTTTGACCGGATTCGGGAAAATATGCGCAAAAGTGAAAAGACCTCACTCTTCGACCTGATCAACACGAGTGTCAACCAGGTTATCGGCAGGACCATGGTCACATCGCTGACCTCCGCGCTTGTGCTGCTTGCTCTGTTTATTCTCGGCGGTTCGGTCATTCACGATTTCTCTTTTGCACTGCTCTGCGGTGTGCTGATAGGAACCTATTCTTCAATTTTCGTTGCCAGTCCGATACTGACACTATGGAAGCCAAAAGAAGGATGAGAAAACGTGGCTACATTACGTCGCTTCCCCCATGAGTAGTTACGAGAAAACAACGATGAAATTTCCGGTATTGCCAAAAAACATGGTAGCCATTGGCCAAAACGAACCATTCGTCTTTGACTGTCACAAGGGAGTAGATTGCTTTACCCACTGCTGCAGGCAACTTGACCTGGCGCTTGCGCCCTACGACGTGCTGCGCCTGAAGAATGCTCTGGGCATGCATTCCGCTCAATTTCTCGACAATTACGTCATCATCGAACGTGAGGATGGAGAAGTTTTTCCTCGTTTTTATCTCACCATGGTGGATGACGGTAACGCCAGTTGCGTTTTTGTCACCAAAGACGGCTGTTCCCTCTATCCCGACCGTCCCGGCGCCTGTCGTGCCTACCCCATGGGCAGAGCATCCATGCGCCAACCCGACGGCAGTATAGAGGACCAATATGTCCTGCTCAACGAAGAGCATTGCCATGGATTCGCGGAATCCGGCAAACAGACTCCGCTGGAATATAGCCGGCAGCAGGGGTTCGATAAATACAACAGCATAAATGACGTGCTGATCCCTGTTCTCCAGCACGAAAAGATCCGCGACGGCATGCAGCTCAATGAACAGCAGGTTGCGTTATTCACGCTTGCTCTGTACGACCTCGACACCTTTAGAGACAAGCTGTTCAGCGCGGCACTGGATGCTGCTCCCCCCGATGCAGCCGAGCAGGAACGACTCAACGATGATGAGGCGCTGCTCCTTTTTGCCGTCACATGGCTGAAAAGCGAACTTTTCAAAGATACGACGGACGCATCCGGATAGTATGATCCAATCAACATGGAGGCGGTTATGCTTAAACTCATTGTCTTCGACTGTGATGGTGTGCTGTTTGATTCGAGACAGGCCAACCAGGAGTACTACAACCACCTCCTCCATCATTTCCACCACCCCCCCATGGACGAGGCCGAACTCGATTTCGTCCACATGCACAGTGCCGCAGATTCGGTCGCCCACATTTTTCGACACTACTCTGAACACAACTTTGACGAAATTGACGCCTACCGCCGCAATCTGGGCTATGATCGTTTTTTACCGTACATGAAGATAGAAAAAGATCTTACCCCATTCCTTGATCGGGTGAAGGACACACATCACCTGGCAATCTCCACCAACCGCGGCAACACCATGATGCCATTGCTTAAAATGTATACACTGGAGAAGTATTTTGCCAAGGTAGTTACTTCCCAAACAGCACAGCGGCCCAAACCGGCCCCGGATGGTCTTGTGGAAATCATGGCACACTTCAACTGTACAGCTGAGGAGACCATTTTCATAGGTGATTCAATTATCGACAGGCAACACTCCGCAGCCTGCAACGTTGCCCTGATTGCCTTCAAAAACGATTACCTCGACGCCGAATATCACGTCACCTCATTTATGGACATTTTGGCCTTGCCACCATTTACGACCCCATTTGAGGCTCCATCATAAACACAGCCGCCCAGAGTGATCAGCTAAGTCTGGTCGGCAATCGGCAATAGTACTATACACCAGACAGTACTTTTGCTACTCTTCATCAAAACGCTTGACACCTTCCATGAGGAGCATCATAAAATCGCCGATGGCACTTTCCTTCATCTCCTTTTCAGGCAGCCCCGTAGTGAAGTTATAGACACCTTCACGTTCTCCCAGAATTGCAAACACAGCATCCTGGCCTTTTTTGCCGGCGTAACTCGCCACCACGATGGATCCTTCAAGAAAAGAGATACGGGCACTGCCCCGGGGCAGATCAAGGCTAAGTACCCCCGTCTTCTGGTGCATATGAAAAACCTGGAGCAGTTCGGCCGGCACCATATCCTTCAATCTGCCCTGCATGCATGATTCAAAATCGCTTGCCCGTGCGGCGTTGGCCTTTGTCAGCCGATCGGCGAGAAGCTGAGCCATATACATCTGCACACTTCCGGATTTATGAATGAGCTTGCTGAAATCTTTTCCATGAATTGCAAGAACTTTGGTATTTTCCAGAGCACGGACCGTGGTTGTTGCGATGGAGTCACCAAAATAGCTCATTTCTCCACAGATTTCCCCTTCCGCCAATCGGGTGATGGGAACATTGCAATCTTCGACAATGACCTGCCCGGACAGAAGAATATAGAGATATTCATTCAACTGCTTTTTGTTGATCAAGATTTCATCTTTTTTGACTACTTTGCCCTTAAAACAGCTGAGAAATTTTTTTAAATGATTCCGTGGTATCGATCTGAGAAGAGGATAATTGTTTATTTTATCATAAAGAATCTGCTCTTTTTCGCTCAAATGAGTAGCGGTGCCGGAGCTGTCGGATCCCTGACCGGCAATCTGCTGGAATTTGATCAACCCGGTACAGCCGCTGCAGGTATATTTTTTTTTATAGTCGTTGGGGGCTGCGCTATCCATCAGCTCAAACAGCAGCTGCGTAAGTTCCCTGACCAAAATCAAGCAGCTTTCTTTACCTTCCGGAAAAGCCAAAGATTTCTCTGATAGAACGAGGCTATCCTCCAGCTCATAGAGCGGACAATTATTATCTTCAACAACCTGGAAGACCGCGCGGAAGGATTTCATTGGTTATCAAAAAATACAAAAAGTTGCTAAAAAGATACGTTGAGCCGATACCTCTAACAGATGGGATAAAGCTCCGGAGGCCTTTGTACGTGAATATGTTTACCTGTGCAACAGTATTACTCCTCACTGAGCTCTAGCAAAGGTAGCCATTTTTTTCAACTTTTTCCCAAGAAAAGCTGAGCAAAACAAAATTTTCTACATTTTAGAGTAATTCTCTGTTATGCTTTTCGCTACTGTTGCATACATACATACGCTATTTTCAATGGAAAGAGGCGGACTCTTCGCATCAGGGTGCCTTGCTTTACAGCACACTATAATCTATCATTCCAAAGTTATCTGCCAACACAATTATGGCCACTCCAAACGAGCAGCTCCGAAAAATCGCCCAGGACCTCAAAGAACGCTTTGACGGCAGCCCATTTGTCACCATTATACCGTTTGACGATGATCCCCCTGAAAAGTATGAGATACGGTACTCCATTCCTGGACTCATTCAAAATGAAAATGGTGATATTGTTGCATCCAGTGAACATTCTGTTTTCATCAATATCCCTTTTGGGTTTCCTCATTTTCCGCCAAGCTGCACCCCGCAAACCCCAACGTTCCATCCGGACTTTGATCAAGCTGCCATTTGTATTGGTGAATTCTGGAACAAGGACCGCACACTCCCGGAATTGATCATCCATATCGGCCAGATGATCTGCGGTGAAACCTTTTCCACGGAAAATGCTTTCAATGAATCAGCAGTGGCCTGGTACACAAAAATTTCCCATCAGCTCCCCTTTGATACAATAGATTTTACCGCACCTACGGTCCGGGAGGAGGCCATCGACTTTGACGAGGACATGCTCTCCGACGAAATCGACACCTTAGATGACACAGACATTACCAGCCGCTTCGATTACTTGAGTGACAACAATACCGAAAAGAATGATGCTGAGTTCTCGCTCCCCAGCAGTGCTCAAGAAAGCGGCAAAAACTCGGTTAACCGTGTGTATCTTTTCATACGACAAAAACGCTTTGCCGAGCTTGCGGATTTTCTTCAAGACCTTCCAGAAAACGCCCAGTTCGAGGATCGGGAGGATATCGAGAGGAAAATCAGCACACTTATGGAAAAAGCGAGAAGATTGCAAAAAGAAGGTGATGAACAGGAGCATCAGGGCAACCCCCGGGCAGCCCTCGAACTCTTTGAAAAAGTAGCAGACATTGTTCCTGATTTTCCAAACATTGAGGAAAGTATCCAACGGACAAAAAGCTCCGTCGAACTCGAAGCAGACAGCTGGGAAGGTGGCTATACACCCCAAGGGAGCAACGACGAACAGGATGATTCCCAGCAGAAGACCAAACGCAGAACAGCGTTCTTCGAGGAAAGCTCCAAAAAAACCTTCAAACTCCTGCCTGTACTCGGCGGCATCCTTGTCATTGCCCTGGCCTTTGTTTTCATTACTCCCATGTTTTCTGCAAAATCCAATCTGCAGACCGCCAACCAGCTCTATGGCCAATGTAAGCAATTTCTGGAACGCGATCAATTCCGCCGGGCTGAGACAGAATGCAAAAGGGCTCTGCAAACGCTGAAAAAAATCACACTCTACAAGACAACAGAGCGTGACAGCTTGCAGCGACAGATCCAGTTGACTCTAGGTTCTGAAAAGATGGAACAGGGGCTGACCGGCAGAGTCAAGTTTCAAGGCAAATATGTCGAAAAAAGCAATATGGAGCAACTCCGGGAATTTTATTCACAATTGCAACAGGCAGACACGTACTTTGACAAAGCACTCTGGAAAAAAGCCATTGGCCTCTACACAGCGACATTGAAAACTGCCAAGCCAATTTCCGACAGCGTTGAAGAAGTACTCCTTCAAGAAATACAAGACAAGATCAAGGTCGCCAAAATCAATCTTTCCATTAAACGTGGTATTTCCCTGCTTTCCAGAAGTGAGCTGGAGATGAGCCGGGAAATGCTCAGCACAGCGCTTGAAGATGCTCAACAGCTGCCGGAAGAACTCGGGGGGAAACTGCTTGCCCGCATTACGCCAAAGTTACAGGAAATTGAATACCTGCAGCATCTAGATCTTGGCAAAAAGTATTTTGACGCCAATGACTGGGAGAGTGCCATACAGCAATATGAAAAGGCACTGCGGCTGCGTGGCGTTTCAACTGTTACCACCAGTCATGAACAAACTGCATCATTGTACAGCAATATGGCGGAAGCGGAACTTTTCACCCTTATCAATTCCGCCAAAGATTCCTTTTCCCAGTCAGAATGGCACAACGCTATCTCCTATTATCAACAAGCCATAGAACTGGTCCGCGAAAAGGGGGAGTTACTCAAGCGGATCGACCCCGATGAAATTCAACAACAGCTTGAGCGCATCATCCTTCGCACCAGAATTGTACAGCACAAACAAAAAGCCGACCAGAGACTCAGCAATGAGGAATACACCAAGGCCATACTCGCCTACAACAAAGTGATCGACGTAGTGCAGGCGAGCGGCCTGGAAGATGACAAAGAGTTCAAGGCGATCATACAAGGGACACGTGAAAACATCGAGAAGACTCGTACCGACGCCGCCATTGCGCAAAGGATTCAATACCTGGAAGACAACTACATAACAATCTTTGCGGAAAATTACAGCGCCGCCATCCCCGAATACCTCAGTGATCCCAAGGCCACATTCCTGCGATATACCGACGGCAAGGAACTCTACGAAATCCAGTGCCTGGAAAGCAACAGGGGCAGGAAGCTGCGCCTGGTTATGCTGTATAGCTACGATCCCTCCCGGGATGCGTGGGAGTTCTACAGCAAAACGCAAAACTAACGGCCCGGCAAAAAATGTGAAACCAGTACTCCACGAGCAGCCGGCCGGGGAGGCTAATGATGGTGGTGATGATGGTCCGCCGAAGGGCCGCCTGCCGCATCAAGAGCCTTTTCCAGTAACCCATTGACATCCTGCATCGTCTTGACGGCCTTCGCTATATACTGAGCAACGTCTTCCTTCCCTTCCTTCTGTGCGATTTCCGCCCATTTCGTACACTCAGCCTCATGCCCGTTGTTATGTTCAATCCAATGGGGCAGCAGTACTCGCAGTTTTTCCAGTTCTTGCATATTTTTTTATTCCTTTTTCACCCTGTTTTTTCTAAAATCAGCCGCCCGTTTGTAAAATCGATATGGTCAACCACCATATCCTCGAGATCAACCGCTCCCTCAAACAAGGTACTGATTCTCAATCCATTTTTAAGCATTTCCAACCGAGTAACATTTTCTTTGACGAGTTCTTGCTGTTCATCACTTTTAATATACGCACTTACCTGACACATTATTTTCCTCCCTAGAGTCGCTTAAGCACTGGATGAGACACCCGCTGCAACGGTTCAGTGGTTCATACCAGAAAACGGAATTCTCCTTTTCCCAGCAAATCATGAAGATGCAGCATTCCAAGCAGTTGTTTGCCGGTATCCACAATGGGCAATATTGTTATTTCATGACGCTGCAAAATACTCAGGGCATCGGCCGCCAGCATGTCTCCATCAATACGTATTGGATTCGGTGTCATCACGTCACGCACCATCAGATCCCTGAAGCTCTTCTGATGGGCAATATATCTTCTGACATCGCCATCGGTCAATATACCGGCAATCTCATTATCGCCATTGCGGATGAGTACCGCCCCAAGATTTTTTTCATTGAGCACCTGAACAGCATCAACAGCACTTCTATTTTCTTCGATCACCGGTACTCTGGGCCCTGACACCATAACTTCACTGACCTTGACTTTCAATCGCTGCCCCAGGGTTCCTCCTGGATGATTCAAGCGAAAGTCCGATTCCTGAAATTTCTTTTTATTGAGCAGCACCACTGCCAGAGCATCTCCCATGGCAAGTGTTACCGTCGTAGATGTCGTTGGTGCCAGTCCCAAAGGACAGGCCTCTTTAGGAATAGCAATGTCGAGCACAATATCTGCTGCCTCGGCAAGCGGAGAATCGGCACCGCCGGTCATGCCTATTATGGTCACACCTCTTTTCTTCAAACTGGCCAGCAAGGCATTAAGTTCCGCCGTTTTGCCTGAATATGAAATTGCAATAACGACATCGCTTTGGGCCACCATGCCGAGATCGCCATGCATTGCCTCGACGGGGTGCAGAAAAAAGGCCGGCGTCCCCGTACTGTTGAGCGTCGCAGCTATCTTCTGGCCAATTATTCCCGACTTTCCAATGCCTGTTATTACCACCCGTGTGGTACATCCCAGCATCGCCTCTACAGCGTCGTTAAACTCCTCTCCAATTCGGTGTCGTACAGCACAAAGCCCCTCTTCTTCAATTTTGAGAACTTGCCGTGCTTCTTCAATCGACATAACTCCCCTTCAATTACAGGTAACCGGTTATACTGGCCCGCAAGTCGCTGCAGTGCTCTAATACGTATTCAACTCTAATCATAAAATCTCCATGATCAAGAAGACATCCCTTGCCTTGTACCGATATATTGCTTAAAAAAATAGCTTTTTATGGATTGTACACCTTTTTCTCAATGGCACCCATGTGAACAATGATATATAATACTTCATCGGATTCGTTCCCCAATGTGTTTTGCAAGCACCGCGCTTACGTGGTTTCCAGCAACTTATAACAACATCTGTCTACAAAACGGGCCGACATGAACAAGTCGACAATCCGCCTTTTCACTGCAACGAGCCTTCCACCCCAATGGAGTTTTATAATGACCAACTACCTTTTCACCTCGGAATCGGTCTCCGAAGGACACCCCGATAAAGTGGCCGACCAGATCTCCGATGCCATTCTCGATGCCATTCTTATTCAAGACAAAAACGCTCGTGTTGCCTGCGAAACGATGGTTACCACCGGTATGGCTCTCATCGCCGGTGAAATCACCACCAGTGCGTGGGTTGACATGCCGGACGTTGTGCGCAACACCATTCGCGAAATTGGCTACAACTCATCCGACATGGGATTTGACTGGCAATCCTGCTCCGTCTTGACTTCCATAGACAAACAATCCGCGGACATTGCTCAAGGAGTCGATGAAGGAGCCGGTGTGGATCTTGACCAGGGGGCCGGTGACCAGGGCCTTATGTTTGGATATGCTTCTAACGAAACACGTGTTCTTATGCCCATGCCAATAACCTACGCCCATAGGCTCACCCAAAAGCAATCCGACGTTCGAAAAGCGGGAAAACTGCCCTGGTTGCGACCCGATGCCAAAAGTCAGGTCACCATTGAGTATGAGCATGGTACACCGAGACGCATCGAAGCCGTCGTCCTCTCCACCCAACACGACGAGAGCATACGCCATGCAGAGCTCACTGAAGCAGTTATGGAGGAGATTATCAAACCCACCATTCCTGCTGATATGGTTGACGGCAAGACCAAATATTTCATCAATCCGACCGGGCGCTTTGTTATCGGAGGCCCCGTCGGAGATTGCGGAGTCACCGGGCGAAAGATTATTGTCGATACCTACGGCGGTAAAGGCTCCCATGGTGGTGGTGCCTTTTCCGGCAAGGATCCTTCAAAAGTTGATCGCTCTTCCTCGTATATGGGACGGTACGTCGCCAAAAACATAATTGCCGCGGGTATCGCTTCAGAAGTGGAAGTGCAGATTGCATACGCCATCGGTATTTCTCAGCCCGTTTCCATCAATATAAACTCATTCGGCACTGGAAAAATAACCGACAAAGAAATAAAGAATGTGGTTAACCAGTGTTTTGACCTCCGGCCAAAAGCAATCATTGCACAGCTTGATCTTCTTCGACCAATCTATCAGGCAACCGCCAGTTATGGCCACTTTGGACGGGAACTTCCTGAATTCTCGTGGGAAAAAACAGATAAAGCGGAAGAACTCAAAGACTTTGCCGGCATTTGAGAAAAGAGCCCCTTGGTGAGGTGATCGCAGGATATTGTGATAGCACGTGCATAATTTTGCAATCAGTCTTTTGATGAAGGCTTTTCCTCTGATAGGTGCGCCATGGACAAAGACATCTTGTGTAAACAACATGTGATGTCCTGGGGCGATCAGCTGAGTTCTGATAATCAAAATCCCTTTTGTCTGTCAGCCACGCGCACATCTCCTGAAATGACGGTATGCACTCTCCCCGAACCATCCCTGACCACAAGCCGACCACGTTCATCGGGGCCTTGCGATTGAGCATGAATCACCTCGCCGTCGCTGGTGACCCAATTAAGCCACTTTCCCTTGAGACAATCATGACGTTTCCACTTTTCAAGAATTCTGTTGAAACCGTAGCATTGGAGTTCATTGATATGGTGCAAAATGCCGGCATGGAGAACGCAAAACACCTCTTCAAGGTCATACCATTTACCGGTTTCAAGATGTAATGACGTGGCAAAGGCTCGCAGATATCGGGGAAACTCGTCTTCCCTTGTCACAATATTAAGCCCCACGCCTATGATGGCAAAATAGTCGGCGGCGTTGCTCCCACTCAGTGCAGCTTCCGCCAAAATCCCTCCGCACTTTTTGCCTGAAATATAAATATCGTTTGGCCATTTCAAGGCAACCGGTATACCGCATAACTTTTCGATGGCGGTGGCAAGAGCAAGGCCGGTAGTCATGGTGAGATACGGGTATTGCTGCGGTGCCATCTTTGGACGAACAATAATGGAAAAGTAGAGTCCCCGGCCGGAGGGGGACTGCCATGATTTCCCGAGCCTGCCACGCCCAGCGGTCTGCACTGCGGCGCTAATTACCTCGCCATGCACCCCACCATTTTGGGCCAGCTCAAAAGCGGTTACATTGGTAGAAGGTAGAGAATCGTAATAATGACAGGTAATACCGCATCTTTTACCGTACCTTGTATTTTCAGGATGCATCACACTCTCTCAAGGCAATCATGCAAAGGGGCCACAAACCGATCCTTGCAGGCGGCTCAATACTTCGCTCAGCAGCAGCCGGCGTCGCAGAAGGCAACTGTACCAAAGACGTACCGAATACGTAATTACTGATTACAAAAAAAAGTGCGGAGCCTGGCGGCTCCGCACTTTTTACCAGCTGCACTGATACCTACGAAGAAATACTTCTACTTTTCCTCATTCTGAATCCGGCTAGGATCAGCATACATCGTTGTTGATCCGGAGGACCAGAACATCAAATTTCCTTCACGAACCATTTCATTTGCGATATTTTTAATGACGCGAGGCTTCGATTCAGGATCGCATTTAAAAAAATCCTTGATGTACAACTGCGCCTTTGGAGATGTTTTTGCTTTCTCCATTATCGCTGCTTTGAGCTCTTCTTTACTTAAGGCCATAATTGTCTCCTTTAAAAGAATGCATAGAAGAAAGCATCTCAGTAGTGGCCTGCTCCGCCAGTCGGAACAGGCCACTCGTTATCACGCTTTTTACTTTATGTGGCTTGTATACTTGAACTGAGTAGTAGTACGCCAGGTATCGTACGCAAGGCGATAGTCATCGATGCTCTTTTCAGTAAATGGGATATCACACTTCTCGAAGAAATTCTCCCAACCGATTCTCTCAGCCCAGTCGCCAAGGCGCTCATACTTCTTGGCATCGGCTGAATATGCTTCCAGAATCTTTTTGACGGCCTCGACGGTCTCAGGCCAGCGCGGAGTATTGTTCGGCAGAAACGGGATAACCAGTTTCGAGAACTTGGGAGCGGAAATTCTGTTGGACACCTTCCCGCCAACCAGAATGGCAATGCCGTCACCATCCGGATCAGCCATGGGCATTGCCGGGCACATGGTATAGCAGTTACCGCAGAACATACAACGCTCAACCGTTACCTTGACGGATTTGATCTCTTCACCATCGACGGTCGCCTTGGTCGGCTTAACAGCACCTGTTGGGCAGGAAGCAATGGCCAGCGGCAGCTCGCAGACACCGGTGATACGCTTATGATCAATCATGGGCGGCTTACGGTGTACACCGAGAATGGCGATGTCGGAGGCATGGACCGCACCACACATGTTCAGGCAGCAGGCCAGGGCGATACGGCACTGGGCGGGCAGCGTGTGCGAACCGAAGTAGTCGAACAGCTCATCCATAACCGCTTTAACAACACCTGAAGCATCGGTGGCAGGTGTGTGACAGTGGACCCAGCCCTGGGTATGAACGATATTGGTAAGACCCGCACCAGTACCACCTACAGGGTATTTGGTGCCGTTACCATAAGATGCCAGCGTATCGAGCAGTGGCTGCACCTTGTCTTTGGAATCAACCATGAACTCGATATTATTTCTGGTGGTGAAGCGCAGGAAGCCATCGCAATGCTTATCTGCTATATCGCATACTTCTCGGATATACTCTACGGAAACCAGACGGGCACACCCGACGCGTACGGAATAGACCTCATCGCCGGTCTCGGATTTATGCATCAGAATACCCGGCTTGACGATCTCATGATAGAGCCATTTTCCCTTATTTTCTTTGATAACGGGGGGAAAGAACTGCTCATAATGTGGTGGACCAAGATCAGATATCCTTCCTTCCATCGGTTTTTCTGGATTATAACCCATGATAGAAATCTCCTTATATTGTTCTTAATAATTTAAATGCATCTATACCGCTTTTAAGCCGCATGATAGGCGCGGAAGGTATCAACATCGCGCTGGAAACCACCCTCGACTTCCTCTTCATTCCAGAAGACATAGGGATTTGAGCGGGGCTCTTTGATCATCTGCGGAATCGGCTCAAGCTCCATGATCTTAATAAAGGCCGGCAGGCCGATGCGCTGCATGGTTTCACCAACACGCTCACGGTTCTTGCCGTTTTCCATCCAGTAATCCCAGATTTTTTCGATAAAGTCGATGAGCTCTTCAAACTCGTTTTCTTTTTCAATTTTCATGAAGGGCACGAGCAGGGTGGAAAACTGAGCACCGTCAAGGATCGGGGCTTTGGCACCCACCAGTATGGTGGCACCTTTATCGACACCGGGGCGCAGGGCGCGAGGCATGACGTTGATGCAGTGCATGCAGCGGGTGCATTCTCTGTCGTCAATTTTCAACTCGTCGCCTTCCATCCACATGCAGTCGGTGGGGCAGTTATCGATAACCTCTTTCTGCAGGTCAAAGGCACCCCAGTCTCTGTCGCTGTGGGCGCCGCCGTTTGCGGGATAATTGCCGGCCACGTATTCTTTGACGGCGGCCTGGTCAATGCGGATCTGATCTCTCCAGGTACCGATAACGGACACATCGGAACGGGCGATGGCGGCAACGCAGTCATTGGCACAGCCGGAGAACTTGAATTTAAACTTATAGGGGAACGCAGGACGATGGATCTCATCCTGGTAATGAATGGTGAGATGGTGACATACTTCTTCCGTATCGTACATGGACCACTCGCAGCGAGACTCGCCAACGCAGTTGGCCGGAGTACGCAGGTTGGAACCGGAACCGCCAAGATCCTGGCCCATTTCATGGGTCAGATCCCAGAAAAAGGGTTCAAGGTTTTCCGTACGGGTACCAAGAAGAATAACATCACCGGTGGAACCATGGAAGTTGGTCATACCGGAGCCATGCTTCTCCCAGAGATTCATGAGCTGACGAAGATTCTTGGTGGAGTAGTACTTGGATGCCGGCTGAGCAACACGAAGTGTATGAAAATGCTCAACACCGGGAAACTGCTCGGGGACATCGGCATAGCGGCCAACGATACCACCGCCGTAACCGAAAACACCGACAATACCGCCGTGCTTCCAGTGGGTAATTCTATCCTTGTAGGACAGCTCAAGAATACCCAGAATATCCCAACACTCAGGCTTTGTCTCAGCCTGTTTCTTGATGTCGGTAACGAAGCTCGGCCATGGACCGGACTCCAGTTGATCCAACAAGGGCGTCTCATGTTTTGCCATGATTTCCTCCTTTGAATTACTGTTTATACTGCAACCTTAACCTATTATAACTTCTACAATATGCTTATTTACTGATTGTGATTCACAACAGATGAAGAGCACCGACCACTGCAGAAGCAACAGCCTCCCGTCTGTTTGAAGATGCTTTCCACACCCTCCCCGGTGTCAAAGCACCACGAAACACCCAGCCAGTGAATAATCGTTCAGCGGTTGAGAATATCTCCGTATCATGCTTTTGTCAACAAAAAACAGTACATGAATGTCGCACCGAATGAATGACCATTCACACGTATTATCCCGCAAATTAGAGCATTGCGCAAATTTTTAAAAGTATATTTTCCCTGTTTACCGACTTTCCGTTGCTCTCCATATCGCACTGCTGCAGATGCGTCGGAAAGCGGTGCAGCTAGGCGGCCGATCCGGCCCTGGCCTGCTGGGCCAGGCGCTTAAGCTCCGCAATGACCGAGGCATACTCCCGGCAGCCATAGAT
>JBHEOR010000017.1:39427-39855 GCA_046260685.1 Desulfopila sp.
CCCGCCACAAAAACATTGGCCCCCGCCTGGGCGGCGCCTCCGATGGTATGACGGTCAATACCTCCATCGATTTCAATGTCGGCATGCACTCCGCGACTCGTGAGAAGTTCTCGAACACGCCGAATTTTTTCAAGGGTCGAGGGTATGAAAGACTGTCCTCCAAATCCCGGATTAACGCTCATCAGCATAATCACCTCCACGTCTTCAAGTATGGCATCAATGGAGGATACAGGAGTTGCGGGATTAAGCACCACTCCGGCCTTTTTGCCAAGCTCTCTGATTCTGGCTATACTTCTGTGGAGGTGAACACACGATTCTACATGAATGGTAATCCAGTCCGCTCCGGCCTTGGCAAAACTTTCGATGTAGGCATCGGCATTTTCTATCATAAGGTGCACATCCAGCGGTTTGTCGGTCACCTTCCTGAC
>JBHEOR010000170.1:0-5034 GCA_046260685.1 Desulfopila sp.
TCTTGCTATCAACCAGATGGTGCAGTCTCAGCATGTACATCACACCGACCGTAACCTTGTTGTCAAAGGGCTCACCTGAAAGGCCGTCGTACAGGCGACTCTGTCCTACCTCATCAACTCCGGCCTCAACCAGAAGCGATCGAATCTTGCTCTCGGCAGCACCGTCGAAAACCGGCGTACTCATGTGGAGCCCGTCTTTATGCTCCCAGGCCCAACCGACAATCTCCTCGTCACTTTTGCCATCGACAATGGCTGCATATTCATCTGCCGCATAGACCTTGCCAAGCTTTTCTCGAATGGCATCGGCTGCCTGCTGACGGGCCAGCTTTTCCAGCTGTTCTCCGAGCTTTCTAGCGGCAAATCCCAGATGGGTCTCCAGCACCTGACCGACATTCATACGCGAAGGAACACCAAGCGGATTAAGAACGATATCGACGGTCTTACCATCGGCGAAAAAGGGCATATCTTCCTCGGGCAGAAGCCTGGAAACAACGCCCTTGTTACCATGTCGGCCGGCCATCTTATCACCGACCGCCAGTTTGCGTTTGGTGGCAACATAGACCTTGACCATTTTGACGACACCCGGCGGAAGGTCATCACCTTTTTTCATACGCTCTACAATGCCGTCATATCGTTCACTGATCAAACGTGATTGATTTTTGTAGCGTTCATAAATTGTATCTACCTGGTCACTATATTTACTTTTCTCAGAAAACTCGACCATGCTGAGGTTATGAAACCCTACATCTTTTGCCACGGCACCATCAATCTTTTTGCCAAGCTGCACGAGAACGGTGCCATCCTTGCCGATGATATCCTTTTTGGCCGTACGGCCATCCATGATATCGCCTATCTCCCGGCAGATACCGCGCTTGAGGCTGGCAAGTTCATCGAGTTTATCCTGAGTAATACGTTCAATATCAACCTCTTCGATTTGTAAAGAACGTTCGTCCTTGTCTACACCCTTGCGGGAGAATACCTTGGCATCAATGACAACTCCCTCTACTCCGGGAGGCATCCGCAGGGAAGAGTCCTTGACATCCTGCGCCTTTTCACCAAATATGGCGCGCAGCAGCTTTTCTTCCGGGGAAAGCACTGTTTCACCCTTGGGCGTAACTTTACCAACAAGGGTATCGCCTGCCTTAACTTCCGCACCTATCCGGACAACCCCGGAATCATCAAGGTTACGCAGCGTGTCCTCACTGACATTGGGAATATCACGGGTGATTTCCTCCTTGCCAAGCTTGGTATCCCGAGCCATGGTCTCAAAGACTTCAATATGAACGGAGGTAAAGGTATCTTCTTTCAACAACCGTTCATTGACGAGTATGGAATCTTCAAAGTTGAATCCACGCCAGGGCATAAAAGCAATTATGGTATTCTTCCCCAGGGCCAGTTCGCCTTTTTCACAGGAAGGCCCGTCAGCCAGGACCGAGCCTGCAGTGACTCTCTGCCCCGGAACCACCAAAGGCACCTGATTAAAACATGTGTTCTGGTTGGATTTTTTATATTTCTCCAGCCGATACACAGCAATACCCGTTTCATTTCCATCGGTTCCCGGTGTATCATAGCGTACTACAACCCGATTGGAGTCTGATTCCTCGACGACACCATCACCGCTGGAAAGCAAACAGGCGCCGGAGTCCCTGGCAACGGACCTTTCCATGCCGGTTCCGACCAGGGGGGCTGCCGTTTTGAGAAGAGGCACCGCCTGGCGCTGCATGTTGGAACCCATCAGAGCCCGGTTGGCATCATCGTTTTCAAGAAAAGGGACCAGTGATGCGGCCACGCTTATAAGCTGATTCGGCGCTACATCCATATAGGTGATGTTATCAGTGAATGCAGTGACAACCTCGCCGTCCTCCCTGACAATATGGGAATCCGGCACAATACGATGATTCTCATCAACCTGAACGGACGCCGGGGCTATTATGTGCCCCTGCTCCTGCAAGGCGCTGCAATATTTTATATCATCGGAGACGATGCGGTCCTTAACTTTTCGGTAAGGAGTTTCGATGAAACCGTAGGGATTGACCTTGGCATAGGCGGCCAGCGAAACAATAAGTCCGATATTGGGTCCCTCCGGCGTCTCTACGGGACAAATCCGCCCGTAATGGGTTGGATGAACGTCACGCACTTCAAAGCCGGCACGTTCCCGCGACAGTCCTCCTGGACCAAGGGCGGAAAGGCGCCGTTTATGGGTGACCTCGGAGAGCGGATTAGTCTGGTCCATGAACTGGGAAAGCTGCGAGGTGCCGAAGAATTCCTTGATGGCTGCGGAGATCGGCTTGGGGTTTACCAGGTCGTGGGGCATCAAGGTTTCAACATCCTGCAGCGTCATGCGCTCCTTGATGGCACGCTCCATGCGGATCAGTCCCATGCGATACTGATTCTCGATGAGCTCGCCGACGGTTCGCACGCGTCGGTTGCCAAGGTGATCGATATCATCGACACCACCCTGGTTATCCTTCAAGCGGACGAGATACTTCACCGCTTCTACAATGTCTTCCTTGGTCAGCGCCTTCTGGCTTATATCCTTATCAAGGCCGAGTTTTGCATTTATTTTATAGCGCCCGACCTCGGAAAGATCGTAGAGATCCCGGTTGAAAAAGAGATTATCGAAAAATGTCTGGGCCACCTCGAGGGTCGGAGGTGATGATGGACGCAGTCTTCTGTATATCTCCAGCAGCGCCTCCTCGCTCGAAGCAACTTTGTCAATGGCGAGCGTTTTACTGAATGCATCAGAGTAATGCACACCATCAACAAAAATCACGCGAACTTTCTCTATGCCTGCAGCCTGCAAGGACTCCAAAACGGTTTCGGTAATTTCGGTGTTGGCGAGAAAAAGGATTTCTTCGGTGGCGGGGTTGACTATATCCTCAAGTAGAATCTTGCCGATCACCTCCTCCCGTGGAATTTCCAGAAACGCTATTTTCGCACTCTCAATTTTCTTACATAAAGCCTTGCTGATTTTTCTGCCTTTCTTGCCGATGACTTCACCATCCTGCGGGTTGACAAGATCATACTGAAGTCGCTTCCCTAAAGCAGTCCTGGCGTCGAATTGGATGGTACACTGATCATCCTTGAACTGTATCTCGTTGGTAAGATAGTACTCCTCGAGCAGTTCTCCGGGGGTATATCCCAGGGCCCTAAGCAACGTGGTAACCGGGAACTTGCGTCGCCTGTCTATACGAACATGGAGGATGTCTTTAATGTCAAACTCAAGGTCAATCCATGAACCACGGACGGGGATGATCCTTGCAGAATAGAGTAATTTGCCGCTGGCATGGCTTTTGCCGTTGTCATGGGTATAGAAAAGTCCCGGGGAACGCTGCAGCTGTGAAACGATCACCCGTTCGGTGCCATTGACGATAAATACCCCATCCTTGGACATCAAGGGCAGCGAACCGAGATAGACTTCTTGCTCCTTGATATCGCGAATGGTCTGAACACCTGTCTGCTCATCGACATCGAAGGTGATGAGCCGAACAACGATTTTCAAGGGTATATCGTAGGTCATCCCCCTTTGAATACATTCTTCAACGGTGTATTTTGGCTCACCGAATTTATATTTAACGTATTCCAGTGAGCACATTCCGTTAAAATCATTTATCGGAAATACATTCTTTAAAATTTCCTGAAGACCATAGTCTTCACGATCATCCGGCTCACGGTCCATCTGCAGAAATTTTTCATAGGATGTTTTCTGCATGGAAATCAAATGAGGAGGCTCAATGATATTTTGCACTGTGGCAAATTTTTTTCTAATTCGTTCCATAAATCGTCCTCGAGGGTGCCTATAGATCGTTTTACGTATTTATACAGTACAGCAGTATCGATGCGCCAATACGTACTGTCTGATATCTTAACTCGTGAGGGAGGAAACTTGTGAGCTGCTGCTCATACTCTGATTATAGAAGGGGTGATGAAGAATGCCAAAGCTAGAATATGTTCTTGCATATACCGTTTTCGTGCTCATATTTGTGGCCATATTTCCCCGCAATACGCTCTTCATGTTTATCGGTTTCGCAAATAACCACGAGACCCGATGGGTAACTTTGTTACCAGATGGATCAAGGCGTTGTACCTGTACACTTTGATCCTATGTACCAAAAGCTTGTAACGCACCAAAAACCTGAACTAACCTACTGATATCAAAAGATTTTCAGTAAATATTTTTTTGCACTTCCAGAAACACAACACGCTACGCGGCAAAGCCCGTAGCGTGTTAGACAAAACAGAGTGAAAAAGTTTTTGCTTTTTCCTATGCGTGCCGGCCTTATTTCACTTCAACTGCTCCGCCCACGGCTTCAAGCTTGCCTTTGATCTCTTCGGCTTCTTCCTTGGTGACACCCTCTTTGACAGGCTTGGGGGCTTCTTCAACCAGTGCTTTTGCTTCTTTCAAGCCAAGACCGGTGATGCCGCGTACTTCTTTTATAACCTTGATCTTCTGATCTCCAGCGCCGGCGAGAATAACATCGAACTCGGTCTTTTCTTCAACGGCCTCTGCCTCCGCAGGACCGGCAGCAGCAGCGACGGCAGCTGGAGCTGCCGCGGAAACGCCAAATTTTTCTTCAAATTCCTTGATGAGCTCGGAAAGCTCAAGAACAGACATATTTGCAATAAACTCGATGACATCATCTTTTGTTACAGCCATTGTTTTACCTCGTTATTGAATAAATTTTTCTTTAATCTCTGAATATGATCGGATCGTTAATTATCAAGCTGTTCTTTCTGAT
The DNA here is from genome assembly GCA_046260685.1 of Desulfopila sp. Lineage (GTDB taxonomy): Bacteria > Desulfobacterota > Desulfobulbia > Desulfobulbales > Desulfocapsaceae > Desulfopila_A. The sequence continues at coordinate 4,740 of JBHEOR010000170.1, forward strand.
CCTTAAGCGCCTGCAGACCGTATCCGAAATTTCTCGGTACGGCAGACAACACCTGCACAAGGCCCTGCGGCACGCCGTTGAGCACAGTGAGAAGCTGACCGAGCAACACTTCTTTACTCGGAAGCTTGGCAAGCGATTCGAGCTCCTTCGGACCTAGTTTCTCCCCTTCAAGAACGGCCGATCTAAGAATGAATTTCTCATGATCCTTGGCAAAGTCCGCTAAAGCCTTTGCGGGACCGACAGGATCATCATAGGCCATGACCACGGCTGTCGTTCCAGTGAAATCATCACTGAG
>JBHEOR010000170.1:5044-5656 GCA_046260685.1 Desulfopila sp.
CCGCTCTTTTCAAAAGAGTGTTTTTGGCAACGCGAATCTCCGAATGACAGTTCCTCAGTTCAATCCGTATCTTCTCCATCTGCGCCACGGTCAGACCGCGATAATCAGCAACAACGGAAAAAGTCGATTTACTGAAGGACTCCTTCAACTCAGAGATAATTACCGCTTTCTCTTCACGATTCAAAGCACTCCTCCTACGTTTAAGTTAATGTCGATAACACAGCAGTTACAACGGGGTGTATGGCTCACAAATTATAGAGGTTGTAAACCGTCTAAGCAGGTGGGAATACCTATTAAACTCGACGAGCCGCCTTAAAAAATCACTTTTGAGCTGATCTTCAAGCTGCCCCTTCAGTGCCTGCTGTCTTCGACTCCAAAACCGTACTGTCGCAGTACGGAACCTCTTCTTGTACTATTTAACAACTGCGCGAACATCAATCGGGTCAACTTTAAAGCCTGGGCTCATGGTCGTTGATACTGATATTCCGCGCAGGTATATGCCCTTACTGGCGCTGGGCTTAAGCTGGATGAGCTTTGCTATAAAGGCAGCAATATTTTCGTATATTTTATCTTTACCGAACGAAGCCTTGCCAACGCCGGCATGTATAATCC
>JBHEOR010000171.1:0-5655 GCA_046260685.1 Desulfopila sp.
GTTATCAAGGATGCCGGAGATGACCCCGATGTTACCAACCGTGCCGAAATACTGGCAACTGTTTACATTGGTAATAGCCTGGCAGGGGCCGACAACGGCATTGCCATGGAAAACGTGGCTCTTCACGGCGGCACGGGCGTCGGCACCGTGACCAAGCCGGGGCTTGCTGTAGCGGTCGGTGAACCGGCAATCAACCCGGTGCCCCGGCAGATGATCTGTCAGGCGGTGCGGGAGGTGGAAACCGCTACGACCATTCAAGTGACCATCACCATCCCCAGGGGCGAAGAACTTGCCGAAAAAACACTTAATCACCGGCTGGGCATCGTGGGAGGGATCTCCATTCTCGGCACCACGGGTATCGTCCAGCCTGTTTCCGCCGATGCCTGGAAGGCCACCATCGAAGCCTCCATGGATGTGGCCAAAGAGGCGGGGCTGAAGGATATCGTGCTCTCTACCGGCCGAACTTCGGAAAAAGGGGCCCAGCAGATGCTCAACCTGGCAATCGAAGCCTATGCCATGATGGGCGACTACCTGGAATTTTCCCTGCGTAAAGCCGGAGAAAAAGATTTTCAAACTATTCATCTCTCCGGCATGTGGGCCAAAATAATGAAAGCAGCCATGCATATCCCCCAGACCCATGTGCGCAACGGAGCCCTGGAAGTAGCAGACGGTGCGGCTATGCTGGCGCAGTGCGGCGCGAAGCATCCTCTGCTGGAGAAACTGGAGACTTCCAACACCGCCCGGGAGATGCTTGGCCATCTTGAAGAAGCAGGCAGGGACGATATTGTCCATCAAGTCTGTCTGCGCGCCCGTGACTATGCCAGCCATGTTTCCGGTAAAGAGGTCCGGGTCTATCTGGTCAATGCCCAGGCAAAGGTGATAGAACATGTCTGAGATTTTTGTCATCGGAGTCGACAGCAACGGAATATATTCCCACCACGACGGAATCAAAGAAAAGCTGCAGCACTGCGGGCTCATAGTCTGCTCGAAACGGCTGGCAGCGTGCCTTGACGCTCCATCCGCCGAGATATTCCCGATCACCCCGCTGCAGGAGGCCTTTGCCAGAATCGAGAGAGGACTGGAGAGCGGCAACGTCGCCGTACTGGCCAGCGGCGACCCTCTGTTCTTTGGCATCGGCGCCAGGATTATCGAGCATTTCGGCGCTGACAGTGTCCAGGTCTCCCCGGCGCTTTCCTCCCTGCAGGAAGGTTTTGCCAAATTCAAGATGAGCTGGACAGATGCCACCATAATCAGCCTGCACGGCAGGACCAGACACCATCTGCCGGGCCTTCTGCTGTGCCGGGAAAAAACCTTTGTCTTCACCGACAGACTGCACACTCCCGATAAGATCGCCGCCGTGCTGCTGGCCTATCTCGAGTGTATCGGCGAACAGCGGATCACCAAGAACATAGTCTGCCATGTCGCTGAAAATCTCGGCATGGAGGGCGAAAAGGTAAGGAGCGGTTCTCTTGCGGAAATTGCACACATGGAATTTGCCGAGCTCAATGTGCTCTGTCTCATCGTGCCCGACCTGCCGACATGCCCGGTCTTCGGCCTGCGGGAAGGTGACTTTGCCCACAGCAGAGGGCTTATCACCAAGGATGAGGTGCGCGCCGCAACCCTGCACCGCCTGCATCTGCCGCGCAGTGGGGTTTTCTGGGATATCGGCGGCGGCAGCGGCTCGGTTTCCATCGAAGCCGCGGCACTGTCGCCCCGGCTTACCGTCTACACGGTGGAGCATAAAGATGAAGAGCTTGCCAATATCAAAGAAAATATCCGACGCTACGGATTGTTCAACATTGTCCCGAGCTTTGGACGGGCAGCCGATCTGGTTGCTGACCTGCCCCCGCCCGATGGCGTCTTTGTCGGCGGTAGCAGCGGGGAGCTCGAAGAAATCATTGCAACGGCAGTCGCCCAAATGGAGCCAGGCGCCAGGATAGTGGTGAACGGCGTTACCGAAAAGACCATCACACGCGCGCCGGAGATCATGCGGCGCCACGGCATGCAGGTGGAAAGCGCGACAATTACAGTGGAAAGAGAGGGGCCGGACGGCCCGCAGAGCTTTAATCCTATTACAATCATGGTGGGACAAAAATGAAAGGACGGTTTTATGTTATTGGGGTGGGCCCGGGTGATCCCGAGCTCATGACCCTTAAAGCTGTACGTGTGCTGAAAAAGAGCCCGGTATGGCTCGCACCGGCAGCCCATAAAAACGGCAACAGTACCGCATTGACCATAGCCTCGGGGGTTATCAACGGTGAGCAGAAGGAAGTTCTCACCCATCACTTCCCCATGAAAAAGGTTCATGCCGGCAAACCCGCCGATCCCGAAGTGGAACAGGCATGGCGCGAAGCCGCCGCCATTATCGCCGGACACCTGGAGGAGGGTCGGGATGTCGCCTTTCCCACCCTTGGCGACCCGGCTATTTACAGCACCGGCTTTTATATATTTGAGACCTTAATGGAAAGCGTCAAGGATATGCAGGTTGAAATTATTCCCGGTGTCTCGGCCATCGGCGCGACTTCGGCCGCCGCCAACATGCCGTTGTGCCTCGGCAACGAGCGCATGGTCGTCATTCCGGCCACCTTTGAGGATGAAAAGCTCAAGGATACCCTCGTCAACTTTGACTGTGTCGTCTTGATGAAAGTACACCGGGTCATGGCCAAGCTGGTCGCCATTCTCGAAGAGCTTGACCTGCTTGGAAATGCCGTGGTGGTTGAGCGCACCAGCCTCGACAACCAGCGCATACGGCGCGATCTCAAAGCGGCGGCCAAGGACGAACTGCATTATTTCTCCACCATGATTGTGAGGAAGACATGAACCATGCCATCCACTTTGTCGGCGCCGGTCCCGGCGATCCGGAACTGATAACGGTCAAGGGACGGCGACTGCTGCGCGAAGCCGACCTCATTATCTATACCGGCAGCCTGGTGCCGAAGACATTGCTTGAAGGGCTTGCCGCCGATATTCACAATTCCGCCGGTCTCAACCTCGACGAGGTGCTGGCTTTACTTGTCGACGCCTGGAAAAAGGAGAAAAAGGTGGTGCGCCTCCATACCGGCGACCCCGCCATATACGGTGCCATCAACGAGCAACTGGCCGCCCTGGAAGCTCACGACATCCCCTGCAGAGTGATCCCCGGGGTCAGCTCGGCCACGGCGGCGGCGGCGGCCTTGTCCACCGAGCTGACCCTGCCCGATATCTCTCAGACCGTTATTATAACGCGGCGCGCCGGCCGCACTCCCGTGCCCGAGGGCGAGGCCCTGCCCCTGCTGGCCTCGCACCAGGCCACCATGCTCATCCTGCTGAGCATCTCCATGATCGACAAGGTTGTTGCAGACCTCCTTACCGGCGGCTATAGCGCCGACACCCCCGTGGCAGTGGGGGAAAAGGTCAGCTGGCCGGAGGAGCGGCAGATTCGCGGCACGCTGGCCGATATTGAACAAAAGGTCAAAGCGGCGGACATCCGCAAAACCGCCATTATCGCCGTGGGCAAGGTGTTGGCGCAGGCACCGCCGCCAAGCCTCTCCAAACTCTACGATAAGAGTTTCAGCCATGAATACAGGCAGGGCAGCTAGCTCGACATGAAAACTGCTATTTTGTCCCTCACCGCAGGGGGCAGAAAGCTTGCGGCAAATATTGCCAAGGAGCTCAACGACAGCCATGTTGTGCCTGTTGATAATGGCATCGCCGCTGCTTTTCGTGACAACTGGATGGCTTTCGACGGGTTTATCGCCATCATGGCAACCGGCATCACCATCCGTGCTATCGCGCCGCTGCTGGGTGACAAAACCACCGACCCGGCAGTGGTCTGCCTTGATGAAAAGGGGCGCCACTGCATCAGCCTGCTTTCCGGTCACCTTGGCGGCGGCAACGCCCTGGCCGGCCGGGTTGCCGCAGTAACCGGGGGTGAAGCCGTGATCACCACCGCCTCGGACACCCTCGAGCTGGTACCGTTGGATCTGTGGGCCGCCGCCCAGAACCTTCGCTGGGCAGATCAAAAGATACTTACGGCTGCAAGCAGCACACTGGTTAATCAGGGCCGGCTCCATGTTTTCAGTGAAGTCGACATAGAGGCCCTGCCGCCCGGGCTTGTAGAAACCTCAGACATGGAAAATGCCGATCTTGTCATAACCCATCGAAAAGTCGTCCCGGAATATACCAACAAGGAGTACATAGGCACGAAGTACCGCACGAAGTACCGCACGAAGTACCGCACGAAGTACCGCAGTCTGCAGCCGGCCAATCTGGTGATCGGCGTCGGCTGCAATCGCAACACCCCGGTGAGCGAATTTGAAGAGGCGCTGCACCAACTCTTCACGGAGCTTGGCCTCTCTCTTCTGGCAATTCGAAACCTCGCCTCCATCGAAGCCAAAAACGATGAGGCCGGTCTCCTCCGCTTTGCCGCCCTCAACAACTGGTATATTGATTTTTTCACCCCTGACATGATCAACCGGATGGAGGACATTACTGTCTCCAATGCGGCTCTCAAGGCGGTGGGTGCCAAGGGCGTTGCCGAACCGACGGCGCTGTTAAGCGCAAACACTACAACTCTACTGAGCAGGAAACGCAAATGGCAGAACATAACAATGGCCGTGGCCAGGGCACCCTTTACGTTGTCGGCACGGGTCCTGGATCACTTGAACACCTGACCCCAAAGGCATCTACTGCCCTGCGTGATGCGGAAATCATCATAGGCTATCGCACCTATCTCGATCTGATAGAAGACTATCTGCAGGACAAAGAGGTCGTGGCCTCGGAAATGATGAAAGAAATTGACAGGTGCAGACAATCCCTCGAGCTTGCCGAATCAGGGAGAAAGGTGGCGCTGGTGTCCGGTGGCGATCCGGGAGTCTATGCCATGGCCGGGCTGATATACGAAATGGCCAGGGACATGGACTGCGGCTGCACCATCGAGGTAGTACCTGGTATTGCCGCGGTGAACGGCTGCGCCGCAATCCTTGGCGCCCCGCTGATGCACGATTTTGCCGCCATCAGCCTGTCGGATCTGCTGACCCCCTGGCCCCTGATCGAAAAACGACTGGAGGCGGCGGCCATGGCCGATTTTGTCACCGCTCTCTACAACCCCAAATCGAAAAAAAGAACCGAGCAGATCGTCACGGCGGCCAAAATATTTTTGGCCCACCGCGACCCGGCAACACCGGTTGGCATCGTCACAGCAGCCACACGGAACAACGAACGCCGGGTTATCACCACGTTGGCGGACATGGCCAAAGCGGAAATTGGCATGCAGTCAACCGTGATAATCGGCAACTCCCAGACCTATGTCTGGAACAACACAATGATAACCCCCCGGGGCTATAGTGATAAATACCAATTGACCAGCGCCACCGGGACAGAATAAAACGCTGGAAAAAACCAGCAGCTTCCCCTGAACTGTAACTGTTTAGCAGTGCTCCAGGTAAGCGCAGACTCCGGATGTGCGCAAGCAGCCTGGAAAACTATAGTAGTCCTATGTTTTGCGGGCTGATTGCGTGCAGATGGGGTGCTGCTGAATAGTTACAGAAATTCAAAAAAGTCATACTGCGTAATGCCGCCCAAGAAACACCTTAAATGTAAATTTACATTTGCACTATTTTGCTCCTTGTGTAAAATGTAAATATACATTTAGGGAGACGTTTATGGCATTAACGG
>JBHEOR010000172.1:0-5651 GCA_046260685.1 Desulfopila sp.
CAAACAAAAACGCTTACGGAAAAAAATGTGGAAAAGTCCCACTCAAAAATAGTACGTTTGCTTACAGATGAATTTGGAGGGAGTTTCCGCAATGCTTGATACCAATATAAATAATCTAACGAGAAAAGAACTTACCGAAACTTTAGCGAATCAGCTTGGTTTTTCTCAGAGTAACTGTGCTCTCATTGTCGACAGCTTTCTCGACAATATGAAAGGGTCGATGATGTCTGGTGAATCCATAAAACTGGTTCATTTCGGCACATTTACCGTAAGAGACAAGTCTCCCAGAAAAGGCCGGAACCCACGAACAGGTGAGACCATCACCATCAAGAAGCGCCAGGCCGTAAGTTTCAGGCCAAGCAAGAAACTGAGGGAACAGGTGAATAGCTAGTAATTTTCTCTAACCCGGATTTCCCATGAACATTATGCAAATTTCATGAGAAATCCTGGCAGATCCCCTGTGTAGAGATGAGGCTGGCATAATGAAAACAATAATACCAGATAAGCTCTATTTTAAGATTGGCGAAGTCGCAAAAATGGCCGATGTACCAACTCACGTTTTGCGCTACTGGGAGTCTGAATTTCCCGGAATTAACCCTAAAAGGGCCAATTCCAAACAACGTCTTTACAGAAGAGAGGATGTTGAACAGATTCTCAACATCAAGACTCTTCTACATGGACGGGGATATACCATAGCAGGTGCCAAAAAATTAATGGCGAGTGGCCAGAACCCCGCTCTTCCGGAAGATGAAGTTAACCCCGTAATAGCTAAAGTTTCGAACACGCTTCAAAACATAAAACAAGAATTAAAAGAGCTGCAGCATCTACTCACCAAAAAAGATCGATAATATTTTTCATATTGTTGACAGTATTTTCAACAAATGGTAGATACACAGCACAAGTCGGGATGTAGCGCAGTCTGGTTAGCGCACTTGTCTGGGGGACAAGGGGTCGGAAGTTCAAATCTTCTCATCCCGACCAATAATTTCAAGCGGTTACAGTAAACTTACTGTAACCGCTTTTTTAGTTTTGCAAACATTTTGTAAACTTTTAGTTCCGGAAGTTATGTGATGATTAGCATGTAATAGTGTATAGAATTCCTGAGAGAGTTTTCTGAATTTTCTATCACCCACAAAGACGGTTATGGTTCTCGGTGACCTCAACTATGTGGCGTGGTCCCATACAACCGCTCTTTGTCAAAAAATCAGCAGCATTCTCAATCCCAGAATCGGGAGAGGTATGTATAACACATACAATGCCAAATACTTGTTTATTCGCTTCTCATTAGACCATATCTTCCATTCTTCGCATTTCAAATACATCGAAATGCGAAGGCTGCCATCTATCGGTTCCGATCATTTCCCCTTTTATGTCGCACTGAGTTTAGAAGCAGAAAAAAATTTTTCTCCGGAAGAGCCACCCGCACCGAGTCCAAAAGAGAAAGAAGAAGCCGACGATATTCGCAAAAAGCCTTTTGAATAAAAACGCGGATAATTCCAGATATTCATATAAACAGCAACTTGCCGATTGCCCCCGAACTGAAGGAAGGGAAGCCTCAGGGTTTTGAAGTGTTGCATGCAACAGAAAGAACCCTCTTTTTGCAGCAGTATGTCACACTTATCAGATCGCTTCTTCATCGTCGATAACCAGGATTCTCGCACTCATCGTTCACCTCCCGCCATACTGCAATCGGCTGGAAACTCTATAATGACGCGCTCTTTTTGAAGTGTTACATGTAACGAAAAAAATGTAACGCTTCTGTTGCGTGCAACATTTTTTTCATTGTAACGAAAGCAATTCTGTTGGCGGAGATAACGTCATACTTTCCTGTAAATAAACTATATTTGCTCTGAAGGTCGTGTTCTCATCACCCCAGGCACAAGGCTTGCTATTATACAAACTGAAGAAGTACAAAATCTGTAGACATCAATGGGGCCTAAGAATTGAAAGACTAATGTTTGATAAAATTAGAAGGAATTGACTAATAAAGGAAATGGACGATGAACGACTACCGAAGCTGGACTGTACTTTTGTGCATATGCTTGATGTTTGCGATAATGATCGCCGGCTGTGGATCAACCGACAAAAAAGAAAGCTCTTGGGAATATATTGATGACAGTGTCATTACCGTTAATGTTAAGGCCCTTATCGACGATGATCCTGCCCTGCAAATAGACCGGATAAGCGTTAAAACATATAAAGGAGTTGTGTCGTTGAGCGGATTTGTCAATTCATCAATGGCTATCGCCGAGGCGGAAAACCTTGCATCATTGGTGAAAGGAGTTGCCTACGTTAAAAACAGTCTGGTTTTCAATTAACCTGTCAGAGGAATTATATGTCACTTGGAACAATTATACTCATACTTCTCGTACTAATGCTTTTGGGCGTTGTACCGACCTGGTCGCACAGCCGATCCTGGGGTTATGCACCGAGCGGCGTACTCGGGACGATTTTGGTGATCGTTGTAATATTGTTATTATTAGGAAAAATTTAACTGCCGAAGGAATCGAACAATGGATAAGAAAGAATCGTGTTCCTGACCAACTCAAACTGCCGGCTTGGCAGCAAGCTTATACAGAGGCCTAAAAAATAGGTCGTAAAGACATCCTGGTGAATTGAAAACAACCGGGACAAAACAGGAGAAGGCACCATGAAATCAAGCACAAGAGACAACGCAGAAGGCAAAATGCACCAGGTAAAAGGTAAAATTAAAGAGACTGTCGGAAGAGTAGTCAAGGATCGTGATTTGGAAGCCGAAGGAATCGTCGAAAATGTTGGCGGGAAGGCTCAGAAAAAAATTGGCGAGATCAAGAAAGTTGCCGGAAAGTAGCATTGTAACGTAACAAAAAAACGGATGTTCAGGCAGATTTCAAGGAAACATCGCAACTAGCCTGAACGTCCTACAGTCGACCAAGGCGAGCGTGCCGGTTCCGGCGTCTTAGCCATACTCCATCGCGTTATGAGTTGGTTCAGTTCAAAAACATAACCGACCAACTCTTTTTCATCACGCGAGACGGCAAGAAGGAAATATCGACAATGAAGTTCAGCTCCATAATATCTCACCGAAATCTTTTTCATTTTTTCGAATATCTCCTTAAGAGTGGCTCACCGGAAAGGACTGCCGCGGATGAACCACCTCTGCGCTCTGAGCTTTTCGGCAGCGACCAGATGAGGCAGCATGGTCGGATTTTGGCAGGCAGCCATACGTTGCGTCCCGATCACCTGCCGGACAAGCTGCTGTCGCGGCTTGCCGAGAATGAAACGGTGTTGATAGATGTCTGCCGACTACTGACCGAGGCAATCTCCGCAAACCGGACGATCGCCCCAGCCGGGGAATGGCTGCTCGACAATTTTTATTTGATAGAAGAACAGATCCGTACGGCTAAACTCCATTTGCCAAGGGGATACAGCCTTGAGCTGCCTCAATTATTTAACGGGCCATCTACCGGGCTGCCCCGGGTATACGACATCGCTCTTGAGACTATCTCGCATGGCGACGGACGGGTGGGTACGGAAAGTCTCAGCGGTTTCGTTGCCTCGTATCAGAGCGTCACCGTCTTGAAGCTGGGTGAGCTTTGGGCCATCCCGATCATGCTGCGCCTGGCCCTCATCGAAAATCTTCGGCGAATCACCTCTCGTATCGCCACCGACAGAATCAATCGCAATCTTGCCCTGCACTGGGCCGATCTGTTGACCAAAACCGCCACTGAAGAACCGAGTAATCTGATTCTGGTGATCGCCGATATGGCCAGGTCGACCCCTCCGCTGGTCAGCTCGTTTGTCGCCGAGCTGACCCATCGTCTCCAGGGCAAAGGTCCAAGTCTGGCACTGCCGCTCACCTGGATGGAACATCGATTATCCGAATCCGGTCTGACCATTGAACAGCTGGTGCAGTCGGAGAACCAGCAGCAGGCTGCTGACCAGGTCTCGGTGAGTAATAGTATCGGCAGTCTCCGTCATCTCAGCGCAATGGACTGGCGTGAGTTCGTCGAGACAATGAGCGAGGTCGAGCAGGTCTTGAGGGAGGATCCTGCCGATGTCTATGGTCGGATGGATTTTACTACCCGCGATCTCTATCGCCACGTCGTCGAAAGGTTGGCCGCCCGCAGTCCCCGCTCCGAGATCCAGGTAGCGCGTCAGGCGATCGACCTGGCACAGGAGGCTGCGGCTGACAAAGACAGCGATGACCGTACGGCGCATGTCGGTTTCTACCTCATCGATGCCGGACTTTCCCAACTCGAACTAAGGGCTGAAGTACGGTTAAAACTCGCGGAAACACTTCGAAAAGTCGGTTGTCGCTTTCCCTTGTCGGTCTATGGTGGGGTGATCATTTTGCTGACCGCCTTTCTGACTGGATGTCTGGCCGTCAAGGCCGCCGCCGATGGCCTTTCGGCCTGGCCCTTCGGGCTGTTCGGACTACTTGTTCTGCTCTGCGCGAGTCAACCGGCGGTAGCCCTCGTGAACTGGCTGGCGACCCTGCTGGCGACTCCGCAATCCTTGCCGCGCATGGATTTCGCTAAAGGGATCCCACCGGAATTGCGAACGTTGGTGGTAGTCCCGACGATGCTGACCGGCAACGATACTCTAGAGAAACTCATTGAGGCATTGGAGGTGCGCTTTCTGGCAAATCGAGATAATCACCTCCATTTTGGCCTGCTCACCGATTATCGCGACGCAAAGGAAGAAAATCTGGCTGAGGACGAACCACTGCTCGGCCTGGCTCGCCGGAAAATAGAAGAATTGAATGAAAAGTACAAGACTGCGGAAGGTAACGTATTTTACCTGTTCCATCGCCCGCGTCTCTGGAACCCACAGGAAAAAGTGTGGATGGGCTATGAGCGCAAACGCGGCAAACTTGCCGACTTGAATGGCCTGTTGCGCGGCAGAGGCAATCAGGCTTTCGCCCTTGTGGTCGGTGACACGACAATCCTGTCGGCGGTGAAGTATGTCATCACACTCGATACCGACACCCTGCTGGCCCGCGACTCGGCCTGGCAGCTTATCGGTGCCATGGCCCACCCCCTCAATCGGCCGCTCTACGATAAAGACCGGCAACGGGTTGTCGCCGGCTACGGCATCCTTCAACCCCGGGTGGCGATCAGTCTGAGCGGCACCACACGGTCGCCCTATGCCGGCCTGTGCGGCAGTGACCCCGGCATTGATCCGTATACCCGTGCGGTGTCCGATGTATACCAGGATCTCTTCGGCGAAGGCTCGTTCATCGGCAAGGGGATCTATGAAGTCGATGTATTCGAACAAGCATTGGCCGGACGCTTCCCCGACAACCTCATTCTCAGCCACGATCTGCTCGAAGGCTGCTACGCCAGAGCCGGACTGTTGAGCGATGTGCAGCTGTACGAGGAATATCCGTCCCGCTACAGCGTCGATGTGAACCGCAGGCATCGCTGGATCCGTGGCGACTGGCAGATTGCCCGCTGGCTGTTGCCGAGGGTGCCGGGCACGGGCGGGAATTTGCGGAAAAACCCGCTGTCGATGCTGTCGCGCTGGAAGATCCTCGACAACCTGCGACGCAGTCTGATGGCGGCGGCCTTATTGCTCCTACTGCTGCTCGGCTGGACCATGCTTGCTTCACCCTGGTTCTGGACTTTGGCGGTGATAGGCATGATCGTCATCCCGTCTTTGCTGGCCTC
>JBHEOR010000173.1:0-279 GCA_046260685.1 Desulfopila sp.
AGACCTGGATGGGGGCAAGGCACAGCCACTCCTCGACGATAGGCACCTCGGAAGAATCGTGACCGGGCGCGGAAAGCCGCATCCAGCTCACTCCGGCTTCTGCCTTGGCGACCGGCGCTTTTCTGGAAAAGGCAAACACGTGCCGACCTTCATTAATCAAAAGCGGGATCAGGCTTTCACCGACCATGCTTGCCGCGCCGAGCACGCCGGCAGCCGTTCCTACATTCATGCCTCTCCTCCATATGATGGCGTCGCAAAGAATCGCCAGCTCCTGCGTTG
>JBHEOR010000173.1:289-5647 GCA_046260685.1 Desulfopila sp.
GTACTGAAGTACGCTTCATTCCTCGAAATTCGCGCGCCTTGGATCTGACGATTTTTGCTTAGTCATTCCCATTGAGACTGTTGGCGTCGCAAAAAGTCGATATTGCTATAATGTCATTTCGACCAACGGGAGAAATCTTAATGGTTCCAGAGGGTTAAAGAATAAGATTTCTCACATCCGTTCGAAATGACAGCTTGTTTCGATTGTTTGCGAGTTTGTCAACCTTGAAACTTGGACCTTGAACCTTGGACCTTAAACCTTGTAGCTACCCTCACCTTACAGCTTTTAACCACCAATGATGACGACTTGGCTAACGCTACCAAACCGAAACGCAGCCAGACCCCTAAAGCAACCAGACCCATCAGAACCCCGGGATATTGATGCCGGAAAAACTTTCGATAAAAACGCATCATGCCCTTGTGCTTGTGCCACTCGACAAAAACCGGCCGGGCAAGGCTGCAATGGCACTGGTGGTGAAGCACCGGCGCGTCGGGAACGAAAAGGACCTTCCAGCCTCGCTGCCTGAAGCGCATGCACCAATCCAGATCCTCACAGTGCAGGAAATATGCCTCGTCCCAGATCCCGACATCGTCGATCGCCGCCCGCCTCACCAGCATCAGCGCCCCGGAAACCGCTTCGACTTCAATGGGAGAATCGGGCAGCGGTTGGGTGTGCAGATGAAAATCGAAAAAGAGCTTCGGCCATCGTTCGGACCAGCGGGACAAACCGAAGGCCCGCACGAAAGAACGCCATGGCGTAGGAACCGCCCGCCGTCCCCCGCCCTGCTCGCTGCCGTCAAGGTTGGTCAACCGCCCGCCCACCATGCCGATGCTTGAATCGTCGGCCAGCACTTGAACCAGGCGCCGCAACGAGTCCGGCTCGAGAATGCAGTCGGGATTGAGAAAGAGCAGATTTGGCTGAGCCGCCAAATTCAGGCCGAGGTTACAGCCCGCCGCGAAACCCCGGTTGCGCTGCGAGCGATGGATCAGCAATCGACCTTCCCCGGCAAGCGAGGCCAGGCCGGTCAGGCTCGAATCGGATGAATAGTTATCGACGACAATCACCTGTTCCGCCTGGGCCAGGGCCGCGCGAACGCAATCGCCAAGCAGTTCGCCGGCGTTGTAGTTGACGATAATTACCGAAACAGGTTGCAAAGGAGGATTCAATTTTTCACCAGAAACGTTTTTCCAACACCCTGAAGATATCAAGGGAGGCGGCCACTCTTTTACCCTGAACCTGCTTACGCTTGCGCCACATCCCCGGAATGCCCCGCAAGGCATCCCGCTTGGCCCGGAGGATCACTGCGCCCTGGCCCCGCACCGCGAACACCGCCAGGGCAAGGAGGTTCATGGCCAGATGAAGCGGCAGAAATGCCCAGAACAAAAGGCCGGGCATATCCTTAACATAAGTCCAGACCAGATTGCGGTGCCCGTGGTACACGGCGAAATCGCTATGCTGCCCGCCGGTGCTGGCCGAACCGACATGATGCGCCACCGCGGCCGGCACATAAAGGCAACGATATCCCGCCAGCCTCAACCGAAAACCGAGATCGACATCTTCAACATAACAAAAAAAATCCTCGTCGAAACCATCCATCTCAAGCAGGACCCGGCGCCGATACAGGGCCGCCGCCGCGCAGGGCGAGAAGATTTCGCTTTTATTTTCGGCGGAAGCCGCCGTCGGAGCGCCATGTCCCAGGCGCCATACCAGACCGCTTACATGGCATGCATCGCCGATCCCGTCCAAAAGCATCGGATCATTCGCGTTGAGCATTTTGCCGCCGAACATCTCGAACCCCGGATTAGCCCGGGCCGCAGCCAACAGCTCTTCCAGCCAGCGCGGATCGGCAAAAAGATCGGGGTTGACGAGCGCGATCCATTCGGACTGTTCGGAAGAAGCCTCCATGGCCAGATTATTGCCCCGGGCAAAACCGGTGTTGCTGGTCTGGGCGATCAGCCGCACTCCCGGGAAGCGTCGCGCGACCTCCAGAGAGTTGTCCGTACTGGCATTATCCAGCAGGATGATCTCGTGCGGGGTGACGGTCTGGGCCATCAGGGCGCCAAGACATCGATCAAGGTAACGCTCGCCGTTCCAGTTGACGACAACCACCGTAACCTCAGGCCATGGCTTTTGCCGGGAATCTTCCAAGTAACCTCCGCCCATTCAGTTGCCGAAAGATCGAGCCGGATCTTTAACTGCGCGATTCCTGAAGTTTTGTCGGCAGGAGCGGTGTAACCAATCACGGGATAAGCCACCCGGGATTGACCAATCTCCCATCTGGTAAGCGATTCCCGCATTCAATTATAGCATCCACTTACGTCTTCGAAATATTGTAACATTATGACCGTCATTCCAATAAACATTTCCAGGTAATCCCATGAAACACCTAGCTTTTAGAGGTGGCATGGGTGGCCGGTCGTCAATTATCTCCGAATAAATCCCGGGTATAGACCTTGTCGACCACATCATTCAGCGCATCATCCATGCGATTACTGATAATGATGTCGGATTCCAGCTTGAAGGCATCCAGATCCTTGATCACCCGGGAATGGAAGAATTCGACTTCATCCAGGGCAGGTTCGTAGATGATGACCTCAATGCCTTTGGCCTTGATGCGCTTCATGATCCCCTGGATGCTGGAAACGCGGAAGTTATCCGATTCGCTCTTCATCACCAGACGATGGACCCCGACGACCCTGGGATTACGCTTGATTATCGATTCGGCGATAAAATCCTTCCGGGTGGTGTTTGACTGGACGATGGCATTGATAAGGTTTTGCGGGACGTTACAGTAGTTGGCGAGCAGCTGTTTGGTGTCTTTGGGCAGGCAGTAGCCGCCATAGCCGAAGGATGGGTTATTGTAATGACTACCGATGCGCGGGTCGAGGCCGATGCCTTCGATGATCTGTTTACTGTTCAGACCGTGGGTGGCCGCGAAGGTGTCGAGTTCGTTATAGTAAGAGACCCGCATGGCCAGGTAGGTGTTGGCAAAGAGCTTGATGGCTTCGGCCTCGGTCGAACCGGTAAAGAGGACGGGGATATCCTTTTTGAGGGCCCCTTCCCTGAGCAGCCCGGCAAAGATCTCGGCGCGTTCCGAACGTTCACCGACGACGATGCGGGAGGGATACAGATTGTCGTAGAGGGCGCGGCCTTCACGGAGAAATTCGGGTGAGAAGATAAGGTTGTCGCAGGCGAGTTCGTTCCGGGTCTTGGCCGTGTAACCGACGGGAACGGTCGATTTCACGACCATAACCGCCCTGGGGTTGATGGTCATGACGTCCCCGATCACCTGTTCGATGGACCTGGTGTCAAAGTAGTTGGTTTCGGGGTCATAATCGGTGGGCGTGGCGATAACGACATAGTCGGCCCTTTCGTAGGCTTCATGCTTGTCGAGGGTGGCAAGGAAGTTAAGGGATTTGTTCTTCAGGTAGTCTTCCAGCTCGACATCGATGATCGGCGACTCCTTGCGGTTCAGCATCGCCACCCTTTCCGGCACAATGTCCAGAGCCACTACTTCATGATTCTGGGCGATGATCATGGAATTAGAAAGACCAACGTATCCGGTACCAGCCACTGCAATTTTCATTTTTTCTCGCCTCGGTTTTATGTACCGGCATTATCCAGCAGGATTATCTCGCGCGGGGTGTCGGTCTGGGCCATCAGGCCGCCAAGGCATCGATCAAGGTAACGCTCGCCGTTCCAGTTGACGATGATGACGGAGATCTTACCGTTACGACCGGGAGCACTTTTCATATTATTTTTTTTTCGAGTCGTCAATGCGTAATGCAGTGCCCAGCCCCATCCAGACCCGTCAAAATCCGTCCTGACTGCCGGTTAAAGAACCGCCGGGTAAATTCTGAACACAGTTGCTACTCTACCCGGAACCCGCTACCGGAATACCGGGCGGCATCAGGCGATTGCTTCCAGCCCTTTTCTTTTTACCAGAGCGAGTAGTTTCAGTGCTGGACCACTCGGGTGCTTCTCGCCACGCTCCCACTTGCTTACAGACCCAACAGACACATTGAGGTAGTGAGCAAAAACGTTTTGACTCACACCTTCCTTCCTCCGCGTCGCGATGATTTCATCCGGGGTCATACTCTCTATGGGGGTAAGACAAGAACCATCAAATTTGCGCATCGTTTTGGTGTCAACAAGACCGATGTCGTGTAAACCTTGCATCGACTCATGGAGTACCGCCAGCGCCGGACTTTTATATTTTTTCGTCATGGTATGTAACCTCCTCCAGTTCTCTCTGCTTCAATGCTGCTGTAATCTCTATTTCGCTGAACCCAAGATAGATACCGGTCGCAGCCTTGTATTGTGCAACCTCATTCTTATTTAAATTTTCCTTATCACTCTTGGCGAAGCAAAACATAAAGACACATTTTGCTTCTGCCCGGTAAGCAATTATGCTTCTGTAACCGCCACTCTTCCCGCCACCATCCCGAGCGACACGTTTTTTGATCAAACCACCTCCATAATCCGCATCAATGAGGCCATTTTCAATCTCACGTATCGCCACGACCAGCTTGCTGTCGGCGATGTTTTCTCTGCGTGCAAACCTGGCGAACCATTTTGTTTTAAAGATTCTCAACAATGCCTCCCATTATGCACAATAATAGTATAATACTTAGAACTATAGTTCAATAAAAATAATACAACGTGTCATAATTGGTATTATGTCCCCGGAATATCCTGTAAAAGACTATACAGTTCTTATAGTTGTTCAACTTTATGGAGAAAGAACGCAACGCTCCATAATTTCAAGCTATGTTGCTCCTGCAACCTCAGGAAACGCTCGACATCCATTGCTGCATCCTGCCAGTCAATACTGCCTATTTTATCAGTCAGCGCCTGCTTCAACCACTTCAGGTCAACCTTTATTTTCTGTCCTGCCCAGGGCCCCCATTGAAACAAGGCGGATTGTAAGTGGGCAAGATTTGGTTTGATTCTTTGCTTCACGTACCAATTAAAATCATACCAATCTCGCCCTTTTAAAAACGGTCGACAGAGCAATGCATGGATTTTCAACGAAAAATTACTACTCAGGTCTTGATGACACACCTCGAAATCCAGCGGAAAATCAAGGTAGCGATATGCAAAAGCAGAGTTTTCCGGGGGGGCGACATCGATCTCCAGTTTTATTGTTTGTTTCCTGGCAGGATTTTCCCGAAAAAATGATAGATTTAACTGATTACAAATCGAGTTGTCTTTGATTTGAGCTTTCTTTATCCGCTGATCCATTCTGCTTTTATCCAGAATCTCTGACTTAAGACCAAACTCTTCAAAACATTCGACCATCCCTTGAAGATAAACTGGCCAGGAGAAATCAGGATCAGGTTTTTTCAGGATAAAATC
>JBHEOR010000174.1:0-5592 GCA_046260685.1 Desulfopila sp.
GATGAAGCCGGATCTGTTCTGCGCCGGTATCAAGGAAAAATATTCCATCCAGAAACTCGGGGTGCCTATGAAACAGCTGCACAGCTACGATTCAGGCGGACCGTACGCCGGTTTCAAGGGTGCAGTTAATTTCTACCAAGAGATCGACCGGCTGGTCAACAGCAAAATCTGGAGCTACATGAAGGCGCCCTGGCAGGAAAAACCTGAACTTTCAGCAACTTATGTCTGGGAATAAAACCTGCGCGGTGTTTTAAAAAATAAAAGATGAAGAGTTTTCGCTCGATCATCGGGAAGGTAAGACAATGTTACTACGACATACACCTCAAGAAATAACAGAGCGTAAAGCCCTGACCATAAACCCGGCCAAAACGTGCCAACCGATGGGTGCCATGTACGCCGCCCTGGGAATAAAGGGATGTCTGCCGCACAGCCATGGTTCCCAGGGTTGCTGCGCTTATCATCGAAGTACCCTGACCAGGCACTACAAGGAACCGATTTCCGCCGCCACCAGTTCATTTACCGAAGGGTCGTCGGTCTTCGGCGGGGCGGCTAATCTGGTGCAGGCCATCGATAACATATTCACCGTTTACCAGCCGGAGGTTGTCGCCGTTCACACCACCTGCCTGTCCGAGACGATCGGTGACGACCTGCCGCAGATCTTTGCTAAAGCCAAACAAGACAAAAAAGTCCCGGAAGGTAGCACCGTGCTCGGCGCGCCGACGCCAAGCTATGTCGGCTCCCACGTCACCGGTTTTTCCAACATGGTCAAGGCCATGGCGGCTCTGGCCGAACCGTCGACGAAAAAAAACGGCAAGATCAACGTCATTCCCGGCTGGGTAGAACCCTCGGACATGGAAGAGATCAAGAGACTTGCTGCCCTGGTTGGCGCCAAGATCAATATGTTCCCGGATACCTCCGGGGTGCTCAATGGCCCCCTGACCGGCGAATACAAAATGTTTCCCGATGGCGGGGCATCCATTGACGACATTAAAAACAGCGGCAGCAGCATCGGCACCCTCGCCCTCGGCGAATGGAGTTCCGCCGATGCGGCGAAACTCCTCGACACCAAATGCAAGGTGCCCTGCTCTATCCTCGATATGCCCTTCGGATTGCAGGCAACCGATCGATTTATCGATGCTCTGAGAACCGTGGCCGGCACCTCGGTATCCGACGAGATCGCCGCGGAAAGAGGCACCCTGGTGGATTTGATTTCCGACATGCACCAGTACTTCTATGGCAAAAAGGTTGCCTTGGTCGGCGATCCCGATCAGGTGATTGCCATGACCGAATTCCTCGTGGCCATTGATATGCGTCCCGTGCATATCATCACCGGAACACCGGGCAAAAAGTTTGAGGCACGGATAAAAGAGATCACCAAGGACATGGGCTGTGCCGTCAATGTCAAGGCCAAAGGCGACATGTTCCTGCTCCACCAGTGGATAAAAAATGAGCCGGTTGATCTGCTTATCGGCAACACCTACTGCAAATACATCGCCCGGGATGAAGACCTGCCTTTTGTTCGCTGGGGTTTTCCGATTCTTGACCGACAGGGGCATCAGCATTTTCCGACGGTCGGCTATACAGGAGGGCTGCGACTGCTCGAGCAGATCCTCGGCGTACTGCTTGACCGGATAGATCGTGACGACCCTGAAGAGAAGTTTGAACTGGTCATGTAATACTCTGGGAGCTTTTCCCGCAGCAGCGGAGCGTTCATGCCGCTGCTGCTCTTGCCATAACACTCTGAAGCTATCAAGTTTTTCGGTGAAAAAGATGACTGAGATATCGACTGCACCCCATAATGATTGCTGTTGTTCGCAAAAATCCAACAAGCCGGCCGGAGTTATCCATCTGCCCATTGCGCCGCAGGTTGTTGCCCGAACACGATTTTCGCCGCCATCTCCCATCCGCAATCTGGGTGTCATGGTTCCCGAGGCAATGGACTCTCTCGCTCAGGCGATGCAAAAGAAACCGAACATCGAGCCGGACATGGCGCCGAATATCACTATGGTGGCCATAACCGGCCCCGGCGATCCGCTGGCAACACCAGGGATCACCATAAGTGCGGTGGAGCAGATTCGCGCACGGTATCCGTACCTGAAGATCGGCCTGAAGACGCACGGCATCGGTAGCGACAAACTAGCAGGCGCTCTCGCCCAGGCCGGCGTCGATTATGTTGAAATGCAGGTGAATGGAGTTCGCGCCGAGATTCTCGAAAAAATCTATGCCTGGATTAGACCGGGACTGAAAACTCTGAAAATCTCCGAAGCCGTGAAACTGCTTCTCAAGGAACAGCAAAACGCTCTACCGGCACTCACATTTCAAAATATCGATGTGTCCATCCTGACGACGCTCTACCCCGGCTACAACATCGACCATGTGACTAAAATCGCCATTGAAATGATGGAACTCGGCAGCAGGAGCATGTCGCTTGTTCCCTACACACCCGAACCGGGAGCAGAAGTTGATCTGGCCAGCCCAGACGAGAAGATCATCCAGGAAGCAGCCGAAAAAGTGCGCAGACATCTGCTTCTCGTCCAACCGATGCTGTTGCAGCCAGAGGGACATGTCGGCGGCGAAACGATTTCCGAGCAGCCGTATCAGGCCAAGCCAAGTAAACAACGGCCCAATGTGGCGGTCGTCAGCTCCAACGGCATCGAAATCGACCTGCATCTCGGCCAGGCCATCAGTTTTCTCATTTACGGCCCGCGGGCAGATGGTCTGCCCTGTCTTCTCGGCACCAGAGATGCGCCGGAACCGGGCACAGGAAAAAACCGCTGGCAGGACGTGGCCGTTCTCCTGAACGACTGCTTTATTTTGCTTGCCGCCAGTGCCGGGGAAACCCCTCGGCGCATTCTCGGCGAAACAGGACTCAAGGTGCACCTTGCCGAGGACAACATCGAAGGACTTATCGATGTCTTATACGGTGGCGGGAAAAAATGCAAAAAATGACAACCTGTTAAGAACCTTACCTTATACAACTCATATACAACGTATATACAATCTATATACGATTAAGGAGCACACCATGGCCTTACCTGCCAGGCAGATTCTTCTCTGCCAGAGTTTTCGCTCAAAAGGCGATCCCAAGGGGATCTGCCACAAACAAACCGACGGTTTTCTGCAGTATATCGAAGAAGAAATTCTTGACCGCGATCTGGATATGCAGATTGTCGCCACCGGCTGTCTGAAACAGTGTGAGTCCGGGCCAATCATGGTCATCCAGCCGGACAATCTCTGGTTCAAAGGCATCGCCAGCGAGGAAGCGATTGATGCGGTGCTCGATGGGCTGGAAGACGGCGAGCCGCCGAGCGACTATCTCTTCACATAAAAAAGGAAGAATGTCGCTCATAATTCGCCCGGCCAAACAGTCCGATATTAATGGCATGCTGCGGCTTCTACAGCAACTTTTCGCCATTGAAAAAGACTTTCATTTCGATGTGACAAAACAGCAAAAAGGGCTGGAACTGCTCCTTGAGGCGACGAACGGCGTACTCATGGTCGCCGATGAGAAGCAGGCGGTGATCGGCATGGGCAGTGGTCAGCTGGTCATTTCCAGCGCCGAGGGTGGATCGTCTCTATTCGTTGAAGATGTCGTCGTGCAGCCATCATGGCAAAGCCAGGGTATCGGCACCAGGCTGCTGCGGAATCTTGGCCACTGGGGAGCTGAAAGAGGGGCAAGACGCATGCAGCTGCTTGCTGACAGAAACAATGCGGTCGCCCTCGATTTCTATCATCGCCGTGGCTGGCAGCAGACGCAACTGATCTGTCTACGAAAATTTCACAGTGCAACGGAGTAAATATGAACCTTATACAGATTGACAACTGGCGCGATTATCGGCGGGACGGCGAGCAGTTTCTGCACACCGCCACGGCGGCACACCAGAAAAAACGCAAGGCCTTCTCGACAGACACTCTCTACAATGTCACCTGTATGGCCATTGAAAAGCTGATCATGGCCTTTTTAATGAAAAATGGCGATCTTGCCGAAAACCATACCATGGCCGATCTGCTCAGGGCGCTGCAGCTCCATCTTGGCGATATCCCTGATCTTAACGAAAAGCTTCTCTATATGGACACCTTTCAGGAAATATGCTCGCTGGATAACTTTACCATCCATACGCCAAGTGAGGATGATGTCGTAAAAATGCTTGCCATTGGTGAGGATGTTCGGGCAGTTCTGCATCCCCACCTCTATGACCGGCAAAGTTCCCTTAACTAATAAATAAAAAACAAGGGCAAGACCATGGAAAAAGAAACCTTAGAAAAGATCTTCGAATATGCCTCGATGCCGGTGCATGGCACCCTTTCGAGAAAAATCAGGAAAAACGTCAAGCTGCAGGTAAACGAAGGTGCGACGTATGAAAATGCGGTGCTCTTTCTCGGCGACAGCTTTATCCGTATAACCGAACAGAAGGAAAAAGAGGCCGTCAATACGTATTATGGCTGGGATACAATTGCCTCAATCCGTACCCTGAGCCTCGCTGAATAGTTACACAGCTGGATCTTGGCTATTTTTGTCTGGAGGATAATATCGTGACAACAACGCAAACGGTTCCCTACCGCCCCTTAGGCATCCTGAAAACACTTATGGAGAATCTTGGCTTCGAGGTGTCCCACTGCTATGAGGATCTGGTCTTTTTGGCACACAATGCCTTTTTATTACGTATGGAGGACAAAGGTGAAGAGGTCAGTCTGCTATTCAATGTGGATTCAACCCCAGACAAGCGCCACGAAATAAGCGAACTTCTGGTAACCAAAGGGAAAAAACACCACCTTGTCATTTCCAGTCAGGGAACCTACCGAATAACGGCTAACGAAGGAGACGACACAATCAACCTCGAGTTCCACGAAGAAACGGAATAGCTTGCGTTATTTTATTAGAGATCACCATCGAGGGCAGCCTTGATGGTGATCCTTCATGATCATTTATCTCCATTGACTGCAAATATGCTAGGTTATTTTGTGTCGACTCCAAGCCGTATGATCTTCGATCACACTACCGATCACACTACCGATCACACTACGTAACCAACAGAGATCTTTTTTTGGGATGAGTCGACCTTGGCATGTGATTGTTTCATTCATGCCAATGGAAATACCATAAACGCTACAATTCGTCCCTTTAAAAATTAGGACAGTATAAATTGACCTGAATAGTTACAATCCTACAAAATACGCGACTGACCTTCACTTTTGTAGCCTTTGCCATCGACCACCCGAGTATGCCCCATCCCCCTCTTTCCTGAGTCAATTATCCGTTATTACTTCTATAAATTATCAGACACACACCTGGCACATCCCTTGCTAGAGAGATGGTAACAAAAAGATTAACCTACTTTGGCTACCAAAGAAAGGCAACGAAAGGAAGGTAACTTATGAGCACAGCAACTCTTTTACAGGATAGATCGAAACAAATCCACCGCAAGGGTTCCGCCCATTTTGCAATCGACTGCAACAAGGATAGCCTGGCCGGAGCGGTCAGCCAGCGCGCCTGTGTTTTCTGCGGTTCGCGGGTGGTCCTCTACCCCATCGCCGACGCGCTCCACCTGGTCCATGGCCCGATCGGCTGCGCCGTCTATACCTGGGATATTC
>JBHEOR010000175.1:0-4369 GCA_046260685.1 Desulfopila sp.
TACCGGGGGGAGTTACATTACGTCGCTTCCCCCATAAGTAGTTACGTCCATGGTAGTTACGTCCAGGGTATCCAGAGAAAGGAAAGGGAAATGCTCATAAACACCGGAGTAGCTGCAGCGACATCTTCATTTGTCATGTGGGGCCTGCTTCCCATATACTGGAAGCAGCTCGACGGTGTTCCGGCCTATGAAATTCTCTGCCATCGAATGGCCTGGTCGCTGGTTGTGACTTTGGGCCTGCTGGCGGTGATGGGAAAGATGAGGGGGTTCACTTCCCTGTTCAAACAAAAAAGGCAGTGTGGGTATTTTCTTGTTACCGCCGTGATTCTCGGCGTCAACTGGCTGGTCTATATCTGGGCTGTGAATGCCGGACATATCCTGGACGCAAGCCTTGGATACTTCATCAACCCTCTGGTTTCCGTCTGTTTTGGTGTTATTTTCCTTAAAGAAAAAATACGGCCGGTGCAATGGGGGGCGGTGTTCATTGCCTCTATCGGCGTGTGTTATCTGACATGGCTCTATGGCACATTACCCTGGATAGCCATTACTCTGGCATCAACCTTTGCCTGCTATGGCCTGCTGCGCAAAATAGCCACGGTTCCGGCGCTCGAAGGGCTCTGCCTGGAAACAGCCATCCTCTTTTTGCCGGCATCCCTCTTTCTGGCGTTTTTAGAATTCAAGGGCAGCGGCGCCTTTCTCCACGGCTCTCCAGCACAGTCTCTTCTTCTTTTCGGAACCGGTGCGGCAACCACGGCGCCGCTCCTCTGCTTCTGCTATGCGGCACGCAGAATTCCACTCTATGTGGTCGGCCTGCTGCAGTATCTTGCCCCGACAATCAATGTCTTCGTCGGCATCCTGCTCTATGGCGAACCTTTCCCTGTGGAGAGAATGATGGGTTTTGCCATTATCTGGGCGGCGCTGCTCCTGTTTATCTGTGAAGGGCTTTCCCACCAGCTGCGCGCCCATCGCGCGGCTGTACGGTTGGAAAAGCTTTAGGCCACCTTAGAAAATGCCCCTTCCTCCACTAATTCAAGCTCATCGCTTTTTCGGGACACACCTCCTGGCAGCAGAAACAGGCAATGCAGATTTCTTCATCCACAACCGGAAGCTCCTCCTGCATGGTCAGTGCCGATACCGGACACTGCTCGACACAGGCTTCACAGGCTGTACAGAGTTCAGGGTCGGCACTGGGGGTCACCTGGGCCTTGCTGCTCATCAGCTGCTGAATCTCCTCATTGCCCATTATGGCCTCGCCGCCCAGGGGAGGCAGTTTAAAATTCTCCAATACCCGCATCTCACCATCAATGTGGACAGCGTCGGCAGCAAAATCTCCCAGTCCCATTGCGTGTGCCTTTTGCAGGAATCGTAAGCGTGACGGATCAAGCCCCATCATTCCGGCGACCACCCCGTCCATCGCCACACCATTGTCAGCGGCCAGGATAAGACCAATTTCCCGCAAATCCGGTGATGCCGGACCATTACCCTCCATGCCCACCACCGCATCCATGATAAACAGATCGGGGACCCGCAGGGCAAAAACCTCCGCCACCACATCATGAAAGCGCTGGGGATTTCCTGCAAGCTTGTGCAGACGGGCTTTTTGGGCTCCGGGAAGGATACCGTAGCTGTTTTTGACGGCACCAGTCATCACGGTCAGCCCATGGGTTTTGAATTTGGGCAGGCTGATGACAATATCAGCAGCCATGATTTCCTCTGAAACCCCGACTTCCGCCATAAACTCAGCATTAAAGGGCAACTGCCTGGACGTATCGCCAAGATTTCTGTAATAGCCCCTGGATGCCTCCATCAGGCCTGTCTGATTGAAACTGTTCTCGTTATCACCATAGTTGAACAGCCCGGGATTATCGCCGACAATCAACTCCGCCGGCGACATTGCCTCAACCTTGTCAACCACGGCTCGCAACAGTGCCGGGTTGGTGACAATATGCTCATCGGCGGTGGATGTTCTGAGTACATTGGGCTTGATAACGACTTTTTTACCGGCAATATCCTGAGGGAACAACTCAAAAGCCCGATCGACGGCTTTTCTGCAGGTTTCATAGGTTGCCGGATATATCATGACGCGGTGCATATGTCCTCCTCTGGTTTATTAGTGAATGTGTACTACGAACACGTACTACTTTTCATTGACCTCAATATACATTTAAAATATTGTAAGTAAAAGTGCCGCTTGTCGAGCTGTTCAGCACCATAATTTATTGCCGGGCCCTTAGTACACAACAACCGTCCACAACAACCCGGTTCCATACGATATTTCATCATGTACCGGCAAATCTCGGTTCACCGGGCCTGGCCCTTCACACTTTGAACCGAACTTTAGCGGTACTTAAAAGATTTTTAAAGAATTGGACATTTCCATGAACACTGTTTTTGTCTACGGTACACTCAAACGTGGCTTTCGCAATCACCATCTTTTACATGACAGCGAATACCTTGGAGAAGCGACAACTGCACAACGATATACAATGACGGTGGCAGACGGAACACCATTTGTCAATAGAGATGCGAAGCTGACTCCCATACATGGCGAAGTCTATTGGGTTACAGCCGACACTTTCGACAAACTTGACGAACTGGAGGAACACCCCGTCTGGTACAAACGCGAAGAGGTCGACGTCCATCTCCACCGGGAAAACGGGCAGACGCTTCTCCTGACTGCCTGGATATACCTCAAGGCACAGGAAGGGATTGTCGTTTCAACAGGAACGTTTACCAAGGAGGAGGAACGTCTGGAACGCAGCCAATAATTCACCGCGCCTGCAGCGATTCAACAGGCGGGAATAAACTCCCCGGCAAGCGCCTCTATGTTCTACATATGCTCAACAATCATGTTGCAGCATGTCATTGCCGGCTTCCCACAAAACCCACTTTCAGGGCCGACTTGTACGTGGGGCGGGAAGTCACCGGAACAACAACACAGAGGAGGACACCATGAAAAAGAAGTTGCAGCTATCGTTGATTTTTACCGTGTCATTGGGAATATCTTCATTGGCGGTGGCGGAGAAACCCGGCCCGGATGCAGAAGCTTTATGGCAGCACATACAGGACACATCGCCCTACACCACCTGGGGATTCTGGCCCGACCACAAGGGGCTGCAGGAAGGAGATGCACCGCACGGACCGCTGCATAAGGTGTATGTCAACGATATCGGGCTTGCTTCTGCACATGCCCCGGTGGACAACGGTTCCATAATTGTCAAGGAAAACATCGGCAATGACAAAGAGTTGAAGGCCCTGACAGTGATGTATAAAATCAAGGGGTACAACCCTGAAGCCGGCGATTGGTACTGGGTCAAATACGGTACGGACGGAAGTGTTGCCAAAGCCGGTAAACCGGCGGGCTGTATCGGCTGTCACGGCAGTGCCGCCGACAACGACTATGTCATGGTGCATAGTTTTGAATAAAAAATACTACAGACGGCCTGAGCGGAGCAATGGTCAGGCCGTTAAAGACGAACGCATCCCGACACAATCATGATTAAAAACAGTTATTCAGCAATTATCATAGGAGCAGGAGTTGCCGGCCTGAGCTGCGCTCGCAGCCTGCACGAGGCCGGATACGATGCGCTCGTCGTGGACGGTGATGAAAAAATCGGCGGGCGCCTGCAAACCGACATTGTCGATGGCTACCGATTCGACCGGGGCTTCCAGGTCCTGCAGACCGCCTACCCGGCAGCCCGCGACACGCTCGACTACGATGCTTTGCAACTGCGACCGTTTCCAGCGGGAACACGCATACGGGCCGACAATCGTTTTCACCTGCTGGCAGACCCACGGCGCTCTCCCCGCCATATACTGCAGACCCTGAAATCCGGGATCGGCAGCATCAAAGACCGTCTTCTCCTGGCAAAACTGGCACGCCGGGTCGGTACCATGCCCCTTGAACAGCTTTTTACAGCCGATGAAGCTCTTGTCCAACAGTATTTATCCGACTACGGCTTTTCCAGAGCGATGATTGACAAATTCTTCAAACCGTTCATGGCCGGCATCTGCCTCGACCCGCAGATCAGGGTCACCAGCCGTTTCCTTTGTTTTGTTCTGCGCATGTTCACCCAGGGTGATGCCGCAATTCCGGCTCTGGGAATGGGCGAGATCCCCAGACAGCTTGCCGCTTCTATTCCCGAGGAACACATCCTCTGCAAAACCAGGGTCAAGAAGCTGGAGGGAAACAGTGTTGTTTTAGAAGATTCCACCACAATCACCGCCAAGGCAATCATTGTTGCCACCTCCGGCCCGGAAGCCGGTCGGCTTCTTCATAAACCTTTCTCTACCCAATCCTGCAATGAACTCTGCTTCTATTACAGTACCGACAAGCCCCCCGTCAAAGAGCCGTTTCTGATTTTAAATG
>JBHEOR010000175.1:4379-5573 GCA_046260685.1 Desulfopila sp.
AATGGCCAGGGTAAGGGAGTGATCAACAGTGTCAACTTCCCCTCGATGGTGGCCAAAGAATATGCTCCTCAAGGAAAAGTGCTGATATCGGTGGTCGTGCCGGGCCATGGCGAGCACAACCGCAAGAGCATCGAAGAGACCGTCATACAAGAGCTGCAGCAATGGTTCGGCGGCCAGGTCAACGCCTGGGAACTGCTGCGCAGCTACGCCATCGAACATGCCCTGCCCCGCCCCATACCGCCATCGCCCAACCCTTTCACCGCACAATATCACCAAGGCAATGGGATATTTACCTGCAGTGAGCTTATCACCATGCCCTCGACGCAGTGGGCCCTGCATTCCGGCAGGCAAACCGCCCGGGAGGTTATGCATTATCTCACCTGACAGTGCATTACTCACCCGGCCGCCTGGCTTCCCACCAGCTTTCTGCAGTGGCATATCGCCAGGTAGTCCCTCATCCCTGACGGCCTCGTGGACAAGGCATGATCGTCTTTAAAGTTCCAGATCATCGGCAATGCCCTGCATTGCCGTAAGGCTCAGAGTGCAGAAATCGGCAAGGGGAATGCCGGCAAGCTCACATTCCTTGATGGTCTCACGATTGGCGCCACGGGCAAAGGCCTTTTCTTTAATGCGCTTGCGGACCGATTTGGCCTTGACCACCGAAAGTTTTTTGGCGGGATTGACAAGGGCGGTGGCTATGACCAGACCGGTAATGGTTTCGCCTGCCGCCAGGCTGTGCTGAAAAGTGGTGGTGCGCTGCTCTCCCGGATGGGCTTCAAGATTATGCAGCCGTACTGCCTCGACAATCTCTTTGTCGAGTCCCTGCTCCGTCAGAATTTCGGCCGCTTCACGCGTATGATTGGCCAGATCGGGCTGCGTCTCCGCATCCAGATCATGAAGAAGACCGGCAAGACCCCATTTATCCCGGTCCTCTCCCAGCTTTTCCGCCATTGCCCGTAATACTGCTTCGGCCGCAAGACAATGCTTGAGCATGTTGCCGTTTTTGACCCGGCTCTGCAGCAGACGCAGAGCATCATCTCTAGAAATTCCATAGTGTTCGTATGACATGCTGCCTCCCAGTCATCTCTTTCGTTTTCCTGATTACCAACGGAACTCAGCTCGAAGCACTCGAGGGCAAGGAGTCCGCCGTGTTGTTTTCATGGGCATCTGCAGCCCGGACGGCTGCAGCTAAGC
>JBHEOR010000176.1:0-5334 GCA_046260685.1 Desulfopila sp.
CTCTGATTGTCGACAAGCTGGACACGATGTCCCGGAAGTATTTGACTGATCAATGCGTAAGTCGAGTCGATGCCTTCCAGAACGTGTCCATTAGGACAGTTCGAACAGTGAGTGAGGTCGAATTGAACCCCCTCTCGAAAGACCAATGCGAACAGCAACATCAGCTCAACATTGCCAACATAGCCAAGGCAGGAAAAGCACGCATGCTTTTTTGATACGGGATTAGGCACGCAGCCAAGCACAGGTTCCGGATGCGCAGCAAGGTCTTTCAGAACCTGAAACAGGGCCGTTGGACAGACCGCAAGACAACTCAAACATCGCGTGCAGCGACTGGATTGAAGCGATAGCCCCTGCTCACCCCAAGCAAACACACCAAAGCTGCACACATCAATACATTTGCTGCATTCATTGCGATGACATCGATGCCGCACACAGCGAGAACGATCAACGGTCACGGCCGTTTGCGGTGTCAGCGCCTTTAAGGCATGTGATCCGAGAGACGGAATCATACGTCAGGTGACCTCTTCTAGTTCCTTTAAGTCTTCCTGGACAACCTGTTCCACGATATCTGCGAGTTGACGGTAAAAATCAGTTTTTGCCCCTTTACAAACGGCATTTGCATACGGGATCACCCATCCCCCCAGGTGTTCACGGAGAAACTTTCGCTTCAGCAGAAGCAGTCTCTTCTTTTCTGCAGCCGCAGGCTCCTGAGCCATATTAAACGTGATCAAATAGAGAAACTTGAGCTCCACGGCAATATGATCCGGCATCTCCCGAAAGTCTTCGGCAATGTCGAATTGCCCCTCGCGGTACAAGGCGATTGCGTTAACCGTTGAATCACCCATCACAACTTTCTCGCCGTCAAGATAGACCGAGCCATACGGCTTGGCCAATATCTCGAACGGCCCCAGGAACAGACGGCTGTAATCGAGCTGCAAGACGTCCAGGCCAACCCCCTTGAAAGCGGCCTCCAGAGTCACGATGTCGGGAACGATCTGCGGATGCACTTTGGTCATCGAAGTTTTCAGTTGTGCGAAAACTTCCTCTTCCACAAATGCGGCTTCCGGTTGATAAAAGAAGGCGCTCAGCAGACGGTAGATATCGGCTCTGGCCAGATGACGAAGATGGGTTCTGGGCAGTGAATCGTTCATATCATCCTCAGTGACAAAAGGGGCGGGGCCATCGACCCCGCCCCCGATGACAAAGTAGCAGGTTATCAAACCTTCGGGTTGTTGTAACTCCGAATGTAATAAACGTTCGGATCAGTCCCCTCTTCGACCTTCAGACGGGTCGACTGATGCTTCTTGAGGGCATGAGCGATTGCGCTGTTCGGATCATTAAGATCCCCGAAGATCCTCGCGTCGGCTGGGCAGACATCTACGCAAGCAGGTTGCAGCCCGTGGGTCGTGCGATGGTGGCAAAGAATGCACTTTTCAACGACACCGGCCTTACGAACGGGTTGATAATCCCCGGACTTGTACTTGTTCTGGCCGGGCGGCAATGACCCTGTTTTCGCCACAACATCTGCACCCGAGGAAGTACAACCTGCGATCGGTAATAGATAAGCGCAGGTAATTAATCGGGCGGCCAATCGACTCCACTCAGGCGTCTTTGTTGTCCATAATGGCCACATCCTCATCGTCAATCAGATTCGGATCCATGCCGTCCTTGAAATTGCGGAGACCTTTGCCAAGCGAACTGGCGACCTGGGGCAGTTTCCCTGCACCAAAGACGATCAGAACCAATACCAGAATGATGATCATTTCCGTTGTGCCAAGACCGAACATTGTTTTTCTCCCTTTAAGCAATGAATAGGGTAGTCGCAGGTTCATTACCAGAAAAAGCCCGCATGCTCAGCGCCTTTTTTTTGCAGAACTCGATACAGAGGCCGCAGCCGCTGCACTGTGCACTGATAAAGGCGAGCTGCTTTTTGCCATTTTCCGTCGTGCGCCTTTTGAGCGCGCCGGTGGGGCACATCCCGGTACAGGAGGGGCAAAGATCGCAGGCAACACTGGCATCTAATGTATAGAAATAAGATAGTAGTAGATTTTTCGTTTCCTTTGTTTCCCCTGGCTGCATGGACAGTGCATCCAGAAGTAATCGGATTTTCCGGGTCGCACCTTTTTTCCGACTGTCGCCTTCGGGCATAGTATCACGCTGGCCATGTGGGCCACTGGTGTCCGTCATCATCTCACGGCCGAAGGCGGAAACTTCTTTTTGCAGAAAATGAAGGAAAAACCGCCTTTGCTGCTCTGTTGTTTTTTGGGGCAGTGTATCGGCAAAAAGGTAGCGGATCTTCAAATCGGCTGCTGCCCCGATCTTTTTGACTATCCCTTGCAACCTTTCGGTAAGAACCCCCAGGACAGACCCATTGACACAGTCGGCACAATGCCGTACATCAAGAAAACAAGCTCCTGGCGCCACGCTGTGCAGGGCGGCCAGAAGCGGCTCCGATAGAAGGCCAAGACAGGGGACAAAGAGCATGCTTTCATGGTCCGCGCATTTTTTGCAGCCCAGGATAACAGGCTGCTCTTCCTGAGCGGCGCGGATCCGGGAGAGGAGCGAATCAAGGTCAAAGCCGCAGGAAAAAG
The DNA here is from genome assembly GCA_046260685.1 of Desulfopila sp. Taxonomy (GTDB): domain Bacteria; phylum Desulfobacterota; class Desulfobulbia; order Desulfobulbales; family Desulfocapsaceae; genus Desulfopila_A. Next base: position 2,592 of record JBHEOR010000176.1, read on the forward strand.
CGTCATTGGGACACTCGGCGACACAGGCCATACAACCGGTGCATTTATCCTCTGAAAAAAGAAGTTCCCTGTCCTGGGTGGTCAAGGCCCCCTGTTTACAAATATCCAAACAGCGGGAGCAAGTGTTGGCGCTCAACCGTCGGCGCAGGCATCTGCCCTGATCATGCGCTACCGGTGAGGCAACGGATTTTTCGATGCGGTTAAACAGCAACCTAGCAAGCACAGGTTTTGTCTCCCGGTTGAAATAAGCCGCTTAATTCAAAACGCGAGGCCGTTCCTGTAATAAAGGCATGAAGGCACTCCGCCAGCGCCGAGTAAAATTTGCTCTCGGTGCCGTTGCGAATGGACGCGCAGAAATCGGGGATCCAGGGGGCCAGAAAATGGGCGTAGAATGTGGCCTGCTTCCGCCGCAATTCCTGGACTGCGGTATGATCGTTGGCAGCCTCAACCTCGCACTGACAGAGGTAATGCATAAACTCCAGTTCAAAAGCGATGTGGTCCGGTACGTCCTTTATTTCCAGATCAAGCCCGGCATCATGATACATTTTTTGTACGGCCAGGGTTGAGTCTCCCATCAGCCGGCGCTCTTTCTCCAGGTACACCGAGCCATAGGGAGGGGCGACCAGCTCGAAGGGGCCGACAAACAGCCGGGCATACTCGACCAGCAGGGTGCTCTGATCAGATTCCGCTAACGCTGCCGTCATTTTTTCCGCGGCGGCGGAGGCATCCAGGCAGCCGTTTGTCGCAAGAAGCGAGGCAAGATTTTCACAAAGCTTTTCTTCAAGAAAAAAATCTTTTTCCGGTTCATAAAAGGCGGCCGCCAGCAACTTGAAACAATCGCCGTGTACAATCAAATTTTCCATTGTGGTCATATCGTTACCTTGGTTAATCGGAATTTGCGGCGATCATTAAACGGCATAACCGTTAATGATCGTCGCAATCTCCCTATTTTGTATTATATTTACGAATGTAATAAACATTCGGCTTGGTGCCTTCATCAGGCTTAAGAACGAAATTTTCATATTTTTTCAAGAGCTTGGACACCTCGCTCTCGGGGTTGGAGATGTCCCCGAACCGGCGCGCCCTTGCTGTGCAAGATTCCACGCAGTAAGGCAGTTGCCCCTCGGCCAGTCGGTGCGCGCAGAAATAACACTTTTCGGTGATGTTACTCCGGCGGACGTCCTCGTAATCACTATGATGAAACAAGGTGCGATCCGGGGGTGTGGTCCTGGCGGCCCGGGCCGTGTCCAGACCGGAAGAAGTGCAGCCGGGAATTGCCTCGGTGCCGTCGTGATAGAAGGGATGAGTCGGAGAGTCTTCATCAATATAGCTGATGACGCTATACGAATTGTCATCGACGACCTCATCAAGGCTGTAGGGGCAGGCATCCTGACAGGCGCGGCAGCCGATGCATCGCTCATCGTTGTGCATGGTGAGGTCCTCCGGCGTTTTGAACATGGCCTTGGGCTCCACCGGACAGGCCTCCACACAGGGGGCGTTGGAGCAGTGATTGCATTGGACCGGCATGGTGGTGTGCTTCAGTTCCGGGAAGGTTCCTTCGGTGGTGTAAATAAAATCACAGAAATTGTGGGTCTGCCCGTTACGCCGCAGCCCTGTATTGTTTTCGGTTTTGCAGGCCAGGGCGCAGGCGCCGCAGCTTACGCATTTCTGTAAATCAATGACCATCGCGTATTGCGTCATTGTTGTATCCTCCTATATGTAAATGAGTTAAATTTTTTCAATCTTGACGCCGGTGAAACCACCATTTCTGGCGGTAGAGCCACTCAACCGCTCATAATCGGCCGGCATCAGCTCGTTGTTGTTACCGCCACGGGCAATGTGCTTGTGGTAGTCCTTGGCCGCCACCTTACCATAGGCCCAGTGGCCCTGGCCGAATGTCTTGGTGACGGTACCCGGCCGCACGCCCTCCCAGAGGCGGGCTTTTGATGTGATGCTGCCGCTGACCGAGGTTACCCGTACCGCGTCGCCTTCCTTGATGCCAAGCTTCTTGGCATCGATCGGATTGATTTTCACCACATCGTCCCAGCGCTTGTCACCAAGATCGTTATTCTTGAATTCGTAATACCAGGGGCTGTTCTGGCTGCGCCCTTCACGGTTGTAGCGCGACTTGCAGTCAATGAAGGTGAGGGGGTATTCCTTTTCGCTCCCGTGCCGGAACGGCGGTTCGTAGTGGGGCACAAAGGCCAGCTCCCCTTTTGCCGTATAGTTGCAGGTGGCAAGGATGTCGTCCACTGTGGTCTTGTGTTTTTCGGCGTGTTTGCCCAGCGCCTCTTTCAGGGTTTCGCTGTAGAATTCAAATTTGTGGCTCTTGGTCTTGAACTTGCCCCCCCAGCGCTGCTGGTAGGTATAGTCGCTGGAATTCCACATCCCCTGCTTCAGGAAATCCTGCCAGCCGTGGATCTTGTCACCGCCGATGTTGTCGTAAAAGAGGCTGTCCCAGATCGGCTGGGTCTGGATCTTCAAGTTGTACTCGGTAAACTCGCGGGGATTCTTGGGATGATGTCCTGTTTCGGGATCTTTAAACTCGTTGTGGTAGTAATCGTAAAGGTTTGGAAAACCACGCTCTTTTAGCTTTTCGGCGAGCAGCCAGGGGATCTCGGTCTCATCCATCATCACGTCCCACAGGGGCTTGACCACCGGCAGCACCAGGGTGCAAGTGGCAAACTTGTTAGCCTTGGTCTTGAGATAGCCCATCTTTTCGTACTTGGTGATGGCGCAGGGC
>JBHEOR010000177.1:0-5269 GCA_046260685.1 Desulfopila sp.
CCACCCCGGGCCTGATATCCGGCAGGGTCACCGTATTGAAATTGCCGGGTTCTTCTGGGTCCAGGAAATGTCTGGGTGAAAAAGGCGGCAGAAAGGCATCCACCCGGCTCTGTTCAGGCTGTTCAAAGGGCATATAGGTATGGGAGAGCAGATAACCGTCATAACAGACCATGACCGGCGCGCTGATGGTCTGGGCCAGCCGGAAGGCCTTGATAACGGCATCAATTATCTGCTGGTGATCGTTGGCATATATCTGGACCCAGCCGACGTCCCGCTGCGACATGGAGTCCTGCTGATCATTCCACACCGTCCACGGCGCTCCGACCCCCCTGTTGGCGACACACATGACCACCGGCAACCGTGCTCCGACCGCCCAGTGCAACTGCTCGTTCATATAGAGCAGACCGTTGGCGCTGGTGGCGGTAAAGGCCCGTGTTCCTGCCGTTGAAGCGGCGATACAGACCGCCATGGCACTGTGCTCGCTTTCTACAGGGATATATTCGGCATCGAGCTCGCCCGATTCGACAAACTCCGAGAGCTTTTCCGTCAACGGTGTCTGCGGCGTGATCGGATATGCAGCGATGACCTGCGCCCGTGAAAGCTTGACACCCGTTGCCGCGGCAACGTTGCCCGATTCAATGATATGAGACATGGTATTATTTCTCCTCCGCATTTTGACTGGCTTCGCTCACCATAGCAATGGCATCGGCAGGACATTCCTCGGCACAGATACCGCAGCCTTTGCAGTATTCAAGGTCTATGGTGGGGGGAATGGTTTTACTGACAACACAGTCGGGGCAATACAGCCAACAGTTGAAACAGGACTTTTTACCGGTTTTCACGGGGATACATTTATCATTATCTATGATCGGACGCAGCACCCGCCAGGACCCTGTCCTGCCGCCATCACCAGGTCCCGGCGTACTCCGCGATATCATTTTGCAATACTCTTTTTCGGCCATCTATCTGTCTCCAACTGTAGTATTAACTGTAGTATTCACTGTTGTATTAACTGTAACTGTAGTATTACACCGTAGTCTTGGTTGCAATATTTGTTAAGGTGTTGTCATAGGCGATTCTGGCTGCCGCACCATTTTTCTCAGGCTTCTTGCCGACAAATTCCTGTTCAATGGCCTCCACCAGGACATCAATATCGACAAGGCCGGTGGCTTTGGAAAACGCTCCTATTATACCGGAATTGACGACGCCCGGCGGCAATCCCGCCGCAACACCATGGGCCGTAACATCGGCAACAGCAACCCCGGCGCCGGCAAAGGAATAATCGGACGCCGCACCGGGAGCATTGAGAACAACCAGGCCACCGTCTTTTAAACCGGCCACTACATCGACCTCATCCAACAGGGTGTGGTCAAGCACCACCACCATATCGGGAGTTGTGATGGGTGAGAGGTCATAAATCTTGTCTTTGGCTATTTTCAACGAGGTAAAGACCGGTGCCCCGCGTCGTTCCGTCCCGAACGTCGGGGCCATGACCACACCTTTGAATCCCGAAACGAACGCTCCATTGGCGACAATCTTTGCCGCGGTAATAGCGCCCTGACCTCCCCGTCCATGCCATCGAATCTCTATTATATCTTTTCGCATTTTTCACCAAAATCTGAAGCTGATGACCAACAAGGCTCAACAAATCGATCCAGGGGTCTTTACATGTTCTTTTCATGGGACGCCATAAACCCGTCCCTGGGGGCTTAACTGCAGCCGTCCTGGCTGCAGATACCCATGAAAAGAACATGTAAAGACCCCTTTCCCCTTGAGCTTTATTGATACTCAAAAATCTGAATGTGTTCCGATGCAGCTCCCCACTCGTTCATGGCGAGCAATCATCAGTTTCGTTTAACCAACAAGTATCCTATTGATGCAACGGATATCTTGATTTTTTATGTACAACATGGCTTATTAGCAGAAAATGAAACTCTTGACAACAACGATGGTATTCCAGTAACCCGAAGAAGCGCATGTCGGGGACTACCGGATACACTGCGGAATGATGTAAAGGTTTTTTTAGCTTTGAAAGCCAGAGAGAATTTCGTATACTGTCAGGTTAAAATACAGTGTTTGGCATAAAATTTATACTACTTTTTAATAATTTTTCTCAACACACCACGTGGGCGGAAGCAATTATTTTACTCTTGAGAGGGAACAATGGACATAGCATTTGAAAAAGCCACCACATTTAAAAATCACCCGGAGGATTCAGCGCTGGGATTCGGGACATATTTCACCGATTATATGTTCAACATGGACTACACACCCGATCAGGGCTGGCATAATCCGCGCATCGAGCCCTACGGCCCCATGGAGCTTGACCCCTCAACCATGGTGCTGCATTACGGCCAGGCTATTTTTGAAGGCCTTAAGGCGTATAGAACATCTTCCGGAGACCTCCAGCTGTTCCGGCCACAGGATAACTTCAAACGCTTTAACCAATCGGCTCACCGGCTCTGCATGCCGCCGCTGGATGAAGCGTTTATCCTCAACGCCCTGCAAAAACTCCTCGTCATCGAAAAAGACTGGGTTCCAAGTGAGCCTGGAACGTCGCTCTATATTCGACCGGCAATCATTGCGACGGATCCCTATGTCGGGCTGCGCTCATCGCACACCTATCGATTCTTTATTATTCTCTCCCCCGTGGGCGCCTATTACCCCGAGGGTTTCGACCCGGTCAAGATATGGGTCACCTCCGATTATGTCCGTGCGGTGCGGGGCGGCGTGGGCGAAGCCAAAACAGCCGGTAATTATGCCGCAAGTCTCTATGCCACCGAACTGGCCAACAAAGAAGGGTACACCCAGGTGATGTGGCTGGACGGTGTTGAGCTCAAATATATCGAGGAAGTGGGCTCGATGAATATCTTCTTCATGATCGATGATGCAATCATAACTCCCCAACTCAACGGCAGCATTCTCTCCGGAGTCACTCGGGACAGCGTCATCCAGCTTGCCGGGTCATGGGGCAAAACGGTCACCGAAAGAAAATATCCATCGATGAAGTCTACCGCGCCCATGAAGATGGCAAGCTCCAGGAGGTTTTCGGCTCCGGCACGGCCGCGGTCATCTCCCCCGTCGGCAAAATCAAGTACAACACCAATGAAATCACCGTCGGCGACGGCAATGTCGGCCCCTTTGCCGCCAGCCTCTTTCAAAAGTTAACGGATATCCAGTATGGCCATGCCGAGGATCCCTTTGGCTGGGTTGTGCCGGTGAAATAGAGCCTGATCACCCACAAAAACTCAGGGTCCGCTCACAGGACGGAGCGAAGGAGTATTGCGCATGTTTGTTTCAAGGGTATCTGCAGCCTGGACGGCTGCAGCTAAGCCCCCAGGGATGGGTTTATGGCGTCCCTTGAAATAAACATGTGCAATACTCCTGGATCAACCAGCTGATCTTTTGGGGGAATCAAATCCTTAAATATTTTTTTGCCTGAGGCTACCTTGAAAAATGAGATTTTTTCTCCAAGGTCGAGGCGCGTGAGGAAATTTTACCGGAGACATATAGTTGATATCTCGAGGATACAATTTCCTTGCGCAACGAAGAGATTGGTGAAAAGGGCCATTTTTCAAGGTGGCCTTGAATCGTATACGCATTTTTGTCCACACCAAAACATCAACCCCTGGAGAAGGAATGAGTACCGCAACAATCAATACACGCATTCAGTATTTTATGGAGAAAAAAGACGTCTCCATCGACCAGCTGACGGAAGCCACCGGTCTTGACAAGGCCTTTATCCAGACCATGCTCGCCGAAAACATATACCCTCCCCTGGGTCCATTGATCAAAATCGCCCGTACTCTGGGCGTGCGGCTCGGGACCTTTCTAGATGATCAGGAAACAACGGATCCGTATATTGTCCGCAAGGCCGAGAGGACATCGGAGTTCAGCGTTCTGGCGGAGAAGAACAAACCCGTATCACTGAACTTCTTTTCTCTGGGTATGGGCAAAAGCGACCGCCACATGGAACCTTTTTTCATTGAAATCATGCCGGAATCGGCCAGCCGGAAGGTTCTCTCCTCCCATGAGGGCGAGGAATGGATCGCCGTGGTCAAGGGCAGCATAGAAATCATTTACGGCAAAGAGAGCTACATCCTCGAAGAAGGCGACAGCGTTTATTACAACTCTGTGGTGCCCCATTACGTCAGCTGCAACGGTGGAACAAGGGCCCACATTCACGCTGTCATATACATCCCGGAATGAGATTTCATAGAGACCACCGAGGGAACACCCATGGAAGAACAGAACACTCCACTCCACGAACTGACGCTTGGACAGATTCTCGATAAGACCGTGGCACACTATCCGGACAATGACGCCATCGTTTATGTCGACAGGGGTTTTCGGCTGACCTACAGCGAATTCTCCCGGACGGTTGATGAAATGGCCAGGGGCTTGATGGCCCTGGGTGTGCAGAAAGGGGAAAAGGTGGCCATCTGGGCGACCAACATCCCCTACTGGGTCACCATGCAGTTTGCCACCGCCAAAATCGGGGCAATTCTTCTCACCGTCAACACCAACTACAAAAGTGCCGAACTCGAATACCTGCTGGTCCAGTCCGAGGCCGAAAACCTCTTTCTCATCGACGGCCACCAGGACACCGACTACGTCAACACGATCTATCAGCTCATTCCGGAATTAAAAAGCCTGGAGAGAGGACGCCTGAAAACCACACAATTCCCGCGCCTCAAACGGGTTGGCTTTCTCGGTCAGGAAAAGCACCGCGGTATGTACTCCATCCCCGAAATCAAGGCGCTCAGCGTCATGGTCAGCGAGGAAGACTACCAGGAACGGCAGCGTTCGTTGAGCCCCCACGATGTCATCAACATGCAGTATACCTCGGGAACCACCGGTTTCCCCAAAGGAGTCATGCTGAGCCATTACAATATCGGCAACAACGGCTTTTTTATCGGTGCCAACCAGCATTTCAGCGAACATGACCGGGTTTGCCTGCCCGTGCCGCTGTTCCACTGCTTCGGCTGCGTTCTGGGGGTTCTGGCCGCGGTCAATCACGGCGCCTGCATGGTTATCCTCGAAAGTTTTGACCCGCTGCTAATCATGGCTTCGGTGGAGCAGGAGAAATGCACCGCCCTCTATGGCGTCCCCACCATGTTCATTGCCCTGCTCGACCATCCCATGTTTACCAAATTCGATTACGCAACGCTGCGAACCGGTATCATGGCCGGCTCGAACTGCCCGGTCTACGTCATGGAGCAGGTTATTGAAAAAATGAACATGAAGGATATCACCATCTGTTACGGTC
>JBHEOR010000178.1:0-5193 GCA_046260685.1 Desulfopila sp.
TCGTAGATCGATCACCCTCTTTCAACGGCATAACCTGCAGGTAGCAGGTCTGATTGAAAACATGTCGTATTTTCGCTGTGGTCATTCCGCTGACCCAATCCAGATCTTCGGCAGCGGTGGAGGAGAAAAACTCAGCCGGGAAACCGGCCTGCCCCTGCTGGGGGCAATCCCGTTCGACCTTGAACTCGGGCGCAGTGGCGACAGCGGCGTGCCGCTCATGCTGTCGGCGCCGGACTCCGAAGCTGGCCTGGTTTTTCAGCAGGTTGCCAGGGAACTAAGCAGACAGGTTGAGGACGTTCGTTAAAAAGCGTCGTCAAGGAGAGATCATGGAAACCAGCTTTCTGTCGGCTCTAGCCGCAAGTTCTTTGGCCGCCCTCGTCACGTCCATCGGTATCTACACGATCCGCAACTTCGCCGAGTGGGGACAGCGCAATACGACATACTTCATATGCTTTGCCGCGGGGGTGCTGATATCCGCCTCGTTCCTCCACATCATCCCCAAATCCTTTTCCATGAATCCTCATGCACCCGTCTACCTCCTGACAGGCTTTTTCGGGTTATACTTCTTCAACCGCTTTATCACTGCCTTTGTCTGCCAGAAAGACACGGAAAAAACCCAGTACAATATCGGGATCGTACCGATGATCGGCATCGGCTTTCACTCGCTCATCGACGGCTTTGTCTATTCCATTTCCTTCACGGTAAGTGTCTTTACCGGCTTTATCGCCACGACCGGCATGATATTGCACGAATTTCCCGAAGGGATAATCACCTATCTGCTGCTACTCAAAGGAGGGTTCAAGGAGCGGATCGCCCTGATTCTCGCCCTGGCGGCAGCTGCGCTGACGACGCCTTTGGGGATGCTCATCTCATACCCGGTCATAAGTGTCATCGACAAATCGACGCTGGGGGCCTTGCTGTCGCTCTCGGGGGGCACGCTGGTATATGTCGGGGCAACGCACCTGCTGCCGAGGGCCGAGCAGGAACACAAAAAATATAGTTTCGTCGCCCTGGGCGGTGGCGTTCTCGTGGCCATCATAATCGTCTTATCCAAGGAGTGACTTCTTATCGACCTTTGTCAGAACTAATGATTTGAGTATACGGAAAAACGACTCTGCGCCAATTACGAAACAACATATTAATCTCACCGAAATTAATAGAAATATCGCAGCCGCAGTTCAATCCTGCTGCTGTTCTGTTTTTCGCCAAAATCGCTTCCCGAATCGCCTTCCAGGATAGCGTAGCGTAATCGGAGTTCCCAGTTGGTGTATCCGGTATAGATGAACTCGGGAGTGAGTGAGAAGCTGTCGTCATCGAGGTTGACGATGGCCGTCACCGCCGGAGTGAAATAAAGGGTATCGAAAGGCTCCTTGAGGCTAAACCGGGCGTAGAGATAGTTTCTTCCTGTATGGGGTCGGGTGTAGCCGCTGGAACCGGGTATGCTGCCGGTGAGATAGTTTTCTCCGGAATGCAGCCTCTCTGCTGCCGCATCGTCGACCTGGGCGTGAAAAAGAGCCATTTCATTCTCAGAATAGCCGCCGCCGTTATAGTAATATTCGATGATTGAAGTCAGTTCATAACTGCTGAGATAGCGAATGCCGACGAGAGCCGAAGTGATATCGTCGGTCTCGCGTAAAATCCCCCCATCTTCCCGCAGAACCAGCTTGTCATTGTCGGACAGGTAAGCGTATTCACCGTGAATCTCAAAATTGGTCGTAATATTGCGGGAGAAATCAACCCCGAAGCGGTCGGTCCCGTTATCACCGGTGAAGACGAAAAAATCGATATCGGTATCGAAAAAGAGGAGGTAGAGTTTGGCAGCCAGGTTGACATGGCTTTCAGTGTTGAAATCGTTGTTCAGGTTCTGATCGACCGGCAAGACCACCCAGGTGAAAGCGATATTTTGCAGGTCGCCGGAAAAGCTTCGTATCCACTCGGCCTCGGCCGTCACAAATCCTTCCAGGGCTTCTTCGGGGTTATTGGGGTCCTTAATCCGATTGATAAAACCTACCGGGTTCCAGGCATAGCCTTTGCCCCAGGTATAGGCCTTTTTACCGAAAATACCATTGATCCCGGGCCTTGGCTGAAGGGTCAGATATCCTTCGTAGAGATCGAGACTGTCACCCCAGCCGAGTTCATCCTGTCGGGCGAATCCCGACGCCAGCCAGTTGAATCCCGCAATTCCTTTTGTATACGAGCCATTGAGCTGCATACTGGTTGTCAATCTGTTCAGGGCCGAGGGGGGATCATGAAGGTTCAATAAAGTGGCTGTCCCATCTTTCCGGACGTGCAGGCTTTCTCCTCTGATCTCGGCAAACCCGCCGAGGGAGAAAGGTTTCTTTTCATACTCGGTAAGCTCCAGGCTGAAATCTTCACTAGCGGCGGTGAGCGGGGGAAAGATCCCGATCAATAGTCCACAAAACATGGTCAACAGCCTGGAAACCTTGCAAGAGTCAGCGAAGTTCGTCAACTTTCGGCAAATAGTTGAGGGTGAAAACTTCATCCTTGAATACCTTCTCCCGGAGTTTGGCAAAGACCATGACCGATTTATATCCTTTGTACAGCGGACTGTCGGTCTCCAACACCGACGGACGAACCAGGCCATTGCCGAAATCCTCGGTCTTGCCGTAGCGTAGGGTCTTGATCAGCATGCCGCTTGCCGCATAACATTCGATGACCATCGGCAGCAGGGTGGTTTTATCCACCTCCATCTTCAAGCCGTCGTAGGCCACAGTGGCATTTCTGGCTTTCATTTCGAGGAAATAGCGTTCACCTTCCTCTGTGATATTCTTGACCGTGTATTCAACGCTGTAGTCCAGGCTGAGGATATCCGAGTTATTGAACACCCCCCCGATGACCGACTGCAAACTGGTAATGCGAATGGGCTTACCGACATTGGGGATGTACAGCCACATATTATCGCCGAGCCTTAGCGTTGAACGTCCTTTTTCGCTGGCCGGGGAGAGAAAAAGGGCAATCATCTTGTCCCGATCCTTCTTGGCACTATAGAGGATGTATTCCTTACGGCTGCCGTCCGGTTCAATATTGATGAGTTTTCGGTACATTTCATAGGATTCCGGCTGCATTTTGCGGTCGACCTGCTCAAGGATGGTAGTGCCGTCGAGGGCTGAGGCCGAATTGGCAAGCATCAACAGGATGAAGGTGACCAAGAGGCTCATTAAGACGATTGGTTTGTTCATGATAGTTCACCTATGTATGGCGCAGAGCAGTGATCGGATCCATTTTTGCAGCTTTCCAGGCCGGCTGCAGGCTGCCGATCGCGGCGATGCAGATAACGATTGCTGAGATGGCGGCCATGTCCGCCACTCCAAGAGTCGGGTTGAGAATAAGTCCCTTTTGCTGGCCGAAATCAAAGCTGATTTGCGCCGCTCGCAGGGCAGTGATGGCGATCAGGCTGACAATGACACCAAGAGTTGCGCCGAGCAGGCCGAGCAGTGTTCCTTCGGTGAGAAAAAGAAGAAGAATCTTATTCGGACTTGTGCCCATGGCGGCGATGGTGCCGATCTCCCTGATCCGTTCATAGACCGACATGACCATGACATTCATGATGCTGACCAGAACAATGGCCACCAGCATTATTTTGATAAACAAGGTCATCAGATCGATCATTTTGACGATATTATAAAATGGAGTCAGTCTGGTCCAGGTATGCACTTCAAAAACCGGTTTGTCCATCTTGTTGCGGACGGACTCCAACTCACTGCTAAGGGCGGTGAAAGCGGTATGCAATCGATTCATGTTTTTCAACCGGATGGCAATTTCGCTCGCTTCTTTAGTCTCCATTCGCAACAGGCTATGCGCATCATCAAGATGGATATATCCGTCACGGCCTCCCGGCCCGGAAATCCCGACGACGACGCCGCCGACCCGGAAGGATTGGCCGTTTACCGAACCGTCCTTATTGGTCGCCACCAGGACGATGTCGTCACCGACCTGAACCTTCATACCTTTGGCAAGCAGCTCAGGTACAAGAATTCCCCCTTTTTGCAGAAGAGTCTTGGATTTGCCGCCGGCAATACGATCCCGCAGCAGTGGCACAGTCCTGAACTCCATTTCCGGGATGACCGCATTTAAACGGATATTGGTAGTTTCGGCATAATTGCTGAACATTGCTCCGATCTTTATTCGCGGCGAAAAAGCTTCGACCTCGGGATTCTTTTCAAGGATTTCCCGGATTTTCAATACTTGATTCTCATTCATATTTAGATTCAACGGGAGACTGTCGATGGCGGCCAGATAGCCTTTCCTATGGACCTGGATATGACCGAGCATCGAATCGGTGACCTGGCCTATCATCATGTTCTTAAAAGATCCGGCGGCCGCAATAAAGAGAAGCACGGCCACGACTCCTAATGTAACCAGGGTCGAAGTAAGGATAGTCCTTCTTTTATATCGAAACAGGTTGCGGCAGGCGATCTTGAGGATATTAAACATGTTGTTCTCCGTCATGGTTTGATTCTCTTATCATCCCGTCTTCAATGACGAATACTTTTTCGGCAATTTCGACTATTTTCGGATCGTGGGTGGAAAAGATGAAGGTTGTCCCGAATTGGTCTCGCATGTCTTTCATGAGGGTGATGATACGCAGGGCTGTTTCCCGATCAAGATTAGCAGTCGGTTCGTCGGCCAATACCAACTTTGCCTTGGTAACCAGAGCGCGAGCCACCGCCACCCTTTGCTTCTGTCCCCCGGAAATCTGGTGGGGAAATTTATGCCCTTGGTCCTTCATACCGACGGCCGCAAGCAGTTCCTCGACCAGCTTGCGGCGTTCTTGAGCCGGCCTGTTCTGGACCATCTGCAGGGGGTATTCTATGTTTTCAGAAACAGTCAGAACGGGGATCAGATTGAAATCCTGAAAAATAAAGCCGATATTTTTACCACGGAAGACTGCCGCCGATTTTACTTTCAGCAGGGATACATCCTGCCCGGCGACGGTGAGTGTACCCGAACTGGGCGGATCGAGGCAGCCGATCATATTCAGGAGGGTGCTCTTGCCGCTGCCCGAGGGGCCGACAAAAGAGACGAAGGAGGCGGGCTGGATAGTGAAATTGACGCCGCGTATGGCCTCTATCGGAACGTCCCCGGCATAGGTTTTTTTCAGGTTTTGAGCGGTAACAAGCTGCATTTTTTCTCCAGGCCGGTAGTTGGATAACCGCTGCGGCGGAATTTCAG
>JBHEOR010000179.1:0-5102 GCA_046260685.1 Desulfopila sp.
ATTTGGGACTTTGAAGCATACTTGTGCTATTCGAGAAGGCTCAAATGCGACAAGATGGGGTGCTCCTGTAGAGTTACAAAATGATCAAAAGTCAAACACATCCCATGCTCCCTGTTATTGGATGTGTTTGCAGTGATTAAGGCAGACATTCACCTCATAATTTGCGGTTTTTATAGCTATTGCGGCAAATAATCGATATAATCACCGCATCTAATACGGAGATTGTGCATGTGGATCTATGAAGAGCAGGATTGGCCAAATTTCGTCTGGGACGATAAGGCCCTTGCGTCGTTGCTTGTCGAGGCTCGTCACCAGCAGGGTCGTTTACTCGGTAAAATGCAAGCGTTAGGTTTCCCGCTCAGGCAGGAAGCCAGCTTGAACATCCTTACAACTGATGTTGTGACATCGTCGGCCATAGAAGGAGAAAGACTTGATATTGAAGAAGTTCGATCTTCTATTGCTCGAAGATTAGGTATTTTCTTACAAGAAGATAAGCCCGCCGGTCGCGACGTTGAAGGCATCGTTGAGATGATGCTGGATGCAACACAAAACTTCGAGCAGGCTTTGACAGCGGAACGTTTATTTGACTGGCATGCTGCTTTGTTTCCGACAGGTCGAAGCGGCATGCACCGTATAACCGTTGGTGCCTGGCGACCAGCAGAAGCAGGTTCTATGCAGGTTGTGTCTGGTCCAGTAGGACATGAAAGGGTACATTATGAGGCACCAGAAGCTTCTAAGCTTGATGATGAAATGACAAAGTTTCTTTCATGGTTTGAAACTGACATGAAGTTTGACCCTGTTCTGAAGGCGGGTGTGGCCCATTTATGGTTTGTCACTATTCACCCATTTGAAGATGGTAATGGGCGGATTGCGCGTGCAATTGCAGATATGGCTCTGGCAAGGGCAGATGGGACATCCAGTCGTTTCTATTCTATGTCCAGACAGATTGAAAAAGAGCGAAAAACATACTACGCACAGCTCGAGAGACAGCAGAAAGGCAGTGTCGATATTACGTCATGGTTGTCTTGGTTTTTGAATTGCTATTCACGTGCTATTGATAATGCGGAAGGTGAGTTGTCCTCGGTTCTTTTTAAAGCGGATTTGTGGAACCGTATTAACATTGCCCCGGTTAATGAGCGACAACGCTTTGTTATTAATCGCATGCTCGACAATTTTAAGGGACATATGACCACCTCAAAATATGCCAAGCTCGCCAAATGTTCACCAGACACCGCACTCAGGGATATGCGGGAACTCGTTTCCCGCCACATTCTAATTCAGAATCCGGGCGGAGGACGAAGTACAAGCTACCGCCTTATTACGGCAGAAGAATTGGAGCAATCTGGTCTTCAACATGGTTAAACAGTGAAAATTGTGTGTATTCCGGGGACATGTTGCTGTTTTTAGGCCGGCATGGCTGGCCGGGCCACGTGTCCTCTTCGGTTATATCCTCAACGATTGGCTAAAATTTTTCTGGGTTCTAGGTTCTAGGTTCTGGGTTAATTGGTCCCCTGAGAACAAAGATGATTTAAATGAATATTTAGGAGACACAATACTGTTTTTTTTGTACACCCCGGCATGCCGAGAAGCATATCAAATCCACTCATTTTTCAGGTATTGAGCAAAAATTATTGAAGGTTAAACTCTGTCAACATAAAACAGTATCATGTCCCCCAAATTCAGAATTGCACTTTTTATTGACTATTGTCATGGTTTTCGTTATGTTTCATCAAATACAACGATAGCTCAACGGGGGAAACATCTATGTCCCAATCCTATCGCCTGAGGGGAAGAATCTGGATAGAAGGCCCCGAGGGTACTTTCCTCGGCTATGGCAGGGTGGTGCTGCTGGAACGTATACGTGATTATGGCTCAATCAGCGCGGCTGCCCGTTCAATGAAAATGTCCTATCGCCATGCCTGGAAACTGGTGGAATCAATCACCCGCCAAAGCGGTTCGCCCGTTGTTGAGAAAACCACGGGAGGAAAGGGCGGGGGTGGAGCAGTTCTTACCGAAACGGGTCACCAGGCCATCGAGATGTTTTGGTCAGCGTACCAGGAGTTCCAGGAATTTTTGGCCGAGCGGCCCCGTGAAGAAATCTGACTATCAGACAGGCCAAAAGAAGATGGCTCGGAAAATGGCTCGGTATACTGGCACAAATTCTGGTGGTCACTGCATGGAAAGATCATTGTGCGCCGTACATACGGGCAATGTGTCTGATGTATGGCCAAGGGGGATACATTTTTGCAGGATTTGTTCGGCAAAAAGACAAAAATGTAGCGAAACAAACAAAGGAGTCAAGCCATGCCCGCACGCAAACCTGTTTCTGCTCTGGTTTTCCACGCAGTTTTCTGTTCATTTTTTATCTCGGTTTTCCTTCTGGGATCAACTCTCGTTGTCTGTACTTCCACCGCCCAGGAGGCCGATCACCTGCTGGTGTATGCAGGGTCGGCCTCACAGCCGCCAACCGAGGAAGCCGTCAAGGCCTTTGAGGAAGAAACCGGCATCAAGGTCGATGTGGTCTTTGGCGGTTCCGGTACCGTGCTATCGCAAATGAAGCTCGCCAAGCAAGGTGATCTTTACTTCCCCGGCTCCTCCGACTTTATGATAAAAGCAAAGCGCGATGGCGACGTGTTTCCTGAAACCGAGACGATAATTGTCTACCTGGTGTCCGCCATTAACGTGCAAAAGGGGAACCCGCACAACATCCACAGTCTGAAGGATCTGACCAGGCCGGGGCTGCGCGTGGCGATCGCCAATCCTGAAAGTGTCTGTGTCGGCACCTATGCAGTGGAGATTATCGAGCAAAATTTTACTCCGGAAGAGAAGGCCGCGTTTAAGAAAAATGTAGCCAATTACACTGGTTCTTGCTCAAAGACCGCCACGGCGATTTCTTTGAAACAGGCCGATGCGGTCATCGGTTGGCGAGTTTTTGAGCACTGGGACCCGGAGCGGATAGAGACTGTCGCGCTGCCCAGGGAGCAGGTTTCGCGTGTGGGCTATATTCCGATTGCTATCTCCAGATTCACCAGGAATCGTGAGGTCGCTCAATCATTTATCGATTTTCTCAGCGGCCCGCGGGGCCAAGAAATATTTTCCCAATACAGGTATTTCGCCACACCCGAGGAAGCCTACGCCTGGCTGGGGAAAGAAAAACCGGTGGGCGGCGAGTACGTGGTACCTGCCGATTGGCTGAACAAATAAGGTCATGATCAGTTTAAAGCACACCAGCATCGGGGCCGCGCTGGCGGTCCTGATACTTTATGGCGGTTTGATCGTTTCGCTTGCCTGGTTTCTCGACGGGACAACGCTGCGGGAAACGCTGTTTTCAGATCGCACGCTGTTTTCCGTGAACCTGTCATTGATGGCGGCCACGGCGGCCACGGCCCTTGCATTACTGCTGGCCATACCGGCCGCCTATGCCTTGTCGCGTTTCACTTTTATTGGAAAAGGAGCGGCAGAGACCGTGCTGGAATTTCCCATCATCGTTTCCCCGGCGGCACTTGGCGCAATTATCCTCATTTTCTTCAATAATCCGCTGGGTGAATGGCTGCAAACCAACGTTGTCTATTTTGTTTTTACCTTCGCCGGCATCGTGCTGGCGCAGTTTATCACCATTCTGGGCTTGGCGGTGCGCATGCTCAAGGCTGCCTTTGAAGAGGTGCCGGTGGAGCTGGAGACCGTGGCCCGCACCCTTGGTGGAAGCCCGCGCCATGTGTTTTTTACTGTCACACTGCCGCTGGCGCGAAATGGCCTTATCGCCTCCTTCATCCTCACATGGGCAAAAGCGCTGGGCGAATTCGGCGCGACGCTGATGGTAGCGGGAAGCATGGCGATGCGCACGGAAACGCTGCCTATTGCGATCTTCATGCGATTGTCCAACGCCGACATAGAAGGAACGGTCGCACTGATTTTCGTTCTTGTCAGTATTGGCCTTACCGCCCTGTATACGGCGCGCCGCCTGTTGAAGAGAAGTGCGTATGTTTGAAGTCACGGCGTTGAACGCACGTTTGGGCGGCTTCCACCTACAAGACATCCACCTCTCGCTTGGTGAGGGCGAGTGCCATGCCGTGCTGGGACCGTCCGGTTCCGGCAAGAGCACGTTGTTGAACGCCATACTTGGGTCTATCCCCATCACTGCGGGGCATATACGCCTGGGGGGCGAGGAAATTACCCGTTGGCCCATGGAGTGCCGCCGTCTAGGCTATGTGCCGCAGCATCTGGGTCTGTTCCCGCATTTATCCGTTCATGAAAACCTCAGCTACAGCGCCCGAGCCCGTAAACTCGCCCGCGACGACTTTGAGCCACTGCTTGACAGGCTTGTTGAGATTACCGGTATCGGCAATCTCCTCGACCGGCGCATAGCTACCCTTTCGGGAGGCGAACGTCAACGCGTGGCGCTGGTGCGCGCCCTCGCGGCCAACCCGCGTCTGGTGTTGCTGGACGAGCCTTTCACCGCCCTGAACGAGGCCCTGCGCCGGGAATTGTGGTGGCTGGTCAAGGACTTGCAACGTGAGCGTGGTCTTTCGGCGCTACTCATTACCCATGATCTGACCGAAGCCTACTTTCTGGCCGAGAATATCACTGTCTTGATCAATGGCACTCAAGAACAGAGTGGCCATAAAACAACACTCTACCGTCATCCCGCCAATCTCGCCGTGGCACGCTTTCTCGCTATCAAAAACCTCTTTACCGCAACCGTGGTGGAGACGGCGGGAGACAGCATTACAGTCGACTGTCCCTGTCTGGGGCACCGTTTTCGGTTTCTAGGGCAGGTCCCGGTGGGTACGGCGCTACGCCTTGGTATTCGAGCCGAAGACATCATGCTGCGTGACAGGGACCACCCGCCCCGCCCAGATGATTGTGTGCTTTGCGGCACTGTTCGGCTGATCGATATGGGCTCGAACGTGGCCATGCATTTTTATGCCACCCACCTGTCATCAGTCATAGAGATTATTGCTTCGCGACGGGTGGTAAGCTGCTTCAGAATCACCAACGATCATTCCCCGGTGACCATTGCCCTGCCTTCCTCGGCGATGTTTTGGGTCCACGACGAATAAGCCGGCATTCTTCACTGAGCGTATTATTCAGGGGACACAATA
>JBHEOR010000018.1:0-6200 GCA_046260685.1 Desulfopila sp.
ACTCGCAGCCCTGCTCCCCTATGGCGTCGGTAATACCCACCCACGGTTTTTTGGCTGGGTGCACGGATCGGGCAATCCCGGCGGCATTCTTGCGGAAATGGCCGGTGCCGCTATGAATGTCAACCTCGGTGGCCGCGACCATGGCGCCATATATGTTGAAAAGCAGGTGCTGGAATGGTGCCGGCAGATGCTGGGCTTCCCTGAGGGGGCAAGTGGACTGATTGTCTCCGGGACATCCATGGCAACCATCATTGCCCTGAAAGTAGCACGGGACCAACAACTCGGTGAAGATTGCCGGAAAAAGGGCATTGCCGGAACCGGCCTGGTCGGCTACGCCTCGGCCCAGGCGCACTCCTGTATTGGACGCGCCTTTGACCTGCTTGGCCTGGGCAGCAATTCGTTACGCAAAATTGCATGCGATTCCGATTTCCGAATGGACACAGGAGCACTAAAGAAGGCAATTGCCCAAGATCGCAAAGAGGGATATGTTCCCTTTATGCTCATAGGTACCGCGGGTTCGGTCAATGTCGGGGCAATAGACAACCTGAGCGTTCTTGCAGAGATCGCCCGCCACGAAAAACTCTGGTTTCATATCGATGGTGCTTTCGGTGCCACCGCCATACTGAGCAAACACCTCGGTGAACAGCTGGCCGGGCTTGAACAAGCAGACTCGGTGGCCTTTGATTTTCATAAATGGCTGCACGTCAACTACGATGCAGGATGCGTTATGATCCGCTCACAAACCGCCCACCTGCAAGCCTTTGCCGGCCGACCTGAATACTTGACCGGAAAGGAACAGGGACTTGCGGCGGGGAGCCCGTGGCCCGTCGATTATGGGCCGGAATTGTCCCGGGGATTCCGGGCGTTGAAGATATGGGCGCATCTGCTCGAACACGGGGTGGACAAACTTGCCGCCGCAATGGAAGCAAACTGCGCCCAGGCCGCATATCTTGGCCGACGGATACAGGATTTATCGAAGTTCGAGCTCCTCGCTCCAGTACTACTCAATATCGTCTGCTTTCGCTATGTTCCTGCCCGGGCAGGCAAGCTGGATGAGCTAAATACTGAAATAGTAATCACTTTGCAGGAACTGGGCATAGCAGCTCCCTCGACCACTGTTTTGCACGGCAAGGTCGCAATCAGGGTCAATATCACAAATCACCGAACTGAGATCCATGATCTTGATATGCTGCTTGCAGAGGCAGCGGAAATTGGTGACCGGATTTCCGGACAATCTTATTTTCTCTAACAGCCTGATAATTCATTATTTTTAGATACCTTACTCCTTAACTTCCATCATAAAAAACAAGAAAACGGGAAATATGCCAATTACCAACGAAACGCAGCTCGAAGCAGCCAAGGGCAAGGAGTTCGCCGTATTGTTTTCATGGGTATCTGCAAAACCCGGACGGCTGCAGCTAAGCCCCCAGAGATGGGTTTATGGCGTCCCATGAAAACAATACGGCGGACTCCTGGGTCGATCAGCTGAGTTTCGTTGGTGATCAAGACAAAAAAAGGTTTGACAGTTGGCCCTCAACTAATATATTAGTATATTAGTACATGCAGCATGGTTGCTGTATGCAGCAGCGGGGTATCCCTGCACTGCCCATGAATGGTTCCACAGCCAAGGAGCCGGGAAGTGGCAGGGGAAAAGGAGATCCGGCGTCGTCAATGAAACACAGCCCGATCTCTGTATGGCACGCCAAGGATAACTATTAGAAGGAGTGAACTATCATGAGTAATCAGGAATTTGTCCGGATCAAAAACTTTATCAACGGCGAATGGGTGGAAGAAACTGATGTTGAATATGTTCCCCTGTACAACCCGTCCACAGGTGAACAGATAGGCGAAGTCCCCCTTTCTTCGGAAAAATCATCGCTGGCTGCCGTTGACACCGCCCATGCGGCCTATGAAGGCTGGCGAAAGCTGTCAATGAGCAAAAGAATGGCTTTTCTTTTGGATATTCGTCAGGCCATGATAAATAACGAAGAAGAACTTGCCGTATCCATTGCCGTTGACCAGGCCAAGCATATCAGCGAGGCGCGCGGTGAAATCAGAAGGGTAATAGAGATATTCGAAGCGGCCTGCTCTATCCCGACACTCATTCAGGGCGAGACCCTGGATGGAATTGCCGCGAACATCAACGGACGAGTGGTCAAGCAACCGCTCGGCGTATTCGGCGGTGTCGCACCATTCAACTTTCCCGCCCTTGTTTTTGGCTGGTTCATCCCCTATGCCATAGGTGTGGGCAACACTTTTATCTACAAACCTTCAACCCAGTCCCCCCTCTTTATGCAGAAAATGGGAGATATTTTTACTTCCATCGGGCTCCCCAAGGGGGTTATCAATATCGTTCATGGTAATCGCTCAATTCCAGGAACCTGGTACGAGCATCCTAAAATGAATGGTGTGTGCCTGGTCGGTTCTACTCCTACGGCAAAGAAGATGGCCGAAGCGTGCGGACGCGGCGGCAAACGCAGCATGCTCCTTGGCGGGGCGAAGAACTGTCTTGTGGCCATGGAAGATGTCAACTGGGATCTCTTTATCGAAAATTTCATCCACTCCTGCTATGGCTCCGCCGGGCAACGTTGCCTTGCCGGATCAATTGTTGCGGCGGTTCCCGAAGTATACGATGAACTCATTGAGCGCGTACTTGAAGCCTCAAAAAAGGTAACGGTCGGTGACGCCATGGACCCGGACATCTACATGGGCCCGGTAATTTCCGCCAAAGCCAAGGCCAGTATCGAACAATATATCGCCACAGGCATCGAGGAGGGCTCCACGCTGGCCCTCGACGGCCGTAATCCCGAGCTTTTGCAAAACAACCAGCAGGGATATTTTATCGGCCCCACCGTATTTACCGATGTCACACCATGTAGAACAATTGCCAAGGAAGAGATTTTCGGTCCGGTTGTCTCCATCATGAAGATCAAAGACATCGATGATGCCCTGCAGTTTATCAGGGAGCAGAATTTTGGCAATGGCGCCTGTATATTCACACAAAATCAATACTATACTGAAAAGTTTATATCCGAGGCCGATGTCGGAATGGTGGGGGTGAATGTTGGTATTTGCGCACCGCATCCCTACCTGCCCTTTGGCGGCATCAAGGATTCCCACCTTGGTACCGACAAAGTACAGGGCAAAGACGGCATAGACTTCTTTACGCAAAACAAAATCGCAACCGTTCGCTACGCTCCTCCAGCAGGAACCACAAGCCAGGACAATAAAGCGGATGACGATAAATCCGTACGAAGCTGTGTTGCCAAATAAAAGCGCTGTGTTGCCATTGTTCTGTTATCCCATTGTGGGATAACAGAACTTACCGTCAGACAATCCACCGCCCCTCCTATAAAAAGTTGTGAGAGACGAATGCTCAGTGACGAACGATCAGGAAACCACCTGTTGCGGGTGCAGGTGTATGATTACCTCCAGGAGCAAATGCGCCTGGGTGCGTTGGAACCCGGCGCCTCGATCAGTGTCAATACCATGATCCAGGAGCTGGGCGTAAGTCGTACCCCCTTGCGCGAAGCCCTGCTCCTTTTGCAGGAGCAGGGGTTTGTGACGATTCAGCCGCAGCGCGGGGTGAAAATAAATGTTCTGACCCTCGACGATGTCCAGGATATTTATGAAATTCTCGGGGGAATTGAATCACGTGTGATTCTCTCCGTGTTTGATAAGCTAGAGGAGCGCGAGATCAGTCAAATGCAGAGGCTGAACGAGGAAATTGAAGCCGCCCTGCGCAAAGAAGACATCATCAAACACAATGACGCCAACATTCGCTTTCATGATGTCTTTTTAAGTCTTTCCAAAAACCGGCGCCTGCTCAGCTATGTGCAAAACCTCAAATTGCAGCTCTATGACTTCCCTCGAAGAGATTACGGTACACAGTGGAATCTCAAAAACCTGCAGGAGCACAGAGAATTTGTCACGCTCGTTCAAAGCTGCAGAGCAATAGAAGCTGCGGATTATATGCGAGATATTCACTGGGAGTTTCAGCCACCAGATTCCTTCACAGTGATTCCGGGAGAAAAAACGATATAACACTTTTACCGTGTTTTTCATGGGTATCCGCAGCTCAACGGCTGTAGCAAAGCTCCCAGAGATTCTGGTTTATAGCAGCCTTCGGAGTGAGTTTTGCCGGTAACCAGCGTTTTTTAGAATGGTACTTCTTGTAAAACTCCTGGATCAATCAGGTGAGTTTTGCTGGTAATCAAAAAAAGCGCGCCCTCTTCCAGCATGGAAAGAGGGCGCGCCGGTTTCATTCAACACATTGTCAAGCTACACTTTTCTACAGATCACCAACGTCCCTTAAGAACTCTTTCCAGAGCTCAACACCTTTGGCATTGCGATCGGACTTTTCAGCAATCTGCGGCCAGATGTCCTTGATCGCCTTGGCACGCATTCTCTTCAACTCTTCATCAGAGAAGTGAATAACTTCGCCGCCCTCGTCCTTGAGCGCCTGCAGGGCTTCGTCAACACCCGCCGCATGCAGTCTGCTGGTTTGGAAGTAGGTGTCCATGAAAACACCGTTGATCTGATCACGCTGCCACTGATTGAGGGCCATCCACTTGTCATGATTGATATAAATCTCCTGATGCTGCGCAGGACACCAGCCGGGCATGATGGCATAATCAATTACCTCATGAAAGGCCATGTCATCAATTCCACCGGTATCCCAGTAGGTTCCATCTATGGTGCCAAGCTTGATGGCAGTATAGATGTCGCCTGCATTCATGGACACGGGAGCACCGCCCATGGCTTTATGAAAAATGGCATGGGGACCACCGGCACGCATCTTTTTACCGGCCAAATCTTCCATTTTATTCACGGGAAACTTGGTAAACATGGCATTGGGGCCCTGGCATGTCCAGCCTACCCACTGCAGATTTCGGTCATTGGCTGCCTCCTGGACAAGATCACCAATACGATATTTGGGATCACCAAACATTGCGGCCCAGGCATCACGATAGTTGTTTGCTCCCATGGCCAGCCCAAAAGCCAGCATACCCTCGGGCATGTCGCCACCGTAAACGGTCGCCCAGCCGGCATATACATCTATCATACCGGCGATAGTTGCACCAAACGCCTCGGATCCGCTGGTAATTGCACCGGCAGGTTCCAGCTGGAACTTCACCGTCCCCTTGGTGGCCTTTTCGACAGCCTTGGTCCATGGCACGATACCGCTGGCCCATCCCGCATCGGACTGATCAAAACACGGCTGGAACAGCAACTCCGTCACCTTTTCCGGCGGGCCGTAATCATCTGCTGCAACTGCAGCTCCCGGTACCGCAAAAATGGACAGAACAAACAACACGGCAATCAATCTCATCGACATTTTCATTGTGTTTTCCTCCTTCTGCTTTTTCAGTTTGCGTTTAGCAAGGAGAACTCCCCATACGCCAAACACCATTTGCCACCATGTACTGGATACAACCTCATTTACAACTCCTGAAAGACCGAAAACGCCTCCAAGAAACTTCAAAAAATCTTTTCAGCTTCCACGTTTCCCAACTATGGTCAGTATATCATTCCCCAACTTCTTGATCACAACCAGCAGTACACAAGTTGCGCTTATGGGGATGAACGTCTTGATCGGATAAATTGGGATAGAAACGCCTGTCGGGGTAACCTGCTTGAGCATTATGGACATCTGCGCCGCCGAAATGCCCTTCCAGATCAGGACACTCAAGAACAGAAAGGTAAAAACCGAGGTGATAATATCGCAGACCGCCTTTTTCCGAGGTGAAAAATTGGCATAAAAAAGGTCCAATTTCACAAAAGCGTTCTCATTCAGCGCATATACACCACCAACACATGCCATGAGAACCATGGCTGCCTGCACGGTGGTACTGATCCACTGAGATGGCATATTGAGAACATATCGCAAAAATACATCCGTCACGCCAAAGATCATACAGTAAAGAATTAGAAGCCATCCGATCTTCCCCATAATACCGGCGATCACATCAACGCCTTTCTCATACAATCTCCATACTTTCATCGTTTCCTCCCGTCTACTCTTTCCGCGACTTTTCAGCCGGAACCAACTCCCCACGCACACACGGATCTGCCTTCAACCACAGGATCGTCCATCAGTTCAACAGATCAGGAAGCCATAATGCTATCTGAGGGAACGTAAATATCAGGATCAAGCCGATTACCTGCAGGACAATGAATGGACCAACAGACTTATACAC
>JBHEOR010000018.1:6210-15418 GCA_046260685.1 Desulfopila sp.
TGGTAACATCCGGCGGCAGGATACTCTTGATCCAGAACAGGACAAAACCAAAAGGCGGAGTGAGATAGGCTATCTGTATATTGACGATGAAAAGGACTCCAAACCACAGTTTATCGATCCCCAGCTCATTGACAATGGGGATGTACAAAGGTGTGCACAGCATGATGATTGCCCAGTCATCCATCACCATACCAAGCAGGAGAATAATAAACATCATCATAAAGAGGATACCGGTTGTCCCGCCGGGCATTCCCAGTACCAAACTGGTTACCAGGTCCTGGCATCCCAGTGAGTTAAAAATATTCAAAAAGATATTGGCACCGATGAGAATCCACAGCCCCATGCCGGAAAGTTTCAGTGTTGACTCCAGCGAATCTTTCAAGACCTGCCAGGTGAGTTTGCGGTAAATTGCGTTGATAATACAGGCGCCGGTAGCACCGAAGGCGGCTGCCTCGGCGGGCGTTGCAATACCCCCCCAAATGGCGCCGAGAACAACGAGGATCAGAACAAGGAAGGGCCATATGTTGAGCAAAGCGTGCAGTTTCTCTGCCCGGGAAAATTCTTCTTCAGGAGGAATTGCCGGGCCGATATGCGGCTGCAAACGGCATCTCACGCCGATGTAGATAATGTAGAAGGACGCCAGCATAAGACCGGGCAGCACCCCGCCCAAAAACAGCCCACCGATTGAAACCTTGGCCAGCAGTCCGTAAAAGATGAACGGTACGCTTGGCGGGATAAGAGCGCCCAGCGCCCCGCCCGCGCCAATGGAGCCTATGGCTATTGATCTGTCATATCCATACTTCATCATGGAGGGATAGGCTATCTGCCCCATGGTAATGGTGGCCGGCGGGGTGATACCTGTAATTGCAGCAAAAATCGTACAGACCTTGACCGTCCCCATGGCCAGACCACCGGGAATATGCCCAATCAGCTTATAGACAGCATCATAGGCAGCCTCGGCTATGCCGGAGAAGCGGATCAAACTTCCCATGAACAGGAACAGTGGAACGGTCACCAAAACCGAGTTCCAGGGCGTATAGTAAAAAGCGCTGGAAATGGCCAGCAAGGACCTGGGTTCAAATATCGCAGCAAAAATAACAGCCGTACCGCCTAGTCCCAGAGCAACAGGCAGCCCAAGAAATAATGCGAAAAACAGGCAGCCAAAAAACAGTATGGTAATAAGCTCAATACTCACAATCTCTCCTCTTCAGAATCAATCTCTTGTTGTCAACAGCCTTGTGTGCCATGTTGTGGTGTGTTGACCATCTTCCATTATCCACGACTCTTTCCGCAATGAACAACCTACCAGCATGGGAAGAAGTTGCGATGATGCATGCATACAGTCCAGCAGTTCAACCAACCGCGCAGCTCCTTACATTTTCCCCTTTTTGTATGTCTCCCTTATATCTATTTGTATCTATTTGTGTTTTTTTTATATCTTTTTTGAATTACTTTTAAAAATGGTCTCGGAATTGTTGATCTTGAAGAAAAAAGCTCTTTTTCGGAGAAGTTTATTCAATGACCATGCCATTACAACTCTATTCCATGACTTCTTGCCTACCGAGCATCTCCACAGGCGAAAAACAAGGGCCTGCTTTTTTGCCCTACATCACTCCTTTGCTCTCAGCCGATCCGGACTGCCCGACCATAAACATTTATGTTAAATTTTTATATCTATTCGAACAAAAATGTAAAACACCATCCATGGAACGTAATTTGTGTGCTTGCAGCCTCTCCATGACGTATCATCCGTAAACGACCGGGTTTTCATGCGCTTTAATTTTCGCAAGACTGTCTCTTGCAGAACATGAAGCAGGGAGAAACACCATAAAACGCACGGCGGAAATGGTGAAGAGTACAACGAAAAGGTCAAAAAAGACAAAGAAGGGAGTATTCATATTTGGTGGCTCCTGAGTAAGATCTCCGGTCACTTAACGGCCACCTTGAAAAATTGCTTCTGCGGGGTCTCGCTTGGCTCGACTACCTGCCCTGTTTCCTTGTCACAGCGATAATACAACTGCCTCCATGGACGGAGCGCTCTGTATTTTCGCTGTTCCTCGAGCTCGAACGAGTTCCCTGGTTTTTCAAGGGACTTTACAATACAATACATCAGTACCTCTGATCGTTGATGTATCAGACATCAATACCGTTGTCAAGAAAATAAACGCGTACCGAACGCGTACCGACAACACCCTGCCCTCAAAAATTACAGCTGCTTTCCTGAATTGGGCATTCCTTCACTGTCCCACCCCCGCAAACGATAGTAATCCTGCAGCATATACTCCATATCGGCTGCGGTAAGAGAACCTCCCTCCGGCAGCGCCTCTTTATGGATTCTGGCCGGCAGTCGATCATCATCTGCCTGCAAACCTTCCCGGACATTAAACTCTCTGGTCATGGTGGCAATACGAGCGGCGATCTGCTTCAGGCTCTCCCGGGTGGTCTGTTGACCTGTAACCAGGGTTATGGTTTTCTCCAGCTCTTCCCAGGTGTAGAGATCGCGATAGAATCGGCACAATGTCAAGGTGTCGAAGATATTCAGTCGATCTTCATAATCGATCAGCATCTCAGCCTTATCTTCTATCTGGTCGGCTGGAATGAGTCCGGAGAGCTCAGGTTTATAAAACGTCGTACGGAGATGACAGGCACCACGGGGTGCTGTTCCATAGGTAAGTCCCATTCCCTTGAGCGCCCGTGGATCATACCCGGCAGGCTCCATGCCTTTGACATGAATGGCCAGATCTTCGACCTGCCACTGCTTTGACACGGCAAGTATACCGTCGGCCAGGAGGTCACCAATGTCCTGGCGAGCCCCTATTTTTTCTACCAGTTCAGCTACCTGTTGGGCATCGCCGTAATCAATGCCATAATCGATTACGCCGCGTGAATGCGCCTCCATGGCTAGTGCGCAGAGATTGCCAACGGTTATGGTATCCATGCCCAGCCTGTCGCAGAGATCATTGAGATAGGCGATCTCCTCCATCTCCTTGATCATGCACAAACCACCAAAAGAGTAGATTGTCTCGTATTCAGGTCCCTCCAATTGAAGATCTTTGTGACGGCCTTTGCTGATTGTGGTCAAACGGCCGCATGCCATAAAACATTTGGCACAGGCATGAGGTTTCACCTCATGTTCTTCATGGTAGGTTTCCCCGCTGATCTGCTCCCAATGCTCACAGGAGCCCTGGCTCCAGTATTTGGCGGGAAAAGCGCCGGCATTGTTCATCATCGAAACCATCATGGTGGTTCCCATTTTTCGATACGCCTTGACCCCGGGATGCTCCATATTTGTTTTGGAAAACTCCCTGGCGTACTCCGCAACACCCTGTTGATCACCATATTGGCGCTTGCGATCTCCCTGAAAAACCATGGCCTTGACATGCTTGGAACCCAGAACCGCGCCGACTCCCGTCCGACCGGCACAACGCCACTTGTCATTGGCGATGATTGCAAATTTCACCAGCTTTTCACCGGCCGGGCCGATGGTTATGGCACCGGGCTTGCCATAGTGCTCTTTTCCCGGGGCAAATCTCTTGAGCGCCTCTTCCTCGGCGGTAAATGTTTCCATTCCCCAGAGATCCCCGGCATCGTGGAATTCCGCACCCTCAGGGGTGATGGAAAGCACCGTGGGAACATCCGCCTTACCTGTTACCAGTATTGCATCAAAACCGGCGGCATCAATGGCTTCCGGCACCTTTCCCCCGGAATAAGACTCTGCATAAAAATTGGTCAGCGGAGATTTGGTATAGACACCATACCGGCTGCCGCCCCAGAGACGGCCACCGCAGAAAGGCCCGGTGGCTACAATAATGGTATTCTCCGGCGAAAGCGGATCCACTCCCGGGGGATTCCTGTCAAGCAGGAGCCGGGTTGCCAGACCTTTGCCACCCAGGCTCAGGCTCAGAATATCCTCAGACAGCTCTTCGATACTGAACGTTTTCTCTTGTAGGTCTATATTCAGTATGCGTTTGTAGAACCCATGCATGCCTTTTTCCTCCTCAATATGTGATATCCTTCCGTGATAACCTGTATCCGCTCAGGATTTTCTGCCGCAGCAGCCTCAACCTTCTCGTCGGCGACCACCCCACTGACACAACAGTCTCCTGATGGTGCCACGGCGGCGCCTATACCTGAATGGTCGCAAGGCCATCATCAACTATTTTCAGGCCCTTTTGCAGCTGCTCATCCGTTATGACCAACGGCATGAGAAAACGCAGTACATTGCCATAGGTCCCACATGCCAAAACAATCAGCCCTCTCTCAAAACAATAGGTTACGAGCTCCTTGGTCTCCGCGGCCGCTGGAGTTTTGGCCGTTCTGTCAGTCACCAGTTCAATGGCGACCATTGGACCTAGACCGCGCACATCGCCGATGATATCGTATTTTTCCTGGAGCTTATGAAAATAGCTGTGCAGTGTGGTGCCAAGCTGCCGGGCTTTTTCAAGCAGATTTTCCGATTCAAAAATATCAAAGACAGCGAGCGCTGCTTCACAGGCCAGAGGGTTCCCGCCGTAGGTACCGCCAATACCGGCCGGGTGAACAGCATCCATGATTTCCTTCTTCCCCACCACGGCACTGAGCGGCATGCCGGCTGCAAGACTTTTGGCCGTCGTAGTTATATCAGCGGCCACACCATAATACTCCATAGCAAACATATGGCCGGTCCTGCCGATTCCTGTCTGGATTTCATCGGCGATCATAAGAATATTGTTGTCTTCACAGATCCTTTTCAATTTACGGAAATATTCTTTGGGAGGCGCAATAAATCCGCCCTCGCCCTGAACGGGTTCGACGATGATTGCCGCGGTTTGCTCCGCTGCAACATGATTGATAAAGAAGTATTCCAGATAATCCGCGCATGCCACATCACAGGCCGGATATTCTTTGCCGAACGGACAACGGTAACAGTTGGCAAAAGGCATCCTGTACACTTCAGGGGCAAAGGGGCCCATGCCGAACTTGTAGGGTTTGACTTTGGACGTCAGGCTCATTCCCAGCAGCGTTCGCCCATGAAAGCTGTTTTCCAGTGCAATGATGCCCTCTTTCTGCGTGTAGTACCGCGCTATTTTAACGGCATTCTCGACGGCCTCGACACCACTGTTGACGAACATGGCCGCCTTGGGAAAATCACCGGGTGTGGCTGCACACAGCTTTTCGGCAAGAGTAACGGAGGACTGGTATGGAGAAACCATAAAGCAGGTATGGGTGAACTTCTCGGCCTGGTCCTGTATTGCCTTGACCACCTTGGGATGGGAATGACCAACATTCATAACTGCAATACCGCCGCCGAAATCAATGTATTCGTTGCCTTCCACATCGACAAGTATCGCCCCTTTGCCATGGGAAATATAACTGCCCGTGGCACTGACGACCCCTTTGGCTATGAATTTCTGTCGAAGCTCCTGCAGCGCTGTATTGGTTTGAGTGGTTTCCACGAGCTTTCCTCCCTGTAAAATGATTGATAGATCTGTATGGTAGTATCATGGTAGTTTCAAGCGATTCCTCCAGACGGCAATGCAAAATAGAGTCCATCTCCACATCATTACGGTTTCAGGACTTCTCGTGGTCGCTCTCAACAGTATCGATACATAAAAAAACACGCCGAATTAAAACCACAACTTCGTAAAAATATTGTGCAATTAAATAATTCCTGGTTTTTAAAAACGCATTGAAAACTTTATTAACCAAGTGATGCATGCAGAGCATATGACCCTGTCGCCGCCCAGCCAGCTTTGATACATTTATGCATCGCATGATAGCTCAAACCCTTTCAAACGCAAAGCACAGGTTGATCAATATTTGTATCAAAAATATATTGCAGTATATCAAGTTGATAATTGTTTTCCAAACGGCCATCGATTCATAATTGAATCAGTAGTTTTGCGTGACCAGATTTCGCTCCAACGTGCTCTCAGTGGATATTGTGTTTTTTGAGCTTTCTGACTACGGAGGGCTGGCTTACCCCCAGCCGTGCCGCCATTTCACGTGTGGTTCCATATCTTTTTTTGGCTTCCGACAAAAGCTGTTTTTCCACCTGAGCGAGCCTGGCCGACAAGTTCAGATCAGCACCATTCTGCCAACTTTCGTTTTGGCGAGCCTCCACGGGAGTGGGTATCGCAATACTCGCCCGTATACAATCATCCACATTATCAGTGTCGCACATTACCACGGCATTTTCTACAATGGATTTGAGCTCACGGATATTTCCAGGGAAGGAATACGTTCGCAAAAAACCGACCACACGCGGAGTAATCGTCTTGTTGCATTTATATTTAGTATTGAACTCATGGAGATAAAAACGGACTAAGCCGAGAATGTCGTCGACTCTGTGGCGCAGCGGTGGAAGCTCAACAATAAAACTACTGAGCCGGTAATAGAGGTCTTCCCGGAAGAGTTTTTGGGCGACAAGATCTGCCAAATTCTGGTTGGTCGCGGCAATGGTTGCACAGGATATTGTGATCGATTGCGTGCCTCCAACTCTACGTATTTCATGGTTATCAAGATATTTAAGGATCTTGACCTGCAAGGCAAGCGGCATATCGCCCATCTCATCGAGAAAAATCGTGCCGCCATGGGCCAACTCGAACAACCCGATCTTCCCCTTATCCCCAGCACCGGTAAAGGCGCCTCTCTCGTAACCAAAAAGTTCCGCCTCAAGTAGATTTTCCGGTAAGGCTGCACAGTTTATTTCGACAAAGGGCTTTTTATGCCTGCTGCTGTTTTTATGAATCAATTTGGCAATCAACCCCTTGCCTGTACCTGATTCCCCAAGGATAAGAATGTTTGAGGCACCGATGTGCGAAAGCTTGAGTGATCTCTGCAGGACCTGCCGCATCTTGCCGCTCTCGGCAATTATCGAATTGCGCTGGAGCTCAAGCAGGGAGAGCTCGGAAAGCTCCTCCTGGTACTTCTCCTTTGCACGCTGGCTCTTTTCGAATTTTCTGCGCAGTGTATTGAGCTCCGTCATGTCGCGTTCGTTCACCACAATGAGAACAATTTTTCCGGATTCATCAAGCGATGGCGTTCCAGTGGAAAGCAGGTATCTGTTGGTTTTGGAAATATACTGTATAACCGTTTCTTTCTGACGGCTCTCCATCACCTTGGTGGTAACCGATTCATCAAAAATTTTACTGCCAAGCAACTCGTTGATACTGTAGCCGATAACCTCGGAAGCCTTGAGGCCATTGAGGATTTCCGATGCCTTATTAACACCGATCACTTTTCCCATACCATCGCAAACCCATATGCCGTCGGAAGAAGCCTGAAATATAGTTTCAAGTTGACGATAGAGGGTCCTGTAGGACAACGTTTTTTTTGCCGAGGCCTCGAAGACATCCAGCTCTTCAATATTGCATACAGCTCCCAGGATCTGCTCATTACGCAGAACAGGGGTGACATGAACAACAAATTCGGCCCGTTTCCCGGCAACAACATGCCCGATCACCGCTTCACCGGTTCGCATACATTTATGCAGCGGCTCTCCCACCTGCGGGAGCACATCAATGATGCTTTGGCCGCAATGGAGCTTTTCTCCAAGCTCTAAAGCGGATACAGCCAACTGATTCATATGGGTGATTGTCCCATTGATATCCGTCACCACCATGGCATTACAGGTACAGTAAAATATATCTTCAAAAGAAATGTTTTTTTTCATTAGGATAGGCCTGCCGTTAAGATAATTGTGCCACCATTCTCTATGCCTTCAATGGTAGCATGTTTACAAAAAATATCCGTAACTATTCAGGAGCACCCCATCTTGTCCCATTTAAGCCTTCTCGAATAGCACACGAATGCTTCGAAGTCCCAAATGAGCAAAATAGAGCACTCCTGAACAGTTACAACTCGGTGGTTATGTTAATTTGGTGCTCCCACCTGAATAGTTACAAATATCCCCTGGAAAAACCAACGTCTCAGCATCCCGCTTTACAATATGACCACCAATCCCCCTTCGGTCCTCCAGGCACACCTTCTTCAAGGTTTCCCTAAGGACTTTTGCCACGACCTTTGCCACGACCTTTGCCACGAAAAACAAAAACATCAACGCACTCTATATTATTTTTTCGAATTATATTTTGTCAAAATTGACATTAATCGTACAAAAAGCTCTTCTTTTATTTGACAAATACACCACCGAAGTGTATAACAATCTTCATAATGACCACACACATCCAGGCATCCACTTGAATTTTACGGCATAAAGCCTGGAGACGACGCAACCACGAACTTTCATTCAAATCGGGAGACAAACGCATGGCTATAAAGGTCGTTCAAAATTTCATTAACGGTGAGTGGGTTGATTCCGCCACCAGTCAATTTGGAGACATCTGGAATCCGGCCATAGGCGAAAAAATTGCATCGGTACCTTATGGCACAGCAGCGGACGTCAACCAGGCCGTGGCTGCCGCCCGGGCTGCTTTTCCGGAATGGCGCGCCACTCCGCCACTCACCAGGGCAAGATACCTGTTCCGGCTCAAGGAAGCCTTTGAAGAGGAGTTTGACGAAATCGCTGAAGTCCTTTCAACAGAGCAGGGCAAAGCCATAGACGAGTCTCGCGGGGAGGTACGGCGCATGATCGAAAACGTCGAACATGCCACCGGTGTCACCACCATGATGACCGGCTACTGTTTCGAAGATATCGCCAAAGGCATTGACTCCGCCCTTTATCGCCAACCCATGGGCGTCTTTGCCTGTATTGCGCCGTACAACTTCCCTGCCATGGTACCCTGGTGGTTCATTCCCTATGCCCTGGTGACGGGAAACACCTATATCTTGAAACCATCCGAGCAGGTTCCAATGACCCAGAATCGCATTTTTGAAGTCATCGAAGAGGTGGGCTTCCCCGAAGGTGTTATCAACATGGTCAACGGTTCCAGAGATGTGGTCAACGCCATACTGGATCATCCTGATATCGAGGGTGTCTCCTTTGTTGGTTCAACTCCTACGGCCAGATATATCTATGAACGCTGCGGTGCTACAGGTAAGCGCGTGCAGTCCCTGGGCGGCGCCAAAAACGTCGTCGCTATCATGCCCGATGCGGATATCGAAGCCGGCATGCCTTCCCTGATCACCTCCTTTTTCGGCTGTTCCGGGCAGCGCTGCCTTTCCGGGTCAATCCTATCGATTGTGGGGGATAATGCTAATACCTTTATCGAAAAATTCGTCGCCAACGCCAAGGCCATGAAAGTGGGCAACGGCCTGGAGGAATCAA
>JBHEOR010000018.1:15435-26652 GCA_046260685.1 Desulfopila sp.
CCGCCATGGGGCCGGTTGTCAGCAACGCTCACCGGGACAAGATTCTGGCCTACATCGAAAAGGGCGTGGAAGAAGGCGCCGATCTGATTCTGGACGGGCGAAATTGCAGCGTGGAGGGATATCCCAACGGCTTTTTCGTGGGACCCACCATTTTTGACAATGTCACGCCGGATATGACCATCGCCAAAGAAGAAATTTTCGGCCCCGTGGTCAGTATCGTACGCTCCAAAACCCTGGACGACGTCATTGAGTTGATCAACACCAGAGACTTTGCCAACGCCGCCTGCATTTACACCCAGAACGCCAAATGGGTCCGGGAAATGCGAACCCGTGCGGCCCCGGGCATGCTCGGTGTCAACATCGGCATCGCCGCCCCCATGAGTTTCTTTCCCTTTGGCGGCTCGGGCAGTTCCATGTTTGGCGACATTAAAGGACATGGCCGGGAAATTTTCCAGTTCTTCACCGACAGCAAAGTGATTATAGAGCGCTATTTCTAGGACAACTTCACCGCTTGGTGAGCGCACCGGGAAAATCATTTCAACAATTCCTATACGGCAATATGCTGGTGAAACCGGGCCTGAACTGCAGGTCCGGTCCACCATTGTAACCATATAACAACGAGGTCACCATGCCCCTGATTAATTTTGGCAGTATCCTTGGCTTTGCCGAGGAAATTGAAAATCAACATCTGCAACTCTATAGCGAGGCCGCCCGCCATCCCCAATGCGCTCCCAGCCATAGCGCCTTTGAAGCACTGGCCAAAGGGGCCCGGAAACGACTCAAGGAAGTGAAACGGGTACGACGGGAAAATGTCACCGAAATGATCCTGGAGACCATTGAAGGTTTTGAACGTAAAGCTTTTATCATATCACTGCCCGATATCGCCACCATGGACCGCAAAACGTTACTGGCAAAATCCTTTGAACTGGTGGATCGATCTCTGGATTTTTACGAGCAAGCCGCGCAACGGCTGAAGGGACAGGCCGAGGTAGCACGCGCCTTGAAAAATCTTTGTAAAAACCATGGCAAGGATCGTAAAAAACTCGAAGAGATCGAGAGTGAAACCCTTTGAGTCTCCAAGATACAATTGCAGGCCATCAACGATCGTAAACGGAAAAAATGCTGATAACCAATAGAGCTCAACTCGAAGTGCAGAGGGCAAGAAGTCTTCACATGTTGTTTTCATGGGTATCTGCAGCCCGGACGGCTGCAGCTAAGCCCCCAGGGATGGGTTTATGGCGTCCCTTGAAAACAACATGTGAAGACTTCTGGGTCGGGTAGATGCGCTTTGTTGGTAATCAAAACAATTAAGGGGGCGTTACAATGACACCACAAAATGACTGGCTCGACTATGATGTTGCAACAATGGTGGACAACGATAAAAACAGCCTTTGGCATCATCTGAAGTCCCACAGCTGCTTTAAAGACAAAGAGCAGATGATCGTGGTGGCGGGGGAAGGGCTGACAATAAGGGACATCCGGGGAAATGAGTATCTTGATGCCACCTCCGGTGGAGTCTGGAGCGTCATGGTGGGATATGGCAGGGAAAGCATCGCCCGGGCGGTGTATGAGCAGCTCAAAGTCATGCCCTATTACGCCGGGGCCTACGGCAATATCCCTTCCATTAAATTTTCCACCAAATTACTCGGGCTTTTGCCTCGGCTCGACAAGGTCTATTTCTCCAACTCCGGCTCAGAGGCCAATGAAAAGGCATTCAAGATGGTGCGCCAAGCCTCCCGCATCGACCCTTCCCGTCAGGGAAAATACAAGATTCTCTACCGTGACCGCGACTATCACGGCACCACGATTGCCACAATGAGCGCCTGCGGCCAGTTTGAGCGAAAAAAGGATTTCGGCCCATTTGTTGAGGGCTTTGCCGAGGTGCCTCACTGCCTCTGCTACCGCTGCCCCTATGATGCCGCCTACCCCGCATGCGACATCAAGTGCGCCCGTGCCGTGGAAGAGGTAATTCTCCGAGAAGGCCCGGACACGGTGGGTGGCTTCATTGTCGAGCCTATCACCGCCGGTGGCGGCATTATCCCCCCGGTCAAGGAATACTTCCCCATTATCCAGGATATCTGCAGGAAATACGGGGTCTGGATTATCATGGACGAAGTGGTGTGCGGTTTTGGCCGGACCGGCAAATTCTGGGGCCACGAACACTACGATGTGGATCCCGATATTGTTACCATGGCCAAAGGCCTGGCCAGCTCCTACGAGGCACTTTCCGCCACGGCGGTAAAACAGCATATTTACGACATCTTTCTCAATGATCCAACCAAGACTGATCAGCACACCAACTACTTCAGAGACATCAGCACCTACGGTGGCTGCACCGCCCCAATGGCTGCCGCCCTGGAAAGCACACGGATTATTGAAGACGAGCACCTCGTGGAAAACAGCAGGGAAAAGGGTGAGATCCTGCTGAAAAAGCTCGAGGAGCTAAGCGCCCTGCCAATGGTGGGCGATGTCCGCGGCAAAGGGCTGTTCTGCGGCCTGGAAATTGTCCAGGACAAAGAGAGTAAAACACCTCCCGGCGATGCCCTGATGGGCAAGCTTATGGCCAACATTACCGCCGAAAAAGTTATCGTCGGGCGAACCAACTCAAGTTTGCCGGGGCTCAATACCACGCTCTATTTTGTTCCCTGCCTGACGGTTTCCCATGGGGAAATCAATCGTATAATCGATGCCGTGGTGAAGGGACTGGAAAAGACATTTTAAGTGGCATAGACCTCAAACCCAAACCTGATTGCCCACCAAACTCAGCTCGAAGTGTTGTGGGTAAAGGGGCTTCACATGGTGTTTTCATGGGCGTCTCTGCAGCCTGGATGGCTGCAATTAAGTCCCCGGGGATGGGTTTATGGCGGCCTTTGAAAACAACATGTGAAGTTCCTTGGGTCGGTTGAGCTGAGCTTTGTGGATAATCAGCAGCGCAAATGGTGTTGAGGAGAAAAAAGCTATTGACACCCGGCCGTTTTTGCGGGTACAGCTTTCTGCGACTCCCGGAATATCTCTTACTTTTCAAGGAAACGCGATGGCGAGCCAAATTGACCAGACAGATTGCAAGATAATAGAATTACTGCAAAAGGACGGAAGGATGGCCAACACCGCCATCGCCAAAACGCTCGGTGTTTCCGAGGCGACGGTACGGACACGGCTTTCCCGGCTGATCAAGGAAGAGTATATTCAGATTGTGGCTGTCAGCAACCCCCTCAAGCTCGGCTTTGAAGTCGCCGGCATCCTCAAAATCAATGCAGACGTTAAAAAAATGGACCATGTCAGCAGGGAGCTCAGCAAGATACATCAGATATGGTACATAGTACACACCACCGGCGGATCGGATATCTACACCGAGTTCAACGCCGACTCCATTGAAGACCTCAACACCCTTATTTCAGATAAAATATATAAAATCGACGGGGTACGTACCACGGAAACATCGCTGATTCTGAAATACGTCAAGCGCCGCTATGACTGGGCAACCGCAACGGACCGCTCCAACCGTCACCAGGAAGGCAAATAGCCCCTGACAACAGGTAGAGAAAAGAAGGGATTACGCGAAGGACAATAAAAAGGACTACAAGAAGGACTACAGTGGCTCTACAATTTTTTCTTCTATACATGGCGGTCGGTGGTGTGGCCGGTCTGCTGGCCGGGCTTCTGGGCATCGGAGGCGGGCTGGTGATAGTTCCGATGCTGGCCTTCTCATTCGCCGCTCAAGGGGTGACGGAG
Organism: Desulfopila sp.; assembly: GCA_046260685.1. Lineage (GTDB taxonomy): Bacteria > Desulfobacterota > Desulfobulbia > Desulfobulbales > Desulfocapsaceae > Desulfopila_A. Next base: position 19,168 of record JBHEOR010000018.1, read on the forward strand.
CTCCACATACTCCATATGGCGCTGGGCACTTCCCTGGCCAGCATAATTTTCACTTCCCTCAGCAGCCTTTGGGCACACCATAAACGACGAGCGGTTATCTGGCCCGTTATGCTCAGAATCACCCCGGGACTCCTCATAGGCACTTTTTTCGGATCATGGGTGGCTTCGCAACTTTCCTCTCAATTTCTCAAGGTCTTCTTCGGTCTTTTTCTCCTCTATGTGGCCACCCAGATGCTCCTTGGCATAAAGCCCAAACCATCGCGTGAACTGCCGGGTATGGCGGGAAAATCTGCTGCGGGAGGGATCATTGGGATTTTTTCGAGCCTGGTGGGAATAGGAGGCGGAACCCTGTCGGTTCCTTTTTTGGTCTACCACAATACTGCTATGCACCGGGCAATCGGAACCTCGGCCGCCCTCGGCCTGCCCATCGCCATTGCCGGCGCCTGCGGGTACATCGTCAATGGTCTCGGTGTGGCGGACCTGCCCGCCGGCAGCATTGGCTTTATCCACCTGACGGCACTTTGCGGTGTCGTCGCCGCCAGTATTTTCACGGCACCACTGGGGGCTCGACTGGCCCACAGCCTGCCGGTTGCCGGGCTGAAAAAGATTTTCTCCGTACTTTTCTACGTTGTCGGCATACGCATGCTGCTCGGCAGCCTGTGACATACGAAAGAGAGAGAAGAACTGAAACAGCGGCCGGACAGCACTGATTATCCAGCTGCTTTGATTTCCGACGACCGAGCGGCCGGCGTCATCATCATATTATCAATCAGACGGGTTTTGCCCAGCATTATCGCCATGGCCATCAGTACCGGACCATCTATACACTCTACTTCGTCAAGGGTTACAGGATCGCAGATGGAGATATAATCCACCGTGATATCAGCGCAGGAGGCAAGCTTTGCTTGTGCCATTTGGGAGACGATCGCTGCATTGATCTCCCCCTGAGCAATCATTTCTCCGGCCTGCACAAGGGACTGATACAGAAGAAGCGCGCCGGGACGCTGCTCGGCGGACAAATATTTATTGCGCGAACTCATGGCCAGGCCATTTTTTTCCCGAACAATGGGCACGCCGACAACATCAACGGCAAAACAGAGATCCTTCACCATCCGCTGGATAATGATGAGCTGCTGATAGTCCTTTTCCCCAAACACGGCCACATGGGGGTTGACAATGTTGAAGAGCTTGGCCACCACCGTGGCTATTCCCTTGAAAAAAACGGGACGGGACAGTCCGCAGAGGTGCAGCGGCAATCTTTCAAGCTCAATATAGGTCTGAAAGCTTTCGGGATACATCTCTTCGGCCTGCGGAGTAAAAACAGCCGCAGCACCATGTTCGCGGCACAGATCACAATCTCGCTCCAATGCCCTGGGGTAGGTGTCAAGATCTTCATCGGGTCCGAATTGCGCCGGATTAACGAAGATACTGACAATCAATTCTCCGGCGCGCTTCTTTGCCTCTTCCATCAAGGCCAGATGGCCACGGTGTAGAAATCCCATGGTGGGCACAAAGGCCAGTGTTCGGCCCTCGCCGCGCAGGGTTGCTGAAAACTCCCTCATTTCATCTATCGTCTTGATCTGCTTGATGACCTCTCCTCCGGTGATACCTGTCAATATCTGTCAGGGTTTTTCCCCGTTTGCCAGCCGGTCGTTAATGGCGGCGATGACCTGTGGAAGCTCACGCATATTTCGTATTACATAATGTGCTCCGGCCCGGCGCAGCGTGTGTGTGGCACTCGATACCCTTTGCTCCGCCTCCACGGCGGGCAGCCCTTCAAGCTCAGCAGAGGAAAGACCGCAGAGATTGCCGGTCTCGGCTACACCGACAGCCCAGACTCCGGCATTTACCCCCGTCTCCACATCAACCACGGTATCACCGACATTGACCACAGTGCGCGGCGGATAGACCTGCAGTTCTTCCATTACCCTGAAAATCATCCATGGGGCCGGTCGCCCCGCAGCAACCTCTGTGGCGCTTATGCTATAATCAGGTGAAAAACCCCGCGCTGCGGCGGATTGGGCGACGACACCGGCCGCCTCCCTGAAATACCCGGTGGAGGCGCCGACCTTGATATTGTGCTGCCGCAGCCATTGAACTGCTTCCAACACGCCGGGGATGATAGCGCTATGTTCACCCAGCACCTCCAGGAGCAGAGGAACAAAATCGGCAAACATTGCATCAATATCAGCGGCGCTCATGGCGCTACCGTATTGCTGCAGCCACTGCCCGCCCACTTCTTCCATTTGCCCGACAGCTTCGATATGTGCCCGTTTTTCCATTCCCATGGGCTCCCTGGCCTGGCCCATGGTGATGTCTATACCGCGCCGTTGAAATACTTTTGCAAAGGCCGCTACGGGTGCGCAACAGCCAAAATCAACGGTGGTACCCGCCCAGTCAAAAACTACCAGGCCAAGAGAATCCGGGAAGTTTTGCGAAGAGTGCTTTTTCATGATGTACAATTGAATATGGTCGCAGATTCATTGTTGAGAACAGCTCTATGCACCACTATTTACAACCAAGATAAGCAAGGCGTTGTAAGATTGGAACAGCAGCCAGTAGCATTGTGTCTATGAAAAAAAACAGGGAGCGAGCGGGCAACGTTACCGTGGAGCCAATTCGCTGTAAAACTGGTGTATATATTCTTTCTGGACTTCGTAGGACCAGTGTACATCCTGAAGCACCCGGGCAGCCCCTTCGCCATCGCCCTGTTTGAGACATTCAATAACCTGGCTGTGCTCTTCCCCATTACGCAACTCCCACTCGCCAATATAATTCTGCCCGGGAAAATCATAGAGGCGATGCTTGATCGGCAGAATGAATTTCTTGAGCATTTCATTATTAGAAACGTCTATACAGATATTGTGAAACTCCAGGTTGCTTTCAAAAAGGTTGGTAAAATCTCCAACCTCAATCTCGGCATTCATCTTGTCATTGAGTTGTTCCATCCTTTCGATATGGGAAGAAGTTATTCGATCAACACATTTTTTTATAATAAATCCCTCTATCAAACCAACCGTATCGTAGGAATGCCTGACCTCCGCCATGGAGAGCCTGTTGACCAGAACACCACGCCGCGGCAGAATGGTCACAAAGCCTTCACATTCAAGATGAATCAATGCATCTCGCAAGGGGGTTTTACTTATGCCGAGCTGTTCCGCAATCTCCCCGATATTGATCGTCGACCCTGGAGTGAGATCTCCACTGTTCATTCGACGACGCAGGTGGGCGTAGACATGTTCACTGAGCGAAGAGTATTGCAACGTTCCAACCATCTGTTATCTCGTATTTGTATTTCTGCTTACCTGCGAAACTCAGCTCGAAGCACTCAGGGGTAAGCTATCATGTAAATTGTGCGCCAATTAACATACAGGCTTCTATCCATATGTCAAGAGAGCACCTGGAAAAATAAAGGGTACTTTGCCGTATTCGACAAAATACCCTTATCATTATACAGGTGCCTTCCGCACCGGAACTTCAGCAACACCCTTCATCCTGCACCATTTTTTACGGAACGAGTGCCGTCCCGCCAATGCCGGCAGAATTACACCACATTAACAGTCTACTCTTCTAGAGAAACTTGTCGACGGGCGTATAATCAAGCCCGAAAGCCTCAGCTACCGCTTTATAGGTTATCTGACCGCCAATCACATTGGCGCCGAGTTTGATCTCATTATTGTCCTGCATCGCCTTTTTCCACCCCTTATTGGCAATATCAACCGCATAGGGCAGTGTGGCGTTGGTCAACGCCACGGTGGAGGTACGGGCAACAGCGCCCGGCATGTTGGCAACACAATAATGGACAACACCGTCAACGACATAGGTTGGCTCCGCATGGGTTGTCGCCTTAGCCGTCTCGATACAGCCGCCCTGGTCGATGGCGACGTCAACAATGACCGAACCCTCTTTCATTTCCTTGAGCATTTCCCTGGTGACAAGCTTCGGTGCCTTGGCGCCGGCCACGAGAACAGCACCGATTACCAGATCGGCCTTGCAGACATATTCCTTCAATATTGCCGGGTTGGACATAATGGGGAAACAGTTGGCAGGCATGACATCATCAAGATAGGAGAGTCGCTCCAGGTTGGTATCGAAAATATATACCTGAGCTCCGAGACCCGCCGCCATCTTGGCCGCATTAATACCGACGACCCCGCCGCCGATGACAACAACCGTTGCAGGAGCGACACCTTTGACTCCGCCAAGCAACACGCCACGCCCACCCTGCGGCATTTCCAGGTATTTCGCTCCTTCCTGGGCAGCCATACGCCCGGCGACATCACTCATTGGCACCAGCAACGTCAGTGAACCATCCTTTTTCTCGATGGTTTCATAGGCTATATTAACAGAACCGGCGTCCATCAAAGCTTTGGTCAATTGTTCTTCTGCGGCCAGATGGAGATAGGTGAAAACAATCTGATCTTTGCGGATCATATCGTATTCCGACGGCTGCGGTTCCTTGACATGCATGACCATGTCACAGGCGCCATAAACATCGGCCGGCGTATCAGCAATGGCGGCGCCGGCAGCGGTATATTCACTGTCAGGAAAACCGGCGGCGGCGCCGGCATCCTTTTCGACAATAACCTCATGGCCGTTGGCAATCATCGTGACAACTCCAGAAGGAACCATACATACACGCTTTTCAAGGACCTTAATTTCTTTTAAAATACCTACTTTCATGTGTGCACCCCATCAGTTAGTGAATGTTTTTTCAATCGCCGCTGCAACTCCTGAAACTATGGTATCAATCTGCTCTTTTGTCGCAATGAGACATGGAGCAAAATTCATGACGTTATTTAAGCCGTGAAAGCTTGAGTTGGTTCGACCGACGATGATACCCCGGCCCATGACATTGGCCATCAATGCCCCCATCCGGGCCTCGGTAATTGGTTCTTTGGTTGCTTTGTCCTGAACAAATTCAATGCCGGCAAACAACCCCTGACCACGAACATCACCGACACAATCATACTTCTTCAACTCCTGCAGCTTTTCGTTGAGATAGGCACCGACCACTCTGCTGTTTTCCACAAGATCTTCTTCTTCAATTATTCTGGTACTTTCAAGAGCAGCTGCCATCGGTGCCGTACATCCGCCATAGGTACTTATATCTCTAAAATAGTTCAGCCGGGTCTCTTCGTTGGTCGGGTCATTCAAGAATATATCATAAATATGCTGCCGCACAACAATGGCGGAAAGGGCTTCATAGGAACTGGCCAGACCTTTGGCCATGGTAATGATGTCCGGATCCACCTCGTAGTGTTCATGTCCCCAGAATTTTCCGGTACGCCCGAAGCCGCACACCACCTCGTCCATAATCAGCCAGATATCATACTTCCGGCAGATTTCCTGGAGGATGGGATAGTACTCCTGCACCGGCTTGAGGATACCGCCGCCAGCCGTAATCGGCTCGACAATGAGGCCGCCGATGGTATCAGCGCCTTCCTTGACAATTATGTCTTCCACTTTTCTAGCACACTCGATATTGCACTGATCGTAGGTCTTGTCATAGGGACATCTATAGCAGTTACAATGTGGAAACTCCACAAAACCTTCGACAAAAGGCCCAAAGTCATGCTTTCTCTGGGCCTGACCGGTGGAGCTCATAGCACCTATTGTCGTACCATGATAATCACGATCCCGATACAGTATCTTGTATTTCCCTTTTCTCTCCGGGCTGATACGAGATGCCTGACGAATAATCTTATATGCCTTCTCATTTGCCTCCGATCCGGAGTTGGAAAAGTACACCTTCCCAAGCCGTGGCAGTTTTTCCAATAGCTTCTGGGCGAATCTGACCGACGGCACTGTGCCGAATACGCCGGCAAAATAGGGCATCTTTTTCATCTGCTCACAAACGGCATCGGCAATCGAGTCTCTGCCATAGCCAACCATGACACTCCACACTCCACCGGAGGTGGCATCAAGATATTCCCTGCCTCTAATATCTTTGATCATCAAACCATTGCCTTCGACAACAATCATCTGCTCCTGCGACTCAAACAGCTTATGGGGCTTGATATGATGCCAGAGGCATTCCTTATCTCCTTTGACGATCTCTTCTGTATCGTATTCCAGCCAATTTTTGCGGGTTTTCATGACCATTTCCCCTCTGGTTATTACTGCGTATTCAAAAAACAATTCAATGGAAAAGACGGTCCTTTAAAACTTCCTCTCCCAACAACGATTGGTGGAGAACAAAAACCATACTGCCGTCCAGCTGAAGCTTGAAAAAGCATTCCTCGACGGCAGCACTTTTCCAGTATCGGTTTGCCGATCAAACTCCTTTCTGCGGGCGCATATCAGCCTTATCGATACCTGCAACTTCCACCGGCGTGGTCATTGCATCGCGACGGAAAGGTTCGCCAAGTTCCTGATTGACAAGAACCTCGATGAAGGTTGTTGTATTGTTTTCCTGCTGGGCTTGCACAGCGGCTTTGAGCTTTGCTGTCAGCTCATCCATGGTGGCGGCCTGCACGCCTTCTACCCCGCATGCCTTTGCTATTGCTGCATAGGAGACATCGACATCAAGCTCCGTTCCGACAAAGTTATCGGAATACCAGAGCGTAGTATTGCGCTTTTCCGCACCCCACTGATAGTTTCTAAAGACTATCATGGTAATCGCCGGCCAGCTGTCACGACCGCACGATGCCATCTCATTCATGGAAATAGCAAAGGCGCCATCACCAGCCATGCCTATAACCGGAGAATTCGGCTGCGCGATTTTGGCGCCACAGATTGCCGGAAAACCATAGCCGCACGGCCCAAACATTCCCGGAGCAAGATACTTACGGCCCTCTTCAAAGGTGGGGTAAGCGTTGCCGATGGCACAGTTATTGCCGATATCGGAGGAAAGGATGGCATTTTCGGGAAGCGCTGCTTTTATAGCTACCCATGCCTGGCGAGGGGACATTTTGCCGGGCTCGCGATTACGAGCGCGTTCATTCCAGGTAATACCGGGATCATCATCTTCGTGAACAAGTCCGGCAAGCTCTTCGCTCCAGGCAGCTTTGGTGTCGGCGATTGTCTTTTGGCGCTCATCACGGTCGGTGTCACCCGCGGTTGCAGCAAGTTGTGCCAGAATGGTACTGGCAACCTTGCCGGCATCACCGACGATACCAACGGTGACCGCCTTGGTAAGACCAATACGGTTAGGATTAATATCAACCTGAATAACCGCTGCATCCTCGGGCCAATACTCGATGCCATATCCTGGAAGTGTGGAAAACGGATTGAGGCGCGTCCCCAAGGCCAGAACGACATCGGCTTTTTTGATAAGCTCCATACTGGCCTTGGAACCATTGTACCCCAGCGGACCGGCGGCCAACGGATGGCTGCCGGGAAAGGCATCGTTGTGTTGATAACCGCAGCATACCGGGGCATCGAGGCGCTCGGCCAATGCCATGGAATCCTTTATGGCACCGCCGATAACCACGCCGGCACCATTGAGGATTACCGGGAACTTCGCTGTGGAGAGAAGTTGCG
>JBHEOR010000018.1:26662-38787 GCA_046260685.1 Desulfopila sp.
AACCGCCTCTTCCCCGCCTGAGGGGAGTTCAAAATCGACGATAGCGGGTAACTCAATTTCAATAACCTTGGTCCAGAAATCACGGGGCACATTGATCTGCGCTGGAGCAGAGGCCCGTTTGGCCTGCATGATAACCCGGTTCAAAACCTCGGCAACTCGCCTTGGATCGCGCAACTCCTCCTGATAGGCAACCATGTCCTGAAAAACAGCCATCTGCTCCACTTCCTGGAAACCGCCCTGGCCGATGGTCGCATTGGCAGCCTGGGGAGTCACCAGCAGCAGAGGTGTATGATTCCAGTATGCTGTTTTTACGGGGGTGATAAAATTGGTAACACCCGGTCCGTTCTGGGCAACCATCATGGACATTTTGCCCGAGGCACGGCTGTAGCCGTCGGCCATCATGCCGGCATTGCCCTCATGGGCACAGTCCCAGAAAGTAATGCCGGCCTTGGGGAATAAATCGGAGATCGGCATCATCGCCGAGCCGATAATACCAAAAGCATGCTCGATCCCATGCATCTGGAGAACCTTGATAAACGCTTCTTCGGTGGTCATTTTCATCTTTGCCATTGTTACCTCCATTCTATCCTGAATATGTAGCTCCCCATGCAACGCAGGGGAGAAATCCCTGCCATACCCAACCGCCCCACAGCAGCACTCCCCTTACACGACATACGGCAAGCTCGAAAAACACTTGAAAGCCTTGATGGAGCATCATTGGCAGGCGCAAATACCATACTCTATAAATATCTGATACATCAGATACCAGCGAGCTGTCAAGAAAAATATGCCGGTGGAGCGAATTTATGGTTTTCCTCTCCTTTCAACCTCAGGAACCAGTGGTGGAACACCATCGATAATCGGTGAGCGACGGCTTTTACAATCCCATTCTCTGCTCAAGCACCTCGATCTCCTGCAACAGCCTGTCGCGCTCCTCTTCGGAGAGAGGTTCCCGCTGCAACCTTCGCTGCAGAGCGGCAAGAATCATCTCCTCCCTGTATTCGTTACAGGTATAGGTATATTGTTGCTTGCTTGTGTCCATTGCCATCACACGTCTCGGTACTGCAATCCTCATATGAAGCGATCCACGCCGCTATAGAAAAAATATCCCGAAAAACCCACCAGAAAAACGGCACAGCAGGCGATAAGTCGACGATACCCCCTGTCCGATAAAAAGCGTTTACCCTTCACCACACCATAGGAGACGCTGGAATACCAGCCGAGGTCCGCCAGTATATGACCCAGAAAAAAGAGAACCACGCCGAGCGCACCAAATTTTGCCGAATAGACGATATAGCCCATACCGATACTGGCCCACCAGAGTATAAAGTAGGGATTGGCGGCGCTCAGAAGGATACCGGCGATTACCAGATTTTTGGGCTTGCGGCGGTCTGGGTTGACATCGAGACTGAGGTGGGAGAGGTTGCGCAGCATGGACACCGCCATCCACAAAAGAATCGTTCCGCCGGCCAGCGAAACGATGATAAAAACATCATTGCGGAGCAGCACGGGGGCAAATCCTGACAGCAGCGCTACCACCACCCCCAGCTCAAGGATGCCATGCCCCAGGATCATCATGGGGCCTGCCGCCAGCCCCCTGCGCGAGCTTTCCGTGATGGTCACGGTCAACAGCGGGCCCGGCATCAAAGCACCTGAAAGAGCAATGACAAAAGACGACAGAAAAATAGTGAGAAGTCCTGGATTCATAGTTACTATATACCCCACGACGTAATAAAGTTCAACCTGGACAGACGGTAACTCTGCGACAGCGTCGCAGCTGTCCACGATCAATGCGAAAAACACAGGCATACTTCAATTTTCCAGGCTGGTTGCGCACATCTGGAATAGTGTGCCGGGAGGAGACCATGCCGACAGCCTACGATACGCTGCAACAATATTTTCACGCCATCGCCCAGCTTGACCATGCCATTACCTTCCTCCAATGGGATCAGCTCGTCATGATGCCGCCCGGCGGCAATAGTGCACGGGCCACGGCAATTGCAGAGTTCGCCGCCATGCGACATGAAAAATTGGCGGCGAACGAACTTGGCGATCTGCTGGAAAATGCCACTCAGTCAATTGAAAACGATGAAATGGCGCGCAGCCTCAAAGAAATACAGACGGTGAGACAAAACGCCACCTGTATTCCCGCCGCCCTTGTCAAGGCGCAATCTCTGGCAGGCTCTACATGCGAGCATGCCTGGCGGCAAAACCGCAGAGACAATGACTGGCAATCCTTTCTGCAGAACTTTCGCGAAGTGGTCACTCTTGCCCGGGAGGAGGCGCGGGCCCGATACGATGCCGCAACAGAGGATCTTGCAACCCCCTACGATGCCCTGCTCCAACTCTACTGCCGTGGAGACGGCAGTGCCCTTATCGACGCAGTGTTCACCCGGCTCAAGGATACGCTGCCGCAACTGATCGAAAAAATCACAGCACGGCAGCATAGCCCGGCTGTCACCCTGCCCGGCCTCTTCTCCCTGGAAGACCAGCGCCGGCTCAGCCACGCGCTCATGGAACACCTCGGCTTTAATTTTGATGAAGGCCGGCTCGACGTTTCCTCTCATCCGTTCAGCACGGGTGTTCACGGTGATCAGCGGATTACCACACGTTTCCGGCAACAGGATTTTCTCGAAGCATTACTGGCAACTGCCCATGAAACCGGTCATGCCGGCTATGAGGGAGGACTGCCCAAAAAGTGGGATACTCTTCCCATAGGCGCCGCAAGAAACATGTGCATCCACGAAAGCCAGAGCCTGCTCTTTGAGAAACAGATTTTTCTTGCCAGGCCGTTTTTTTCTTTTTTCGCAACCATCATTCATGAAATTTTGCCTCAGACCAAAAACTTTTCCGCCGAACGGCTGCGGGAGATTTGCTGCCGTGTCCAACCCAGTTACATACGGGTGGAAGCAGATGAAGTCACCTATCCACTCCATGTCATCCTGCGCTTTGAAATTGAGAAAGAACTTATCAACGGATCCATTGCACCAGACCATATCCCTGAGCTGTGGGATGAAAAAATGCTCCACTATCTCGGGTTATCCACGGCAGGAAATTACAGGGACGGCTGCATGCAGGACATCCACTGGACCGACGGCTCCTTTGGCTACTTCCCCTCCTATACCATGGGCGCCCTCAATGCCGCCCAGCTCTTTACCGCCATTCGAAACGAACACGGGGACTGGCAGGACCAACTGGCCCGCGGCGAAATACATTTTATCCGTCACTGGCTGCAAAAACATATCTGGAGTGTAGCCAGCTCAATGGATGCACAGCAAATACTTGAACATGCCACGGGCCAGGGCACCAATCCGGATTTTTTCCTCAATCATATCGAGGAGCGCTATCTTGGGACGTCAATGAGTTTTCTGGATGGACACTGATAGAATTAACTGGTTTTATCGAGTAATTCTTCAGCCTCTTCAAAGGATTCTACATAGACAGGGGTATATCCGGACATCTTGGCGGAGGCATTGAGGATCTGTTTGAAAACAATACGGCGTTTATCAACAATGCGGACGACCTCACTGACCTCATGACTGATAAGATGATCGGTGATTTTTTTAAAAACAGGTAAGCCACTGAGCGCAGCCAGTGTGCATTCAGAGAGATCATTGATCACGGTAAACCCCGGCTGCAGGTCGGCCACGCAAAAACGGATGTCGGTATACAAGCTGTCAAGATCTTTTTTGTTCAACTTACCCGCGATGGTTATATACAATCTGTTTTTTTTGAGGTCGGCTCGTGCACCAGGACCTTTGCTGTTGCCCACGTTTTACCTTTGAGGTAGCTCAGTAGAAGAAAGTATTTGAAAAACACAATCAAGAAATTATCTGGTATACTATCACAGATTCTTGCTCGAGAGAAAATAAAAAAACAGGGGACGCTCTTCATATTATAATATTAGTCTACTCAACAAGCGTATACCCATACGTTTCAGCAAGTTTTCTCCCCCTGTCCACCGCCAGGCTAATCGCGGCCTGAGAAAGCTCAAGCTGCCGGGCCAGACTGACGTGGCTCACTCCCAACTCACGTGACATCCAGAAGCAGAAGAGACTCCTCGCCGCCACAATTTTTCTCTTTTTGCCTTTCGCCAGCACTTCGCCGGGGCATAATTGCAAGAGAACGGCGATTCGTTCCACTACCTTGTCGCGATCAATGCCTTGGGCTTGAAGCTGAGACTTTCTCGCCAACGTCTGTTCCGCTTTCCGCAGTGCTTCTTCAACAAAACCTCCATCACCAAGAATACGTTCATCACCTTTTTGATAGACTTTATTTCGACGGTTTTCTTGTATTTTTTGCCAACCTCCCTGGCTACGAATCAAGCCGCCGCCGATAAGATCATGTCGCTGGCCCATGGCAATACCTTCATGGACATATTTCTGATATTTTGACACTGCTTTTGCTACCTTGTCGTCGAACAGTTGGAGTACAAAATCTGTGTTTTGCCATTCACGTTTCATTTTGCCGATAATACCACTGTGGCCGCAATAGGGATATGTCGACAGTTCCTGGTAATCCTTCACCAGCTTGGCACGGAGCGGATTAAGATGAATATAGCGGACCAGTTCCAGCAGATAGCTTTCCTGCTGGCAGAGGATCGATTTATATCTGTTCTGAAAAACGTGTCCGCTTCTACTATACCGCCTGTTAAAGTACATTGCGTACCCAGTCAACAACCGACGCATAACCGAAGAAATGGGGGTTGCCCCGGTCCTCAAAAGCAGATGAAAATGGTTGGGAATAATGGCCCAGGCAAAGCAATCGGTTTTTGTATCGGAGAGAATAACACCAAATCGTTCAAGAAACTTTTCACGATCGGTATCATCTTTAAAAATCTGTTTCTTTTCGATCCCCCGGACAATTATGTGATGAAGAGCACCTGGAGCATCGATTCTCGTTTGACGTGGCATATCCAGACCCTAACACTGAGAAATTATTTATACAAATATTATATTCTGAAGAACGTCCCCTCATCCTTAAACGAAAAAGCACTCACAAACCAAAGTCTGTAAGTGCTTAAATTTACTGGTGCCGGGACCAGGAATCGAACCAGGGACACACGGATTTTCAGTCCGTTGCTCTACCGACTGAGCTATCCCGGCACCTCATATGAGCAGGTTTTTTACCATGAGTAACTGGTGGAGTCAATAGCTTTTGTTGTGCTCACCCGTTCTTTTTTCAATCATCATTATCCAGGGAGATTCCGTCAAGATCGAGATCGAAATCGAGATCACCATCCATATCCATATCATCTTTTTCCTTCTTCTTGGCAGGCGCCGCTTCAGCAACCGGTTCAGCTTCCGCTTCACTGGAAAGCCCCAGGTCATCAAGAGAAAGGTCCCCAAGGTCATCCTCATCATCCTGTTGCTCCGTGTCATCCTCCGTGGTCAAGCTGAGATCATCGTCTAATCCTTCTAAATCAAGATCAAGGGTGAAATCATCGGATGCTTCTTTTTCTCCCGTCGAGGCAAACGCAGGTGCAACACCGGGCTCCGCTTCTCCGGGCTGCGTTTCTTTGTCACCGGCCGGAGCGGAAAGATCGGAGATGTCGGATAACTCATCGGGGAACTCCAGGGCAAGCTCCTGGTCATTCTCCTCGACCTGTTCTTCCTCAAATGCATCCTCGAACTGGCCAAGGTCGATATCGGAATCATCATCGCTGTCAGCAACTTCCAGTTTTTCCTCATCTTCCAGGCCGCCAAACCCTTCAAAGTCATCACCAAAAGAAATGGTAGCACCGTCGTCGTCGTCTTCGGCATCATCATCGGCAAGAACCTCAAGGTCTGGGTCCACCATGCCGTGGTCATCGTGATCAGGGGCAAAGGCACTGTCCTCCTTCTCTCCACTTTCTTTTTTTGTAAATCGCAGAAAAGATGGTGCAGCAACATTGTATGTGGTCCCGGCAACTTTTGAAGATATCGCTGAAATGTCTTTATTACATTTCAGGCATGTATCTACATGATCGAACGAGATATATCCGCATTTAGGGCAACGCATAGAGATGGTCCTTGTGAAAATTCATAAGTAATTTAATTCCTGGCTACTTGCTATAGTCAAGTATTGCACAAACCCCGGCCTGGAATCAAGATCTTTTATAAAATCAGGTGACTAATCAAGCCAATCCATTCCTATATCGCAGGCTCGCACAGAATGGGTAAGCCCACCCACCGAAATAAAATCAACGCCGGTATGCGCTATATTTTCTACCATTGCGATATCTATTCCACCAGAGGCCTCAACCAGCGCCCTGCCGTTAATGGCTTTCACCGCCTGCCTCATGGTGGCAACATCCATATTATCGAGCAGTATAATATCGACACCGCATTGCAGACACTCCTCAACCTGCTCAAAGGTGTCGGTCTCCACCTCAATACGCAGGGTGTGGGGGACAGAACGCCGCGCCCGTCTCACCGCCTCGGTGATCGATCCGCATGCGGCTATGTGATTGTCTTTTATCAAAACGCCGTCCGCAAGATTAAAACGGTGATTCCTCCCTCCTCCGACACACACCGCATATTTTTCCAGCATACGCAGCCCTGGAGTGGTTTTACGAGTATCGACGATTATCGCACAAGAGTTTTTGACTTTGTCGACAAATTGATGCGTCAGGGTGGCTATGGCACATAGGCGCTGGAGGAGGTTCAGGGCAATGCGCTCAGCCTTGAGCAGATCGATAACCGGTCCACTGACCACCACAACCGTCTCCCCCGGGTGGACGGCAGTTCCATCGGCCACAGCCTGCCCGGTTTCGATTGCGCTGTTCTGCACCTTAAAAACCTCGGCAGCGACCGTTTCCACGCCGGCAGCCACAAAAGCCTCGCGGGCCACCATTTTCGCTTTGCCGATATCCTCCGGGGTAAATATCGACTCGCTGGTAATATCTCCCCTGCCGATATCCTCTTCGAGAAAAGCGCGAATGATTCTCTGTAGAGTATTTCTATCCATCTTCACTGGTATCAGCCGGATCTGTTCTGCTCCGACAGTACGGCCCTAAGCGCCGATCTGCCGCAGCCGATCTTCTTCTTCGGCGATCTTTTCCAAGGTGTTTTCAAGCTGCTGTTTCTTGTCTTTTTCCTTCCCTACAACCTGTTCAGGTGCATTGGCCAAAAATTTCTCGTTGGTCAACTTGCCGGCCACCTGCTGCAGTTTGGCCTCGGACTTGGCCCGGTCCCGGGCGAGTTTTTCCAGTTCGGCGGCAATGTCAATCAGCCCCTTGAGCGGCACATAAATTTCCAGACTATTATAAATATACGTTGCCGCATCATCCGGCTTCCGGCTTTGCAACTCGACATGGAAGCTCTCAAGCCGAGTCATATCCTTGATGGTGCCGGTAAATGCACCAATGAAATCGGCTGTTTGCTGATCAGGACACACCACATGGGCGTCGATCTTCTTCGACGGATGAATATCGGATTCCGAACGTATATTACGGATGCCGGTGACAACGCCCATCAAAAGTTCCATGGACTGTTCCGCCGCGGGGTTCTTCCAGCCTTCCTCAATTTCCGGAAAACTGCTGTTCATAAGGGCCTGGCGCTCACCCGGCAAGACGCTCCATATCTCTTCGGTGACAAACGGCGTAACGGGATGCATCAGCTTAAGGATGATCTCCAGAACCTGGAGCAGCACTGTCCGGGCCTGTCCTTGAGCCGTTTCGTCGCTGCCGAACAGATCGGCCTTGATCCACTCGAGGTACCAGTCACAGAATTCGTGCCAGATGAACTGATAGTTGGCCGAAGCGACATCGTTAAAATGATACTCATCCAGACCCCGGCGAACTTCCTGCACCGTTGTTGCGGTGCGGCTCAGAATCCACTGATGGACCAGCGCCAGATCGGCGAGTTCTCCCATACCTCGGGATGGTGCCTCGTCGCCCCGACCAACATGCATCAGGGCAAAGCGGGCGCCATTCCACAGCTTATTGATAAAGTGGCGATAGCCGTTAATGCGCTCTTCGTCCAGCTTTATCTCTCTTCCCTGAGCGGCAAAGGCGACAAAGGTAAAGCGCATGGCGTCGGTGCCGTACCGCTCCATAACCTCCAGCGGGTCGATAACGTTGCCCGTTGATTTGGACATCTTCTTGCCATGCTTGTCACGGACAAGGGCATGCAGGTAAACGTCTCTAAACGGCACCTCCTCCATGAAATGGAGCCCCATCATCATCATCCTGGCAACCCAGAAAAACAGAATATCGAAACCGGTCACCAGACAGGAGGTCGGATAAAATTTCTGCAGGGTTGCGCTCTTTTCGGGCCACCCCATGGTTGAAAACGGCCAGAGTGCCGACGAGAACCAGGTGTCGAGCACATCGGTCTCCTGGACAAGCCGCCGTGAGCCGCATTTCGGGCAAACCTCAGGAGCAACGGTGTCCACCACGATCTCCCTGCACTCCTCACAGGTCCAGGCCGGGATGCGATGTCCCCACCAGATCTGCCGCGAAATACACCAGTCGCGGATATTGTCCATCCAGCTGTAAAAGGTGTTATACCAGGTCTTGGGATATATTCGTATACGTTCTTGCCGCACGGCGGCGACCGCCTTGGCGGCAAGCGGCTTGACAGAGACAAACCACTGCAGCGAGGTGGTGGGCTCAATAACCTCTTTACACCGGTAGCAATGCCCCACTGCATGGTCGTAATCTTCTACTTTGACAAGATACCCCTGGGCTTCGAGATCTTCGACAACCTTGCTGCGGCAGGAAAAACGATCCAGCCCGCTATAGTGTCCCGCCGCATCATTCATGACGCCCTTGTCATCAATGACCTTGAGCTGATCCAGTCCATGTCTGAGCCCGATTTCGTAATCATCGCGGTCATGCGACGGGGTAACCTTGAGGGCGCCGGTACCGAATTCCCGCTGGACGTGGTGATCAAACACCACGGGAACAATGCGGTCGGTCAACGGCAAACGGATGCCCACCTCGCCTAAATGGCTGTAGCGCTCATCCTCGGGATGCACGGCAACGCCGGTATCACCCAGCATGGTTTCCGGTCGGGTGGTAGCGACGACGACATACCCGGAACCATCGCCATAGGGGTATTTGATATGATAGAGTTTGCCCCTGGTATCCTCGTGCTCGACCTCGTCATCGGACAGGGCCGTATGGCAGCGCGGGCACCAGTTGACAATATAATCGCCTTTATAGATCAAATCTTCTTTGTAGAGCTGCACGAATACTTGCCGCACGGCGTCGGAAAGTCCTTCGTCCATGGTGAACCGTTCCCGGCTCCAGTCGCAGGAACACCCCAGCCTCCGCAACTGGTTGATTATGGTGCCGCCTTTTTCTTCGCGCCACTGCCATACCCTTTCAACAAACTTGTCCCGTCCCAGGTCATGCCTGTTCTGGCCCTGGGTATGGAGCTGGCGTTCGACGACATTCTGCGTGGCGATGCCGGCATGGTCGGTCCCCGGCACCCATAACGTGTTATCCCCGCACATCCGGTGATACCGGGTAAGAACATCCTGCATGGTATTGTTGAGGGCATGGCCGACATGGAGAACCCCCGTCACGTTCGGTGGTGGAATCACGATGGAAAAAGACGGCTTGCCCTCATCCATGGTGGCCTCGAAACAGTTATTATCAGCCCAGTACTTCAGCCATTTTTTCTCCACATCGGAGAACTCGTATCCTTTACTCAAAAGGTTGTTATCCATAATCGACATTCGCTTCGCGTATAATCTTCCACCTGATTCCGCAGCCGGTCAGCTTGAATAGGCCATACATTACCGGCTGCACCAAAAAAATGCTCCATACCCCCGAAGGCGGAGCAAAACATGACAATACCTGTGAAATTTTTGAAATTCAACCTAAATCCTGCAATTGGTGCGTTTGAGGCCCTCCTCAAGGGGACGCTCCAAAATAATTTCACGATATTCATGCATCACTGTACAGACCAGGGTTTGGGAATAAAGAGATACTGATAGAGATCCAGGGCATATCTGTCGGTCATACCTGCGACAAAATCACATACCTTGCGGTGGGCGGTTTTCTCATCGGGCCATGCATCTGGCTCCTCGACAATCCGCCAGATATTGCCATGGCGTTTAATGATCCCATTTTCCAGGCAATAGGCATACAGCTCGCGGATGATGCGCCGGGCTTTTTCGAATTCATTGTGCACCCGTGGATAGCGATAGACATTGTCAAAGAGAAACGAACGTAAATGCGTTATCGCCTCAAGCATCTGCTCGCTTATGTGGAGAGTACCGTCGTCCGCCGTGAGCGTTTCGACGATGAGATCCCGTACCATGGAGGATATCCTGCGTGAATGCCTGGGACCGATCACCCTGGTAATGGTGGACGGAATGTCGGACTGGCAGAGAATACCGGCACGCAGAGCGTCATCCATATCGTGGTTAAGGTAGGCTATAATATCGGCCAGGCGTACAATCTGCCCCTCCAGGGTAAGAGCAAGCCCGGATGTCTTCCCCGGAAGTATCTCATTGCGGCCCTTGGAGTGGCGGACGATGCCGTTACGCACTTCAAAGGTGAGGTTCAGCCCCTTATTATTATTTTCCAGGAAATCGACAACCCTGAGACTGTGGATATAGTGCCGGAACCCTCCCGGATGGAGCTCATTCAAAGTGGCCTCTCCGGCATGACCAAAGGGAGTATGTCCCAGATCATGGGCCAGGGCGATGGCCTCCGTCAACGCTTCATTGAGGCACAGCGCCGAGGCGATGGTCCTGGCAATCTGCGAGACTTCCAGCACATGGGTTAAACGGGTACGGTAGTGATCCCCCGTTGGAGCTAGGAAAACCTGGGTTTTATGTTTCAAGCGACGAAATGTCTTGGAGTGGATGATTCTGTCTCGATCTCTTTGGAAGGGCAGGCGAAGGTCACCGGCGTGATCACTCTCGGGGCAGATCCTGCCCTTTGAGTTCTTGTTCAATGCGGCATGACGGGACAGTATGCGCTCTTCCCGTTCTTCAAGCTGGTTTTTAATGGACCTCCCAACTACAGGCGTATATCCCTTCTCCATTTCATCCTCTCCGGCATTTTCGGCACACAGCAGTTTCTTTGAAAATACACATATGACCTTCAATTGCAAGAAAATAAAGGTATAACAGTACGATATTCACATTCGACGTAGCCCTGCATGCCTCTCTGCACAACATCTTGTATGACACTTTGAGCAATACGTGCTTGAGCAATACGTTCTGAAACAGCGATGCATCACGGAATGTTTGCCGGAATCAATTGTTTCTGCTAAGAATGGGATAGTATCGGTGCTGTAGCACGCCAGGTGAGGCACGCCGGGTGAGCCTGAAAAGGAAACAACAATGGAACACCGGGAAACATCGGAAAAACTCTCCTGTACATGCAAGGTCATTTATGACCGCGATGAGTTGCCGCGATCAAACAAAGAGTGGACGCGTGCCAAACGCTGCACACTAACTCTGACGGACAACGGCATCCTTTATGACGGCCGATTCATTGCCTATGATGATATACATCATGCCAGGCTGCACATCTATCCATCGGCATTTTTCTTTGAGTATGGCATTCTCTCCATCACAACACCAAGCGGAACCGACCACTTCGGCATCCAATACTCCCCGGAGTGGCGGGACGACCTCCCCTTTACCGTGGAAAGAGTCAAAGAAGAAACACCATTCATTCTTTTCCGCAGAATTGTAATGCTCTGTATTATCATCTATATTTTCTGGGAAGTTGTGCAGCAGTAAACCTTGAACACCATGGATTTATCATGATAGACTTTGAAAAATACCGACAGATGACTATGAGCTTTCTCTCCAGTTACCCCATCGTCACCATCGGCCTGATCATGGTCGCGATCTTTTTCCTCTACAAAAAACCAGCCCAGATGATCAAGTTTCTGGGATTCTGCGGTCTGCTGATCGCAGTTCTCTATATCATGAGCCTGCTCACCGAATCCGGCTCCCAGGGTGTCCTCCATAAAAAAGAGGCGACAACCAAATCCCAGCTGGAATTGATGAATGAATGAATAACTATTCAGCAACACAACCGGGCGAACCCGGCCTTTATTCTAAAAGTAACGTAGCTCGAAGTACCCAAGGGCAAGGAGCCCGCCGTGTTGTTTTCATGGGTATCTGCAGCCCGGACGGCTGCAGCTAAGCCCCCAGGGATGGGTTTATGG
>JBHEOR010000180.1:0-5091 GCA_046260685.1 Desulfopila sp.
TCAACGGTAATAAACCCCTTGTGATTATGAATAATCCCATAGGCAGAGGCCAGACCAAGGCCCGTGCCTCTATTTTTGTGTTTGGTGGTAAAAAACGGATCAAAAATCCGCTGTCGTATGCTTTGCTCGATCCCACAGCCGGTATCCGTAATGGCAATATGGGCATAACGACCGGGAGGAACCTGGTGAAAACGACAGACATCCATATCCAGCCGTACCTCTTCTGTTCGTATCATCAGGCGGCCACCATCCGGCATGGCATGCCAGGCATTGACATACATATTCAGTACGACCTGTTCGAGCTGAGACCTATCCGCCTCCACCACCACTGGAGCATCGCAAAGCTCCACCTGTACTTCAATTTCCTTTCTGGTCCGCCCAAACATCGATGAGCTTTTGGCAATAAAAGAGTTGATATCGATGGGTATGGGGGTGTATTTTCCTCCACGGGCAAATCCCAGAATCTGCTGGGTCAGGCCTGCGGCACTTTTGACATATTCTTCGATAGCCCGCAATTGCGCTCTCTGCTCATCGCTTACCTCCTCCTGGACCATCATTAAAGAGATTCTTCCCTGGATACCCATGAGCAGATTGTTAAAATCGTGGGCTATGCCGCCGGCCAGAGTACCAATTGCCTCCATCTTCTGGGCCTGCTCCAGGGCAATCTCCATCTTCTTCTGATCGCTGATGTCACGCAGAAAATTGAGCGTGGCGGGCTCTCCGTCCCAATCCACTACAATAGTACTGGTCTGGACGGTAACTTCCGTCTCATCTTTTGCAATAAGCCGAAAGTCATAGGCAGCCGGCAAATCCGCATCGCCATACACTCTCTTAACCTGGTTATCAACAACCACTGCCAGGTCACCCGGATGAATCAGACGACCTAAATGTTGGCCGATCAGCTCAACACCGCTGTAACCGGAGAGGACAGTTGCTTTTTTATTGGCAAAAACAATGTACTCCTTCTGGGCAATGAAGATGGCATCATTGGCGTTTTCGATGATTTGGCGGTAGCGTAATTCACTCTGCCGCACCGCTTCTTCGGCCCTTTTACGCTCTGTTATATCGCGCACATATGCCAGTAGCAGGGTTCCTTTGGTATCAGTGTCAAAGAATTTCAGGCGGACTTCAGCATCAAATTTTTTGCCGCTCGCTGTTATGTGGATCCACTCAAAAGTCTGATGGGCAGACGAAGAACCCTGCCCTATGATTCTCTGACCCAGCACATCTGAATCTACGCCATCCACCTGTTTTGGTGGGGAAAAATCATAGATGGTTTTTCCTATAATGTCGTCCGGCTCAGCCTCAAAGATATCGACTGTTGCTGGATTGCAGTTGATTATCACAGCTCCTCGAAGCAACAGCACCGCATCAAGATTTGCCTCAAAAAGGCTTTGATACCGTTTTTGCTCGTGTCTGATTGTCTCGCTCTGTTTTTCCAGCGTAGAGAGGAAGTCATTAAACTCCCTGGCCAGCCTTCCCAGCTCATCTTCGGCTAAAACCGGCAGGAAGCCGTGCTCGCCGCTTTGCGAATTTTTATCCAACTGCTCCAGCATGGCATCGACAGGACGCGTTAAACGCCTGCTCAGATAGAAACTTGCCATGGAAGCGACGAGTAGATACATGAGCGTTGCGCCATGGGCGACCAGCCTTGCAATATATACCGGCTTCAAGACCTCTGCTGCATATGCGGAAGAGACAACCAGCCAGTCATATTCGGGAAGAGTCTCGAAAACCGCAATTTTCTTTCTGCTCTCTGCCTCATCGGGATTACGCCAGGAATACTGGAGAATTCCGGATTTCTCTTGCACCATCCGTCGAGCAAAACCGGACGGCAGTGCCGCCTGATCGAAGACGTTGAAATTTTTGAGTCGTGGATGAATCAAGAGCTCACCATCCGTTTGAAAAAGGTAGGCATAGCCGTTCTCGCCAAAACGAAGTGACAGGACAGTCTCACGCAAATCCTCAGGATCAAGCAGCTCATTGAACTCTGTTCGGTAGCTGGAAGCCGAGATTATCCAGTCAAACGGTTCAAAATAGACCATGTAGAGAGCTTTCGCTCGAGGCTGTTGATCTTCGGGATTCTTCCAGTCATATTCAACATAGCCCTCTTTTATCTCCATTTGGCGACGGACAAAGGCAAAATTGGAAACATCTGTATTCTCAACCAGCGGTCGTGGATGAATAACTGCAGTCCCCTGGGAATTGAGGCAATACAAATATCCGGACGTTCCAACCCGCTGGCTGAGAAATATATCGCGAAGCCGTCGTTTGGCCTCCTCGGTGGAAAGAATTCCCGATTCTATGAGAGAAAAATGCTGCAAAGCGATTTCTCTGTTTTTGTCGGCTATCGCACGGAGATGATTGCGAATAGCCACGGTAGCATTGGATTTTATGGCATTACTGAGTAAGTGAGTCGAATTTTTTAAATCCTGACGAACGCTTTTTTCTATAGTTGGTATGAGATACAGCTCAACGGTGATCGAAATACAAAGAAGAACGGGAAATAATGCGACAAGAAAGGAAAGGAAAATACGGGCACGCAGTGAAATCTGTAAGGTCTTTTTCCGCATTGTATGACAGGGAGTATTCTTTCAACGAACGTACTGGACAATGGCCACGATATTCACTTTTCAATGAGACTCAAGAATATCAGCTCAACCTCCTTTACACAACAGATACATTGTCTTTTGGTATTTACCATTTCGGTCACCGGAAAGGTAACCATTGTTTGCTCAACCGCCACAGACGGCCACGCGTTAGACACAACGGCTTCGCAGGGACCACATGCAGGCAGAGCAACAAAAGGAGCTAACACAAAAGGAACAAATTTTGTCGAAACTATGGCATAAGCAGCTAGCGCGGTAGCGGCGGATATATTCACCAAGTTTTCTTGACTTGAATCGTTGCCACTGGTACCGTGTCGTATACAACAGGCGCCCTGGGGGAGTCTTTAAGACTGAGAGATTCGTGGAAGCGGATCGACCCTTTGAACCTGATCCGGGTCATACCGGCGTAGGGAAGCGGCCACGGAACAGGTTGACATTATCGGGCCGTGGATTCATTCCACGGTCCTTTTTTTATTCTGGCTCCTTGATCGCATGCGTTGACCGTAATTCCGCCTTTTTTATCAGAAACAGGCGATTGCAAGGAGCGAACATGACGCAAATGGAAGCGGCCCGCAAGGGTATTATAACCGAGAAAATGGAGCTGGCCGCATTGCAAGCCGGTATCAAACCCGAGTTGTTGCGGCAGGGTATTGCCGAGGGGACAGCGATCGTCTGCCACAACAATAAACATTTAGGCGGCAGACCGCTGGCCGTGGGCAAGGGCATTAAAACGCGGGTAAATGCCAATATCGGCACCAGCAATGATGATCAGTCCATCGCCGCGGAACTTGAAAAGGCCCGCGTTGCCGTCGCCGCCGGCACCGATGCCTTAATGGACCTCTCTACAGGCGGCCCCATCGATGAGATCCGCCGGGCGATCATTGCCGAAACCGATGTCTGTATAGGTTCGGTTCCCCTCTACCAGGCGGCGTGTGATACCCTCATCAAACAGGGTAGGGCCATCGTTGAAATGACCGTCGATGAGATCTTTGCCGGCATCCGCAAGCATCTGGATGACGGAGTTGACTTCATCACCGTTCACTGTGGGGTCACCCGTGCCACCCTTGCCAAAATGGACAGGGAAGGCCGCATCATGGATGTTGTTTCCCGCGGAGGCTCCTTCACCTGTGCCTGGATGGATCATAACGACGCAGAGAATCCGTTATACCAGTACTTCGACAGGTTGCTTGAGTTGGTCAAACCCTATGACGCCACCTTAAGCCTCGGTGACGGCTTTCGCCCCGGCTGCATTGCCGATGCCACCGACCGGGCCCAGATCCATGAACTGATCGTGCTGGGCGAGTTGACTGAGCGTGCCTGGGAAAAAGGCGTCCAGGTGATGATTGAAGGACCGGGTCACGTACCGCTGCATCAGATAGAGGCCAATATTACCCTGCAGAAACGACTATGCCATGGTGCTCCTTTTTACGTGCTGGGACCTCTGGTTACCGATATCGCCCCGGGCTATGATCATATTACCTCTGCCATCGGGGGAGCGATCGCCGCCGGCGCCGGGGCTGACTTTCTCTGCTACGTGACTCCCGGCGAACACCTCTGTTTGCCCAATGCCAGTGATGTACGTGAAGGTGTTATGGCCACTCGTCTTGCCGGCCACGCCGCTGACATCGCTAAGGGCGTTGACGGAGCGCTGGCTCATGATGTTGCCATGTCTAAAGCACGGAAAGCACTTGATTGGGAGGCGCAATATGGTCTGGCCCTCGATCCGGTGCTGGCAAGAAAACGGCGGGAATCGAGCTCCGCGGCAGCCGGTGAACATGGTGCCTGCACCATGTGCGGCCCTTTTTGCGCCTATAAGATCATGGATGAACGGAGCAGCGCAAAGGATTGACAGGCACCAGTCCAAGCAGACATAAAAAAGACAGACTTATTTCATAACAAACAATAAAAGCAAATCTGTCCCCTTTACTTCTTGTCCCCTTTACTTCTTGACGGCTCTTTTATTCGCCCGGAGGTATATTTTGATGAAACATTTATAAACAAAAACCATTCCAATCAGTTTACCTGGTATTCGGATGAAGATGGTCCTTATGTAAACAAGCCCGCTGGAAAGGGCGAGCGTTTGATTATCGTTAATGCCATTACCCATGAAGGTTGGGTAAAAAATGCTCAGTTGGTTTTTCAGGCAAAAAAGAAAACCGGTGATTACCATGGGCAAATGGATTGGAACAATTTTTCCAGATGGTTTAAAGATCAATTGTTGCCGAACATTCCTGCAAATTCGACTATCATAATGGACAATGCCGGGTATCATAATGTGACGGAAGAGAATTCGTTTCCCAAGGCCAATGCTCGTAAAGAGAAACTTCGAAAATGGTTGGATGACAACGGTGTTCCGTGGGGAGAAGACCTTCTGAAATCTGAATTATTCGCTCTGTGCAAATTATTTGAGCCAACTCCTGAATATAAACTTGATAAAATAGCGGAGGCCAAAGGGCATGCTATTTTGCGAACACCTCAATAT
>JBHEOR010000181.1:0-5075 GCA_046260685.1 Desulfopila sp.
GTCCGGCACGGCAAAACACTGCCCACCGAAAAAATCTGTAAGAGACCGAAACCATGATTCGAAACTTTCGGTGAATTGCTTCTTAAAACAAGATTCCGGGAGGCAGGTGGTAAAACGATGGTAAAGCTTGGCACTATGTTCCGTCCACCACAGAACCAGCCCCTCCATTGCTTTTTCTAAATCGAGCACCACTTCTTCGACCGACCCAACCTCGGGCTCGATACGGCCGTTTCCTCCAAAAACTCCTGAAATACTACCCAGCAATTTACCTGGTGAACCGAAACAACCGGTAATCAGAGTACAGGGCAGGGGTGCAAGCGAATATATGTGGGTACGCCAAAAGTCATCGGCCACCTGGTTGCGCACGTGATCGATATCGGCGAGCAATTCGACGTCAAAGAGCTGACCGCTTTCAAGGGCCTGTTCCATCAGCATTCTTTGACAAAATCCATGGATGGTAAAGATTCCGGCACGGTCAATATCATAGAGCGCAAGCTGGAGAAGAGTGTACGCTGCTTGATGATCCTTGATTGTCGATGCCCAGTCAAGAAGGGTTTGATCGACTGTTTCCAGGGGTTGAACTTTGCCGCCGAACAGCTCTCTGGCCTCTACTAGTCTTGCCCGAATGCGGGATTTGAGTTCTTCGGTGGCGGCTTTGGTAAAGGTGACAATCAGAATTTTTTCGATGGGTACACCCAGCTCAACCAGGGCTCGTAAAACCAGCATACCGATGGCATAGGTTTTGCCTGTTCCGGCGCTTGCTTCAACAAGATTGACTCCCCTTTGCAGCTCCACCCGGGCAGCGTCAAATATTACATAGCTGCTATTCATCGACTGCACTCCATATCCGGAACATAATTTCGTTGCAGAATCGTTCGAATTCCGGAATAACGATGGCATCTTGAACATTGGTTCCACTGTTGCCGAGCAACAGCTTCCATTCCGGCTCGTAGCCTTTCTCTAATCGTGTTTGCAACGCCTGCAAAGCCTTATCGAGAGGAGAGGTTCGTGCTCGCGTGTTTGCCAGTTGTTCGGCATAAGCAAAGGCCGGTTCGATGAAAAATTGTGACGGTGCGCGGCAGCCTTCATCAAAATGACTAAGCAAGACCTCAAGACCGGGCAAAGTGCTGGAATCGGCAGCGTCGCCGAATCCGACAATGCAGTCCATTGCGACAATCCGGGTTTTGGCCGACGGCATGAGACGACTCACCACCTGGTGATGAATCCAGCCCGACATGAGATCTCTTCCCCGTAACTTTCCAAACCGAACCAGCATGATGCCGTTATCATAAAGGTTGGAAAGTGTCCCATAGAGATGATAGTTGCCAACGACAATATTTAACGGAATATCGGCACATTGAGCCCCCATTTGCTGCTCGTGCACCATATTAACAAAAAATTCCACCTCGGATTGTTTTTCTTGAAAAGCAAGCTGACCGGAGGTACCAAGCGGCCATTGTCCTTTGGTATGGATTCTCTTGACTATATTACCCGACATTCCGGCAAGTTGGCGCCGGAGAACCTCCTCTTCGACATGATATTTATCAAGACCGGACAGTTCGAACATCTCCCTATCCTCCGGCAGATCTTCACCCAAGTCCAACCGAACGCCGAGACAATCTTTGACAAAGTACTTCTGTGGGTTGACATAAAAGCGAAGCAGCTCACTCAGGAGCAGTTTATCTCTTTTTTCACTAAGCGTTCCCTGCCACCAGTCTTCGGGCGGTGGCACTCCCTGCTGCAAAATTACTGCTGTTTTACAGGCATAGCTGTCATAGCTGAACAATTTTGAGTCGCTGTTGTTATCAAAATATTTTCTGCTGAATGGATGAAGGGGGTGATGGACAACAATCTCTTTTGCTCCATATCCTTTCTCAAGCACTTCAAGGAATTCGGTTATCACGACCGAAGGTGGAATCACTTCATTGGTTCGAATCGATTGGCCGATATAGCTGAGATAAAGATGCGACCTTGCCGCCAGCAGCGCTTCCATGAACTGATATCGATCATCGGCACGGGGTGAGCGGTCGCCCGGCCTGAAGTCTGAACCCATCAGGTCGAAGGTGTCATGGGTATCGTTTTTCGGAAAAACGCCATCGCAAAGGCCTATGAGGCAGACGACCTTAAATGGTATTGAACGCATCGGCAGCATGGAACAAAAGGTTAGCTGTCCGCGCAGAAACCCGGTACTGGACCGGGTCTCTTTAGCCGATTGAGTAAACCATTCACGAATCACCTTAAACTCAACCTCGCCCGAATGAAACAGGCTGATTGAATCGGCAAGCTCTCCGATCAGAGTCCGCAGTTCGACCAGTTCCTGTTCGTATTCGTCACCAAAAAGCTGCTGGACTGTTCGCTGTAGTGTCTCAGACCAGGCACCGATTCCGCGGCTCTGCTGAAAGTTTTGGCGGGCATCTTCAACCACTTCAATAAACCTGCAGAGCCCTCCCAGGGCAAGTGCGCCTCTTCCTTCTATTTCGTTGAAAGGCAGGACATCATCGATAAATTCGTCAGCCTCAATTGCGTACCCCATGAGCAGCCGGTCGAGGCCCGCCCGCCAACTGGTCTCATCAAAGCCAGGCAGACCAGCTTCACTGCGCTGCAGGCCGGACAGACCCCAGCGGATTCCTGCGCCTGTCACCCATTGCTGCAGGGTATCAAGGTCGGATGGGGAAATCTGAAACTGAGGATACACTACCGGCTGTCGGAGCAGATCCAGCAGTTCGCTCCAGCCGAACCTGCCGACAAAGAGATCGAGAAAGTTGAGGAAGGCGGCAATTATTGAATTGCGCCTGCGGATGCTGCGATCGGCGATAGAGTGCTGGATATCGTCGAAAACAGCAGGGATGAGCGGTGCATATTCCTGGATATCCGGGGCCATGACGATTATATCCCGCAACTCCAGTTGTGGATCCTGATGCAGCAGCTTAAGAAGGTGATCCTTTAAGACAGTAATTTCCCGCAATTTCGAGTGACAGGAAACCACCTGAATCGAATCATCTTTTGCAGCTATCGGAGCACTCG
This sequence comes from Desulfopila sp., assembly GCA_046260685.1. GTDB lineage: Bacteria > Desulfobacterota > Desulfobulbia > Desulfobulbales > Desulfocapsaceae > Desulfopila_A. The sequence continues at coordinate 3,025 of JBHEOR010000181.1, forward strand.
GTCTATCCGGCATATCAGGCAGGCAGCCTTCCAGCAGATCTGCCTGAAGCCGCTGCAGAAGCGTACCGTTTGCATATTCTTTACCATTGAGGGGATCATCGTAACTGGAAAACTCCAGGGCAAAATCGGCGCCTTCCAGCATCATATTCTGCAAGTCCCGCCCTTGCCTGCCAAGGACCGATAGGAGCGGATGGTGTTCTTCCTCCTCAGGTATACTATATTCGACAGCTGTCCGGACCATCCTTTTGAACAGGGTTCTTTGGCTCTCTACATTTCCCCAGTAGTTGCGGCAAGGGGAAAGCAGAAAGAGGTGAACATCCATATGATTGGACAGGCTATTGAGGTAGTTGAGGAAAATGGGCGGAAGAGTATGCAGCCCTATAACTGAAATGCGCTTCGGCAGGAGTTCGGATAGGCTTTCGCCACTCTCAAGCTGCTTTATTACCCGGCTGAAAAGCATACCGCGATGGACCTGTCCGCCGGGTTGGGCAAGCAGCCTTTGCCAGAGATCCATCTGCCAGTTTTCTGCGGGATTGCTGGTAGCGAGAAGGCCGCGATCCCATTTTGAGAGCATATCAGGCCGCATAACCTGATACTGATCAAAAATATTTGCCAGGCGACGAGCAAGCTGAAAACGCTTTAAGCCGCTATTTTCTCCTGAAATATAGGTGCGAAGCGGCAGGTAGACCTCTTCTGAAAGGTCCCGGAGCAATCCATCAAGCCGCCAGGTAAGGATCTGCCGCTGAAAGCCGTCGGGGGTTATTCCCATCCCCAGTCTATCTGCGATAAAACCCAGAAAATCAAGGGGCAGAAAAAACTTAAAATTGCAAAAACTGCGAAACTCGTCGGCCAGGGTTTGTGCGATCATTCGCTCCATTCCCTGGCTCTGGATGAGAAATAACTCCATGGAAAAAAAATCAGACTGCCTGTCAGCCTGCATGACTTCAGCCAGGTGCCGCAGCAGGTTTTCCGTTCGGTTGGAGACGTGGAGATAGAACATAATATATCAGGTGTTACTCTCAGCGAACCGGTTCTTCCAATTTACAGAGTGACAGTGAGCGAGAGTCCATGTATTATTTGTTGCCGACGTCGACTCCGGCATATTCGTATATGCCGTAAATGAGTCCGGCTATAATTCCGAGCGCAAAAAATAATCGCAACCGCCTGTCCCATGGAAGTTTTTCACCATCTGCCATATATTGCAGGGTGGCGATAATCAGATAGGCAACACCGGCTACGTAAGGCGCAGTCTGAAGAATCTGCCAAAGCGTTGCTTTTACGGTCGTACTGATATCAGATCCAAGACGCAGGTTAAACAATACATACAGCGCGGCTGAAAGATAAAAAGAAATTTTTCCCCAAAGACTTTGCATATGAACTCACTCAATACCCTTTTTTTTCCGGGAACGGAAATCTACTCGATACGCCAATATCCTATTTTTCTGTTATTTCAGAAACTTCACCTTATCAAGCCGGTTGAAGAGAATCCTGCCGGCTCCGGCGATGAATTCTCCGATAGTTTCATTAATTCAGGATTCTGTCAAGTACATACTCCTTGTCCCTTAGGGGAACATCGGGCTCGGTTTCTGCGTTTGGTTGAAGATATTAGAAATCGAAAAGACGATTATGCCGCCCAGTTAAGCTCTCTTGTTCTCGCTGCCGGCTCGGGCAGCTCTGTTATCGATGAGGATTCGGAGCGGGGAATCATTGCTTCACTGCTTACTCCTGATGATCAAAAGGCGAAATCATTACTGGCGAATAAAGAAGGTAAACTCTGGCAGGCCCGACTGGTTTTGGCAATCGGTGAAATTCTGGATAAGGAAGAAGAAGAAATTGCCGCCAATCTGGCAATTCTTGAAGACGATCAAGCGGGCCTTTTTAGAGCATTACATGGTGAAATAGATGAACTGGAAGAAGATAATCCCTTTGCCGAACTCAATCAGTTAGAAAATAACATGGTCGCGGCTAATACTGGAAATATCAAAAAAAGGTTTAATGCCTGGAAGACACTTTTTCTTGAAAGTGATATGCCCGAATGCGAAGTATTTTTT
>JBHEOR010000182.1:0-5026 GCA_046260685.1 Desulfopila sp.
TTCAAAGTCCCAAATGAGCCAATATGGAGCACTCTTGAACAGTTACAACCTGGTGGTTATGCCAATTTGGTGCTCCCGCCTGTAGAGTTACTAAATTTGTCTCTCCTCAGCGCCCCAGCGCCTCTGTGGGAGTCGCCTTTCATGCGGGGCGCGGAATCAAATAAGTTGAATCAGCAGCTTTTCTCCAGAACAACAACCGTTTCGATATGATGCGTCTGGGGGAACATGTCAAAGGGCTGCACGGAGGTAATGGCAAAGCCCTGGTCGACCAGCTGGTTGAGATCTCGAGCCAGAGTAGCCGGATCACAGGAGATGTAGATGATCTTCTTTCGGGTCAATTGGCCCAGGATTGGGGCAAGGCCGGGGATGCCCTGCCGCGGCGGATCAAGCACGGTTACGTCATAGTGCCGGTGCTGTTCTGCCAGTTGGCGGCAGATTGTGTCTATTGGCCCCTTGATGAAGTCTGTATTGGCGAGTCCCGCTTCTTTGGCGTTGGCGTTGGCACAACGGATCGAGGCGCCCTGGCCTTCAACGCCGGTGAGAAAGACGCCCGGCCGCGCCAGAGCAATGGAGAAATTACCCATGCCGCAGAAAAGGTCAAGAATGTTCTGCTGCCTCTGGTCACCGCAGCACTGGGCGACATAGCTGACCAGATTGTCGTTTTGTCCAAGGTTCACCTGGCAGAACCCGCCGATTTCCCAGGCCAGTTTGTGGCGTTGTCCGGCATGTACGTCGGTGACATGGTGGGTAAATGTGGTGGAGTTGCAGAATGTTCCAGGAGCGCTGTAGGGGCCTTCCAGCGAGAATGTCGCCCCTGTGAAAAAAACACGTTCCAGGCCGGCGCTTGCTCCCGCCAGCTCCATTGCCGCGCCGCGATCAGCTGGCCGGGGCTTTCTGTGCAGATGGAACAGCAGGGTGACACCCTCTGTCCCGGGATTATAGAGCAGTTCGATCTCCGAGCTGGTGCGGCGTAATGGTTCAAAATATCTATGGTGAAGAATCTCCTCCAGGACTGTATTAATGGCGGGGTGAGCCAGCAGACACCGACGTATGGCAACGATCTCATGGGAGCGAAAGCGCAAAAAACCGGTTGTGCCCCTGTCAATTTTGAGGCGTATGCGCTGCCGGTAGCCAAAATGCTGGGGCGAAGAAATGATGGGAAGACATTGTAGGGCCATGCCATGCAACAGCTCGTCCAGTATCTGATTTTTTAGCCGCAATTGCTCCTCATAGCTGCAGTGCTGGAGATCGCAGCCCCCGCATTTGTGGTAATAGCTGCAGGGCGGAGTGATCCGCTCGCGGTGCGGTTGCAGCACCGTATCCACCCGGCCAAAGAGTGTTTTCTTTCTTTGCTCCACGATATGACAGCTGACGGTCTCACCGGGCAGAACATTGCCGAGCAGAATGGTCCGGCCGTCGTGCAGTCGTCCAAGGCCGTAGCCGCCGTTGATTATTTTTTCTACGCGTATTTTTTCCGGTTTGAGGGTGTTGGATTTCATATTGGAATGGTATAGTTGTTTCCCCGAAGATTGTTGCGGTGCTTATTCCGTAATCCGTAATCCATAATCCATAATCCATAATACATATAGAGTGGAATCTAGAGTGGATTGTAGAGTGGAATGTCTGATGAGCAGCAACGCTCAGGCCGAAGTACCAGAGGGCGGTCCAGTGGATCGATCAGCCGCGTTTTGCTGCTCATCAGGTAAGAAATTGTATCCAAAATGATAAATACACCCATGGATCCAAGCGTGCAAGGATTCCCTGTATATATGAGGAGGCTGCTGCTCTGCCTCGTATGTGTCGTTCCGTTCATGGCCGCCGCGCCGTTATGTGCCGAGGTTATCGACGATGTCACCATCGAAGGTGTTGAAGGTACACTGCGTGACAATGTGACCGCTCAACTGACCATCTACACGAAGAAAGACAGTGAGTCTCTGAGCCGCTGGCGAATAGAGCAGATGCACAAAAAGGCGGAAGGTGAAATCAAAAACGCCCTGAAGCCCTTTGGCTACTATTCATCAACGGTGGGTTCCGCCTTGAGATATACGAATGACGGCTGGCGTGCTGTGTATACAATCACTCCCGGCAAACCGGTGCTGGTCAGCGCGGTTACAATTGCATTTGAAGATGATGACGGACTCATCCCCGAGGTCGAAAAACTTGCATCACTTTTTCCCCTCAAGGAGGGCGCGGTTCTCAACCATCAACAGTATAAAGACGGCAAGAAAAAACTGCTCCAGCAGCTGGCCGCTCTTGGGTATGTTGATGCCGGCTACAGCACAAGTGAAATTCGTGTGCATCGCCGCAACCATGAGGCGGAACTGGAACTGCGCGTCAAGACGGGACCGCGGTATCGTTTCGGTAAAACAATTTTTGATCAGAATCTGCTCGATGCCGATTTTCTGGCGGGCTATATAAATTACAGGCGGGGTGAACCCTACTCACGTCAAAAACTTATCCAACTGCAACAGATTCTTTATGCAACAAATTATTTTGGCCGGGTGATCGTTCAAGGCGAGGTCGACAGGGCGGAAGGACTTTTTATTCCCGTCCGGGTGACCATGGCCGAACCTGAGTTCTTCAGCCGGTACAGCTTCGGGGCCGGCTATGCCACGGATGACGGTATACGGGGCAGACTTGGCTGGGATAATCGACTTTTTAACCGTTTTGGGCACAGTGTTTCAAGCGAGTTTGAAATTGCCGAGAGAAATATGAGCCTTGATTTTTTATACAATGTTCCGGTCATGGACCCCCGCTATGACAAAGTGTCGTTTGGTGTGCAGTATAGTGCGCAATCATGGGAGGACGTCGATACCGAGATTTTGAAAGCCACCGCAAGCTATAAGCGGGCCGGCAGGCGCTTCAGTTATGGCGGCGGGGTTGAGCTGCAGAATGAACGCTACGATATCGGCAGGGACAGCGATGCAATATTTCTGCCGATGCCTTTTGCTTTTTATTCCATGATCTATGCCGATGACCCTGTTGATACGACACATGGCGTGTTGCTTTCCGTTAAGCTGCGCGGAGCGACAGAGACGCTTTTCGCTCATTCCACCTTTGGTCAGGTGCTGTTTACGGGGAAACTCATCACCAGCCCTTTTGACGGATTTCGTCTTATTAGCAGAGGTTCCCTTGGCGCAACCGCGGTGGACTCGATCGACGACCTGCCGCCATCTCTGCGTTTTTACGCCGGTGGTGACAAAAGCGTCAGGGGGTTTGGTTTTAGAGAACTTGCCACGGAGGACTCTTCGGGGACGATTATCGGCGGCAGATACCTGCTCTTTGGTTCCGTTGAGCTGGAAAAGCGTATCTACAAGAATTGGAGAACCGCACTTTTTTATGATGCCGGCAAGGGGCTTGAAACTTTTTCCGAAGATCTTGGCCATGGAGTGGGAGTGGGGGTGAGATACCAGCTGCCCTTCGGCCAGATACGCCTTGATGTAGCCTCGGCAATCTCTGAAGATGACAACCCGTTACGCCTCCATTTTACCATCGGCGGTGATTTTTGATGAAAAAGGGTCTTGTCGGTCTGGGCATAACGCTGCTTGTTGTTTTTCTGGCGGTGGCCGCGCTGGTGTTTACTCAGCGCGGTTTTGCTCTGCTCATCCATGCCGGAGAGCGGCTTTCAAAGGGAGCATTGCAGGTTGGAGCGGTGCACGGCTCTCTGCGGCAATCGTTTTCTCTTGAGGATATTCGTTTCAATTCCGAAGCGGTGGACGTGGAAATCGGTCGTTTTGTATATGCCTGGAGTCCTGCCGCCTTGCTGGAAAAAGAGCTGCGTGTCTCAAGTGTGGTAATCGAGGAGGTGCGGCTCAACAGCAAAGCCGGCGAAGACCAGGCGACGTCCATGGAGCCGCAAGGCATCAAACTGCCCGATATCGCCCTGCCGCTTGGTATAATGATAGGCGAGCTGCGCGGAATGGATATCACAATCGCCGCTGAAGGCAGTGTCGTGGCAGAGCTGCAGGAAATATATCTGGAGCTCAGCGGCAGCGCAACCGATGTGGATATCACCACCTTGTATGTCAAGGGAGAAGGGCTTGAGCTTGAAATGGGCGGTACCGTGTCCATGGATCAGCGCTGGCCGGTTGATATAACCGCCGACTGGCGTTACACAGACAGTGCTTTACCCGAGCTGCAGGGGACATGCAGCTTTACCGACACTCTGTTGCAGGGCAGTGTTCGCTGTGCCGTCACCGCCCCATTTGATGTGCGTCTTGCCGGCAGCTATGGTCTTGACGATGGTGTCCGCTGGCAGGCGGATGTGGAGGCGGATAATGCCGATCCATCATTGTTTGTGCCGGAAGTTCAAGGTCTGCTGGACATTGCCTTTTCGACCCGGGGAAGGATGGACAGCGAAGAGCGTGTCGTATCCCTTGTGGTTGAAAAAATCGATGGAACAGTATTGTCCCGGCCCCTTACTCTTCATGGCAGCATCGAATTGCACAATGATGCCCTGACCGTGTCCGCTCTTGAGCTTGCCGGCGGCAGCTCGCGCATCGGCGTAAAGGGGGCCGTTCTTCCTGCTCTTGATATGGATTTTACTATCGATGTTGCCGATGTCGGCACATTGCTCCCTCCGCAAACAGATACGCTCCAGGACGATCTGCGGGGGTCCTTACAGGGGCGGGGGACGCTCTCGGGAAGCTTGGAGTGGGCAGGGCGTTTCCATCGCCTCACTGCATCTTGAGGCAAAGGGCGAGGCGGCAATTGATGGTGCAGTCGATCTGGCGGTTGCCCTCAAAGACGTTCGCAGGGAGGATCAGCATGTCAACGCACTCTCGCTTGATCTTGATGGAAGCCTGGCCGGGCATGCAGTAAAACTCAATGTTGTTCGTGATGATTTGTCCCTGGACATGGCAGCCGATGGCGGATTGCAGGCCGGCACGTGGCAGGGCGTCATTAAAGAATTTACCCTGAAACATTCCCATTCCAAAAAGGGCGCAATGAAGCTTGTCGAGCCCGTCAGGCTCAGCGCCGCTGAAGAAAGCGTTTCTCTTGGGGAATTTTGTCTGCAGCATGAAGC
>JBHEOR010000183.1:0-4996 GCA_046260685.1 Desulfopila sp.
CCCCACCGCCGTATAAAAGCAGAACACGGCAACGGTATTGGTAAGCGCCCTGCCGATGAGATAGCTGTATTTTTTCGGTCGCAGGGGCTGTCGCTTGACGAGCATCGTTAGCGAAACAACGACAAAACCAAGAAGAAAGCGGGAGAACACAAAAAAAGCCGATTCGATATCAACCACCGGCTCCGCCCAGCGAATGATAAGCGTGGCCAGATAAAAACAAAAAGCGGAACCGAAAACAGCCATGAAACCGATGAGCTGTCGAAACTCCATAGAAGCCGGCCGGGGAAATTTGAGGGTCATAAAAAGTAAATGATGTCTTAGTAGGCTACTGAACTGCGGAAGAACATTACGGGAAATGCATGGCTCTGTCAATCTAACTCTGTGGACGTGCACTGGGAACAACCTTTCTGCAAAGGCTGGTCGAGACCTATATTACGCGAAGCTATAGCGGCAACCTCCTTGATCTGCTCGATGCTCTCGACTGGATGGCGCCTGAGCGGCATATCGCCAACGATCAACTGCCTGGAGATTTTAGCGTCAGAATAAGCGAATGCAGCGACGACTGCCGGGAATGCAGCTATTGCCGGGAGCTGCTCGCTGCGTATAGCCACCGCCCTGCATTCAAACTCAAGGATTGTCGCAAAACCGCATGATGGCCTCGATACATTATCCAATGGAGCACACCTGGGATGTTTCCCCGGCACAGGCAAAAACCATCAAGGAAGAGCGCAGACAACAAATCGTTCCGGCTGATGACTTTGACCGGATACCAACGGTTGCCGGAGTTGATGTCGGTGTTGCAGTGCATCACCCGCTACAAACTGCCGGAAAACACACGACGCGCCCATGCCCTCTCGCTTTTCTCCAAAAAGAAGCATGGTTGACAGAATGCCCGTGAGCAATTACTCCTTTTTCTGCTCAAGCCATTCCCGGAAGCGTCGTGTGCGCAGCGACCGGGTATTGGCATACCAGCCGGCGTCACGGATAAGGTATCGTCCTGAAGACAGGCGGGCATTGGGAAGGTATTCCCGCATGGGAATGGCACTGTCGGGATGCAGGCCGATCTGCTCCAGGGCGGATGAACGTGCCGGGCCATAGGGGATCAGTTCAGCCAAGTCGGCCATGCGCTCCGCCTGGGTGGCAAAGCGCAGAAAATCATGGGCTGCTTCAGTATCAGCCCCCTTGGGCACAGCCCAGACATCATACCCAATCAACTGCCCATCCCACAGGATGACAACAGGCGCTTTGCGCTCCTGCACGGCGGAAAAAAAGCGGCCATTATAGCCGCTTGCCATGGCAACTTTGCCGCTTTCCAGCAAAGCGGCCGGCTTGGCGGGGTCCTCACACCAGATGATCTCATCGCGTATCTTCTCTAATTGGCGAAAAGCGATCCAGAGCCCCCTGTCCGTGCTCAACAGATCATAGATCTGACGCTGCGGCACACCTTCGGCCAAAAGAGCCCACTCAAGCAGTCCATCCGGGCTTTTCTCCACCGCACGTTTCCCCGGAAAGCGATTAAGATCAAAAAAATCGCTCACTTTACTCGGTTTTATGCCTGAAAAAGCGTTATCATCATACGCCAGTACCTTGGCATAGACATTTTGAGGGATAGCGCACGGAGTAAAGCGCAGCGGCGCAAAATCGTCTTCTATATCCCTGCCCGGCTGATGTTTAACAATTTTACGGTGATCGAGGCGTTGCAGCAGCCCCTCATCGCAGGCTGCTATGGCCTGGTCCTCTATCATGTCGACGACGTCCCAGTCCTCCTTTCCGGCGCGCTTATGCATTTCGGCAAGTGATCCCTTATACACCAGGACTTCAACCGTTTTGCCTGATTTTTGCCGGTATGGCTCGAACAACGCCCGTCGCTGGGCCGCCTCATAGGCCCCGCCCCACGAAACAATCTTCAGGGAGTCTTGGGCTTCGGCACCGGTAACAGGCTGCACCACCATGATCTGTTGCATCAAAAAAACGCCGATAACAAGTATTATATTTACCTGCTTTTCAATGACATACGTCGTTCTACAGCGCCGCATTTTCCTCCCGCCTCAGACTTTGTGAAATTTCAAGATAGGCCCCAACCACCGCCGCCTCGGTGACAGCACCTAAAAATCTGCCACTATTCTGCTCGACAATGGGAACAGCATCGCCAACAAAGCCGCCCATGCCGTATAAGGCATCGACAATGCCGGTTGTTTCATGGAAAACAGTCGTCGGCTGTAGCACCTGGGAGCCGACCGTCCCCGGTCGAATGTGCTTGGTGAAAATACCCACCAGCCCGCCATCGTCATCCAGGACAAAGGCTGTTGTCCATGCAGAAGCGGCTATGCACTGCATCACCTGCTCTGCCGAATCATGGCAATGAGCGATCACAAGATTGTCAGCCTGGTAATCGAGGACATTGGCCGCCTGGAGCTGGGCCTGATCGCGGCCGGTGGAAAGATCAACGCCACTGCGCAGCAGCTGAACATCATAGAGGGAACGGCCAAAGATGTGATGGGCTATGAGATTTGAAAAAACAACGCCGACCATGGAAGCAATGGTAATATCGTAATTCCTGGTCAATTCAAAGACGATCAATATTGCCGTCAAAGGAGCGCCGATAACCGGACTTGCCAGCGCCATCATACCGCAGAGCGCATAGACAACCACACCTGAATTGGGAATGTGGAAGACGCTGTCTGCAAGCATCCAGAACAGCGCCCCGGTCAAAACACCAATGAGCAGCGACGGGCTGAAAACCCCACCGGCAAAACCAAAGCCTATACAGAGTGCGGTTAAAAAAATCTTGGCAAGTATAAGCAGAGGAAGTTCTGCAAGGGTGAAGGCGCCTTCGATGGTGGCAAAGCGCAGGGTTTCCTTGCCCATACCGAGAATATCGGGCAGCCAGAGGCCGACCAGACCAAGGCACAGTCCTGCGGCTGCGGGACGCATGACGGCAGGAACCCTGGTTTTTGCTGCGTTTTCCGGGATAAACAGCAGGAGCCGCATAAAAAAGATGGCCACTACGGCACAGAAAAGTCCAAGCAGGCCAAAAAGAAAAAACTCATAGCCATGCTGCACCCCGGCAAAGGAGACAAGAAAGAGCGGCGGGCGATCAAAGACAACATTGGCAATGATAAAGCCCACCGAAGCCGCCACCGTTGTCGGGGCAAATGCCTGGGTCGAATAATGGCGCAGCACCACCTCGTGGGCAAAAACCAGCCCGGCGATGGGGGCGTTAAACGCGGTGGAGATCGCTGCGGCGACACCGCAGGCAACGGCAATGGAGCGCAAGTGGGTGATACCAAGACGCAGCTTTGCAATGATGTTGCCAAACATGGCACCCAGATACACCATCGGTCCATATTGGCCCACCGAGGCGCCAAAACCAAGTGAGACCGCCGAAGCACAAATGGTCACCCAGCCTGAGCGCGTGTCAGGCAGGCCGGAGCGCAGCTGTACGGCTTGAATTACACCAGGTGGCCCCAGGGCACGATTGGCCGGGGCAAGTTTATGGATCAAAACACCCACAATCAATCCGCCGGTCGCCGGAATAACCACCGTTGCCGCCGGCACCAGCCAGGGATGTTCTTCATACTGCACCCGGGAACGAGGCGAGACCAGCAGAACGTTGTTTAACCACCCCACCAGCTCGACAAAGCCGATGGCAGCCAGCGAACTCACGGCACCGACAACGATGGCTGTCAGCGTCAGCACGATTATTCTGTAGAATGGAGAACTTTTGCGGTGTTCCTCTCCTCTTGTTGAATCTAGCATGCTTCCATTATTGCCTACCTTACATGATAATTCAACCATCGTCTTGATCATTTCCGATATCATTCTAAACATGCCTGACTGGCTGAAAACAAACAGCTCAGCAAAGAGTTTAGCGCATATCCTGATTTTGGGTGCGATTTCGAATCCCCAGCCATGATGACTCCGCCGCAACGGCCTCAAAGTGTCATCCGAGGTGCGCGTTACCGTGATACTCCATTTTTCTCTTTAAAAACGAACAATATCAAATTATATAGAAATGGATTCGCAGGATGACGCATTGTATAGGTTTCGTTGATAATCGGCATTATTTCCACATTTTAATTATTTTTGTTCTTGAAGGGGATGTTATATGAAAGCGGTGGCTCTTTTGGCTAGCCCAAGAAAAAAAGGTAACAGCAACGGGCTGGCGGAAAGCCTCACTTCAATTCTTGCAGTAAACGGCTATGAAATAACGCCGTACTATCTCAACGATCTTCATTACAGAGGATGCCAGGCTTGTAACGCCTGCAAAACCAGAAGCGAATCCTGCGTTTTACTCGATGATCTTCGACCGGTTCTGGAAGATATCAAAAACGCGGATGTGGTTATTATGGCATCTCCCGTCTACTGGGGAGATGTAAGCGCCCCGTTGAAAGGTTTTATAGATCGCTCGTATTCCTATCTCACCCCGGAATTCGTCACCGGTCCCCTACGACATCGACTGCCGGAGGGCAAGAAACTGGTGTTTATCCTCAGCCAGGCAGCTGATGAAGCCATGTATGACGATATTTTCTCCCGGTACACTTCAATTTTCGACCAAATCGGTCTCTTTGAAAAATCGTATCTCATTCGAGGCTGCGAATTGAGCGAACGCGGCGATTATCAAGAAAAAGATGAAGCGCTTGATGCTGTTGACGATACCGTGGACTCGCTGCTGGAATAATTGTTTTTTGCTGAGACGACTGGACGAGCACGTCAACGTGCACCCTGCTAATCCACCAGAACGGCTCTTGCCCTCTGCACAGGTTCTTTGCATGGCCCTTGTCAACATTTCCACGGTTCTTGCCGATACGCGGCGCAAACTGAAAAAAATTGCCCCGCCCGGCGGTATTGAATTACTCTCCTATAAACGCAACCGCGGTATTGCCATCATCAAGCGAGCAAACGGTACACTAGAAATCCGGGAACATGGCTACAGGGACCAGTGCGTGGAAGTTTCCCCGGATAACCTCGCCAAAGAGCTTAAAGCCATGCTCAA
>JBHEOR010000184.1:0-4966 GCA_046260685.1 Desulfopila sp.
GGACTCCAGAATGGTAAAAAGAGCCAGGACGACATCAGGGTCAAATTGATGCCCTGCGCCAAGTTGCAGATTGACGATAGCATCCTCCAGTTTCATCTTGGCAAAATGTTTCCGTCCTGCCAACATGGTCTCAAAGGCGTCACAAACGGTCATTATTCTGGCGCCAAGGGGAATATCAGCTCCTTTCAGGCCATCGGGATAACCGGTACCATCCCAGCGCTCATGATGATGGCGCACCAGTGGCTCAACATCACTCAGAAAAACAAGGGGCTGCAGTATTCGCGCTCCGATGATAGGGTGCTGCCGGACCATATCCATCTCTTTCCGGTTAAGAATACCAAGTCGCTCGAGGACATGGTCGTTCATGCCGATCTTGCCGATATCATGGAGCAGCCCGCCATGATACATAGTCTCCACCTGAGAGCTGGTCATTTTCATTTCTTCGGCGATGCAGCGGGCAAATTTTGCTACTTTGACGGAATGACCGTGGGTCTGTTCATCCTTGGCCTCAAGAGCCAGCGTAAATCCCTCAACCATCTGCTTCAGGGTGTTAAGCATCTTCTCGTCATAACTGAGACTTTTCTGCAGGGCAATTGCTCCCTGCTCTCCAAGAGCGCGAACAATCTTTCTTTCCGCGGGACTGCACTCTCGGGTCTGCCTAAAATAGACGGCAAGTATGCCGCGATAATCTCTGACAATATCAAAGAAATTTGCCTCGATAGAGCCGACTCTCTTTTTGCCGATCCGCTCAAGATTGGGTATACGGCTGTCATACATGGCATCTTCTATATAGACAAAGTCATCCTGTTGCTGTGCAAAAATGGCCATGAGAGTCTCATAGTCAATTTCCGCCAGACTCCTGTAAGAAAAGCCGTGAGATATCTTGTTTGTTATGCTCTGCCTGCCCTCATCTACAATCCAGAAGATACATCCCTTGGCCCCAAGTAATTCGGCGATGTTGGTGACAATTCTCTCCAGTATTTGCTGTGTATTTTCACCCGTATGGATAGCTTTACTGACCTTGGTGAAAACGTCAAAAAATTGCGAGTAATCCTGATCCATTATTTTCCCTTACCGATCCATTCGACCCGTCTCCCATGTCAGGAAGAAAGAAGCTTGCTCTAAGCCGGTTTAGTATAAGTATTCCCAGTATAGTCATTAATTTGCCTACACACTACCACTCTCCCCTTCTTTTGCCACTCATTTACATAAAGAAAACTGATACAAAACTATTGACAATCTAATTATAATGGTTTTAAACTACCGCAGACTGAGCGCTCGTTCAATATATCTTTACTGATAACGATCCGTTATGGCCTTGGTCAATTGAATGTTGCTTACAACAGGTATTGGAGATCGGGCGGGCAGTCTCCTCCGGCTACTCCGGTCACGCGTAACCGTCCCCCTTCTGCGTGCAGTGGGATACAGTCCCACTTAATGTGATCGAGCGCTCGGTCTTAATGCCTTTTTGTAGTTTAGCTAAGTTTCCCACATCTGCAGAGAGCATACATCTCTGGGGTGCAGGATAGATACAAGCCACATAATAGCTACTCAAAATTCTGTGGTTTGCAGCACGGTCCCTGCGGGGGGCGCTCAAAATACCTCTGCAGGGTGCATCGCCAGGTTCGTCATCTTGAGAACAAGATCTCACCGGCAAGGTGCCGGAAGTCCTGTTGCAGCACACATGCAAGGCAATAGACAGGGATCGACGGGACGACGGAACAGCATCATCACTTTAAGGAGGAGATAATGAACAGCGCCTACAAAAAAGAAATCCGATACACCTTGTTATTCACCGCTCTACTCATGCTGACAGGCCACAGCGGCCTGTTTTTTGTAAGCCTACCCAGCCTGCAAAACCACATGATCTTTGGCTTTCCCTCGCAGTTCATCATTCCCGTTTTACTGGGATGGATCGGTCTGATGGCAGTCACTGCTGTTCAAGCAAAGCTTACCAATGACCTTGATGATGAAATCGAAGCGATGCAAGACGTCGTTGAAGAATCCTAAGACAAGGGGAAAAAAATTATGGAACCACAGAAATGGGCACTTGAAGATCCAACCATTGGGATCATTTTTGTAGCAGTTTCATTTGTTTTCTTTTATTTCATCGGTTGGTATTCGGCACGCGCCGCCAAATCCTCAACCGACTATTGGACGGCAGGGCGATCCATCGGTTCTTTGGCCAACGGTCTCGGCATGGCTTCCAGTTACATGAGCCTGGCCACCTTTTTAGGTGTCACCGCCTTGATTCTCAACCTCAAGGTTCCTTTTGTTTATATGTGGATTCAGTTCGGTCTCTCCATTCCTTTAATTACATTATGGTACGGCACTCCCTTGCGCCGGATGGGCTCCTTTACTCCGGCTCAATTCGTTAGGGATCGCTACGGCCTGAGGACTTCCTATATCGTCGCCATGTTCATGATCCTGATCATGCTGATGTACGCACTTGGCCAGATGATTGGTGTCGCCAAGGTCTTCCAGATGCTTTTCGGTATTAACTATACCCTGGCTCTAGTAGGCGGCGGGGCACTGATCGTTGGTTATGTCACCATCGGCGGAATGTACGGCACTTCCTATAATGCCGCCTTTCAGATGGTCTTGATGGGTATTGCCTTTATCATACCGCTGGGAGCCATCATGAAGGCCATGGGCGGTACCGGCTGGTATTTTCCCCCTTTACTGTACAGCGATATGGTTCCAGCAATGCTTGCTGCGGTACCCGATTTCTTCGACATGAAATATGGCTTTAAGTGGTACTTTGCCCTTATCCCCAGCTTGACCATTGGCGCCATGGGTCTGCCTCATCTCGGCATGAGGATCTATACGTCCTCCAGCCTGAAGAGCGCCAGGGGAGCAATGGTCTGGTTCACCTTCTTCTGCGGCATTACCTTCAGCGCCACCTACGCCATGGGCTTTTCCGGTGTTTTCTTCCAGGCTACTTCGGGATCGGTCATAGCGCCTGAAGATTTTGATAAGATCACCTTGATTCTCAACAGTGTCTATAATGCACCATGGGTTCTCGCCTTTGTTATCGCCGGTGCCATCGCTGCCGGTCTGTCCACCATCAGTGCAAACCTGATGGCTATCGGGGCCCTGATCGCCCAGGACATTATCAATACCATCAAGCCCAACCTGCCCGATAGTAAAACCAAAGTCATAAACTACGCCGCCATCTGCGGTGGCGGCCTCGTTGCCATCATCATTGCTTTGAACCCACCAACCTTTCTGGTGGTTTCCATTCTGTGGGCCTTCGGCCTTGCCGGTGTAACAGTAGCCCCACTGGTAATCCTTGGTGTCTGGTGGAAACAGGCCAACCGTTATGGCGCAATGGTCGGTACACTTATTGCCGGTTTGCTGTATATTGCCATATCTCCCTATGTTTTCCCGTCATTCACCCTGGCCAGTGGACTGGCCTCAGCGCTTGGAATGTCCGGAGCCCTTCTTTGTGTACCACTTTGTTTTTTCCTGGTTACCACCGTTTCCATGATAACAAACAGAATTCCATCACTTCTTAAATCCATCCCGCACGAAGCAGACAAACGTATGGTTGACTCCATCCATGGCTGGACTGTATATAACGAACAGCGATATAACAGCACCATGGCAGGAGTTATCGTGGCTGCTGTCAGTCTGTTCATTATGATCTGGTCGATCCTTCCAGGCGGCTGGACTGCATAGCAGCAAAAAGAATACTTTAACCTTGGCTGTTCTGCGACCTCATCGGGTCGCAGAACAGCCACCACAGATGAGCCCGGAAGCAGATGAAAATGATGGATATCTATCGAGGAATGCTGGTTGGCGACAACCACGTCTTCCAACTGGCAATGGATGGCAAGGCAAAAAAGTATGCTCTGGGCAATATAGCTGTACTCGGGGTATTTTTTGGGCTTTCAAACCTGCTGGGAACACTGCAGACAACACCCGATCTTCCCCTCAGCGATAAGTTTGCCATAATTACGCCATTGCTTTTTTCTGTTGCGGGCATAGTTATCATGTGCGGGGCGTTGATTGGTTTCACCATGGTTTACTGGGCGGCAGCGAGGGCCTTCGGAGGCCAGGGCGGCTTGGGGCTGATTCTTGATCTTATCGGTCTTGCAGCTATCCCATTCTGGATTCTTGCACCACTGCTCAATTATACCATCCGCTATGCTCAAGACGGGCCCGGCAGATATTTCCTGGTCATCACCATTATTGGGTCCTTTCTCTGGTCTTTTAAGCTTTTACGCCGCAGCCTGATGGCTGCTCAAGGACTTGAAACCACCAGGGCTACTATCGCCGTCACGGCAATGTGGATATTCAGCATAAGCTCCGTGTATGTTTTTCTGCCGTAGAGAAGATCAGGAAATAAAGAAAGGTCATCAAAAATATTGCAGGTTACAGGCCAAAGGAGGGCTATTTATTTCTCCGGCAGAAGTATCGAATCACGATCACTGAGCTGGTTTGACGGAAAAGAGGTGTGGTACACATTTGAGTCGACGACACAGATACTACCGATTTGAACATTTTGCGGTATTCGAGCTTCTTCTCCAATCAGCCTAATCCTGTTTGCCTTATCATGATGCTCACCATGCCCGGTGATACAATTTTCGTCCGCGACAACAAGTTTAACCATCCCGATAGAAATCTCTCCTCATCCACAGATATTACGCATGTAAATTCGCTGTCTTCACGTCATTATCAGTCTATAAATGTGTGGTACAACAAAAGAAATTGCTCAGGATAAATGAATCAATGGATGAAAAGACATTGACAAAATCCCTGTACTGAATGATGATCCGCAATACGATTGAGCGCTTGGTCGGTTTGCGGCAACATAATATTTTAGGCGGATAATCGTATTTTTTTGAAAATGATTTCGCTCAGTAAAGTCCTATTAATAAATTCTTATAGTTGGCAGTCCGGAAACTCTGGAGTTTGAGATTCCTGTCAGTTGTCCGGAACTAATATGTTGTCTCACTAATAG
>JBHEOR010000185.1:0-4689 GCA_046260685.1 Desulfopila sp.
GGCTGGACCAGCAGCCGGCAGTCAAGGTGAGTATCCTCAAGCAGGCAGACGCCAACACCGTCGAAGTGGCCGGGGCGGTTGAGCAGCGGCTGGCCGAACTCAAGTCCGGCCTGCCCGAGGGAATCGCTCTCGGTATGGTGGAAAATCAGGGTATTTACGTCACCGACGCCCTCAGCGGAGTCCAGACGGCAGCGATGGAGGCCGCCGTACTGGTGATTTTGATTGTCTGGCTGTTTCTTGGATCCTGGCGTCAGGTGGTGGTCATTATCATGGCTCTGCCCCTTATCCTGATCATGAATTTCGGCCTGATGCAGTTGGCCGGCTTTTCTCTCAACATCTTTTCCCTGGGCGGCCTGGTAATCGCCATCGGCGTGCTGGTCGACAACTCCATTCTTGTGATTGAGGCCATTTCCCGGCGGCGGGAAGATAATCCTGGAGAAGCTATCAACGATCTGGTCATCGCCGCGACGTCAGATATCGGTCCGGCGGTAGTTGCAGCAACATTGGCCTTTCTGGCGCTGTTCGTGCCTTTTCTGCTGGTACCGGGGTTGGTGAGTTTACTGTTCAGGGAGCTGATCCTGGTGATCGCCGGCATTGTCCTGATCAGTCTGGTCACGGCGGTCAGCCTTACCCCTATGTTGACCGCCGTCCTCCTCGGCGGTTCGGCAGGAGGAGGACACAAAGGTCGCTTTGAAATCCTGGTTGACCGCATTACCGGTGCATATCGACGGTTGCTGGGAGGGGCGTTGACCTATCGTTATGGGGTTATTACCCTCTTTCTTGTCATCCTCGTTGCAGGCGGCTATGCCTCAACGCGTTTGGGAAGCGAATTCCTGCCGCAAATGGATGATGGGCGGGTCATGGTCAAGGTCAAGCTGCCCACCGGGGCGGCGGTCGCGGAAACCGACCGGGTGCTGCGTGAGATCGAAGAGTTGATCGGGGATGATCCCCGCATTAACAGCCTGTTCGCCATGGCCGGCGGTCGCGCCGTTGGAACCGTGACGTACGAAATTGCCAATGAAGGTGAACTCAACCTGCAATTGCTGCCGCGAGAGGAACGCGATATCAGTACCACCGAATTCATCCGACAGTTACGTCCGACAGTGGCCACGGTACCGGCACCGGGCGGCAAGGTAAGCGTGAGCCAGACCAAGGTCAAAGGTATGCGGAAAATGGGCGATGCCGATATCGAGGTCAAGGTACAGGGCGATGATCTGCAGCAATTGTTCACACTGGCAGGCAAGATTGCCACCACGATGACCGGGTTGAAGCAGTTCACCAATGTCTATGTTGCCATGGATTTGTCCAAGCCGGAGATGCAAATTACTGTCGATCGAGTTCGCGCTGCGGAAATGGGTGTTTCCGTCGCCGAAGTTGCAGACTCCCTGCGGACCCTTATTGCCGGCAGCGTACCCACTCTACTGCGCGAGGGCGACAATGACTATGACATCCGGGTGATGGTGCCCGAGTCACGCATCCGCCATCGTACCGACCTGGAGAACCTGCTCATTGCCACCCAGCAGGGTGGATTCGTCCGCCTCGGCGATTTGGCCTCCGTGCTCCCGGCCACCGGACCGGTGGAGATCGTCCGTGAAGATCAGGTCAAAATGGTCATCGTGCGGGGTGACGCGGTCGGTGTCAGTGTCGGCGAGGCGCTGTCCGGGCTCCAGGCCGCCATGACCAAAATAAATCTTCCGCCGGGGTATCAGATTGCATACGGCGGGCAGGCGCAGATGATGGCCGATATGACCCGGGATGTGATGCTGATCATGGCTTTTGCCCTGTTTTTTTCCTTCATCGTATTGGCTGTGCAATTCAACAGCCTCAAGCTGCCCGCTCTTATTCTCGGCAGCATGCCGTTCTGCCTGACCGGTTCGGCCGGTCTCCTGCTTGTTACCGGCTTTCCACTTGGTGCCACCGTCATCATCGGCATTCTCGTCGTCCTGGCAGCGGCGGTCAATGCAGGCGTGCTGTTGTTCACCTATGCGCGTAGCTTGCAGAACGCTGAGGGATTGACGGTACGTGAGGCAATCCTCACGGCGGCCCAGTTGCGTCTACGACCTATTGTCATGGTCTCAACGGCGATTTTGTTCGGACTCATCCCTCTGGCACTGGCACTGGATGCCGGCGGTGACATGCTCCAGCCCATGGCTATTGCCGCCATTGGAGGCTTGTTGATGGAAATCCTCGTTGCCCTTTTTCTGATGCCGTGTCTCTATTTTATCTTCACAAAAGAAATGGAGGTGGAGAAACTTGAACGTACAACAGACGCAAAAAATAGCATTCCAGCAATATAAACAACTGACAAACAGAAGAGGTTACTAGATGAAAACTAAAGGAATTATTATTGTCGTCATTTGTCTGGCGGGCATCATAGCCGCCGCTTATGGTTTGGGTTTATTTGGCAATGGAAAACCGGTTCAGGAGGCCGGGAAAATAACAATGCAAACTCCGCCGGTGACATCCGGGACCTCCGGCAGGGTGACGATGATCGATTTAGGTGCCACTGAATGTATTCCCTGCAAAATGATGGCGCCCATAATGGAGGAGCTTGAAAGAGAATACGCCGGTGTTGCGGATATCGTCTTTATCGACGTATGGAAAAATCCGGCGGAAGGCAGAAAATACGGCATCCAGTCGATCCCCACCCAGATTTTCTTCGACAGTGACGGCAAAGAGGTTTTTCGGCATGTCGGCTTTCTCGATAAAAAGCCGATCGTCGAAATATTAACTCGTCTGGGAGCGGTCCTTCCCGCAGGCGGATCTTCCGCCGCAGAAACCAACAACGAAGGTTGAGGAATCATTCTTTTTGGAAAGCTGACGGACATTGGTCTGCTGAGCAAATGTTTTTAACCACCAAACAAAAAAACGAAGAGGAGTATTATGATAAAAATGAAAATATTTGTTCTATCTTGTATTTTGCTCATGTTTACGTCCACAGTGTATTCGGAAGATATGTCGATGGAAAGCTATATCGCCGGTTTCGACTATGAGGCCCGAAAAGACATGAAAATAGATAGCAAAGAGCTGGTTAAGGGTCTTGAAGAGGGTAAAATTCAATTGATCGACATCCGCTTTAAAGAAGAATTCCAGGCTTGGCGTATGGGATTCGGCATCAATATCCCGCTCAACGAACTGCCGGCACGACTGAATGAACTGCAGAAAGACAAAATCATTGTTACAGCCTGTCCGCATAAAGACCGTGCCGGGTTGGCCATGGCGTATCTGAGAACGAAAGGGTATAATTCAAAGTATCTGGTTGACGGCCTGGTTGGGCTTGCCGAATACCTGCGGGGCGATAAGGCACGGGATTTTGTAAACTCGACGGCTGGAAAATGAGTGGGAACGGAAGAATGAAAGAAACCTTTATACCGGTGCAAAAGGCGTTTTGCCAGGTTTTCCTCCTCTTGATCATGGCCTGCTTCATTGCTCTGGCGGTAAACCACTGGCGCGGAACACCGCTGCCCCTTTTCGGCGATTGGTCGGTAACGGCCCGCCTCACCGACCCTGAAGGAGATAATCTGCTGATCTCCTTTGACCAGGCAAAACAGATGTTTGATCGGAAAGGCGCCGTATTTGTTGATGCCAGGCCTCGATCGCAATACAAAGATGGACATATCAGCGGTGCCTTGAGCCTCCCCTGGCAGGATGCAGCCAACACTTTCATTGACGTCGCTGCGAGGTTGGAAGAAAAGGATACTCTCATTACCTATTGTGACGGCGAAGACTGTGCACTTAGTCATGACCTGGCCATGTTCCTCAAAGACATGGGATATGTCGATGTTCGGGTACTGGTCAATGGCTGGACTGTATGGCAGGAAGCTGGATTGCCTGTCCAGAAAGAAAGTGGTGACCAATGAACAAAGAGAAACTCGACAACAAAAATGTAACCACCGACGGAGTTTGGCAGAGCCGTAGCCTGTTCCGATATTTATTCCATATTTGCCGGCTGCTGCTTGGATTGGTATTTGTTTATGCCAGCTATGATAAGATCCTCCAACCGCAAGCCTTTGCCCTGGCCGTTTTCAATTACCAGCTCGTGCCGGATTTGGCCGTCAACCTGATTGCCCTGATTCTGCCCTGGCTGGAACTGCTGCTTGGCCTGTGCCTGCTCTTTGGGGTGTGGCTGCCGGGGGCAACCATCGCCGGTAACGGACTGTTGGTCTTTTTCCTTGGGGCACTGGTGTTCAACCAGATTCGCGGTCTTGACATCCACTGCGGTTGCTTTTCGACTGAGATCCAGGAGGGCGCTGCCGGGCTGGGAACAGTGTTACGTGACCTTGGATTTCTTGCCATGAGCCTGTATCTGCTGCTCTACATATTCTTTTATAAACCTCGGAACAAAAGACCGTAATGATCGAAATTCGTGCTACCAAAGTTTAGAATGAGGAGTTATCCCATGTTGCGAACAATACTATTACTCATCCTGGTCAGTCTGTCGCCAGGTCTTGGCCACACCGCGGCCGACGACCAGCGGATCGGGCCCAAGGCATACCTCCCCGAAAATATATATGAATTCGCGCAGATCATGGAAGGGCTGGAAGTTGTGCACGAATTTGCAGTGCACAATAAGGGTGATGAACCGTTGAATATCCTTAAAATCAAATCCGGTTGAGGCTGTACCGCCGCGACGAGTACGCGGCGGATCCTTCCCGGGGAGGAAGGACACATAACAGTTAAATTCAATAC
>JBHEOR010000185.1:4699-4936 GCA_046260685.1 Desulfopila sp.
AATAAGTGAAACCATTCATGTGCAGACCAACGAATCGGCACAACCCGCGTTTAGATTGATCGTTACCGGAAAAGTACTTAAGTTCGTTACGATCAGGCCGACCATTGTCCGTCTGAAGGGCCAGGCGGGAACAACGCTGACAGCTGAGGTCGAGATTCAACCGAGCAAGGACTATCCTTTTACCATCCTGGGCGTGCAGAGCAAAACCGATGCAGTACGGGCCGAACTGATCGAGAA
>JBHEOR010000186.1:0-699 GCA_046260685.1 Desulfopila sp.
CTGCATACCAACGACTCGGCCGGGGCGATTACCCGGCTGCGGGATATGGGCATAGAACAGTTTCTTATCGCTTCCTCGGTAAATGCTATTCTGGCCCAGCGGCTGGTGCGTATCATCTGCCCATACTGTAAAGAAGCGTACACTCCTACGCCGGAAATGTTGCAGAGAATTGGCACTGCCGAGCATGAAAGTCATGACCAAAAAGCATACCGGGGCAAAGGCTGTACAAAATGTTATCACACAGGATATAAAGGACGCTGTGGGATTTTTGAACTGCTCCTGATGACCCAGGATATGAAAGCACTGGTATTGAAGACATCCGATTCCAACGAGATAAAAAGACAGGCCATTGAAAACGGTATGATCTCCCTGCAGCAAGACGGGGCAATGAAAGTTCTGCAGGGCATCACTACTATTGAAGAGGTGTACCGGGTCTGCCGATCTTAGGTCAATGCTCAACCGCATAGGCTATTCACATAGACAGGTTGTGCTGTTTTATTCGGGCATGGCCATCAGTCAGGGGATTGCCGCGGTCTGGGTGACAAATCATCTTGGACCGGAGCGAATGATTATCTATCTGCCGTTTGTGCTTGTCTCTTTTGTTGCTGCTGATGAAGGCGAAAAAGAAAGGGATTGTTTTATGAGGCGGCGCCGTGGCTGGATAAAAGTCTTGTCAACAGTTCCTGGTAATGATTGGGC
>JBHEOR010000186.1:709-4595 GCA_046260685.1 Desulfopila sp.
TTTTGATATAGTATAATACATTTTTTTTGATGAATGATGTATTAAGGAACATAAATGATTACTGTTGAGTATCTGACAAAATGTCTGAAGGCAGCTCGCCGGGAAAAAAATCTGAGTCAAAGGTCGTTGAGTCGGAAAACAGGAATACAGCAGAACCAGATATCAAGAATTGAGAGTGGCCAGGCCGATCTCAGAGTATCTACCCTGGTCGAGCTGGCCCGGTCCCTTGATCTTGAGGTTGTGCTGATACCTCGCGCCCTTCTCCCCGCCGTCAACAGTATTATCCAGAAAAAGAGCGACAATGACGACAATAACGATAGTAGCGCAATGGGGCAAGTGCCCGCCTATCAGCTAGGCAGCGGAAACGATGATGAGTAATCCGCAGGTGCTGGACGTCGCATTGTATGGCAAACGAATCGGTACACTCACCCTCCTGCCGGGAGATCAGACACTCTTTGTTTTTGATCAGGCGTATGTGGATGATCGTCAGCGCCCCACATTGAGCCTCTCCTTCAGGGATGTGATGGGTGGACTCATCACTGATGTTCGACGGACCCGAACTCGTCTCCCTCCCTTCTTCTCAAATCTGCTGCCGGAAGGCGCGTTGCTGGAATATCTGGCAACGAAAACCGGTATCAACCCAAGACGTGAATTTTTACTGCTGTGGATGTTGGGAGAAGATCTGCCGGGAGCCATAACCGTCAGTGCTGATGATGCTTCTCCGTCTTTTGCAGGGGATAACAAAAGAGAGAGAGAGGATCATGCGGAGAATACCGATTACCACTTCTCTCTGGCCGGTGTCCAACTCAAATTCTCCGGGATGGTGCATGTGACTGGTGGAGCAACGATTCCAGCGGCAGGAGTTGGCGGTTCCTGGATCATCAAGTTTCCTTCGTCGATTTTTGCCGGGGTACCGGAAAATGAATTTGTCATGATGGAATTGGCCCGGGCAATTGGCATTACTGTACCAGAGGTGCGCTTGATTCCATTGCAGGCGATCCGCGGAGTTCCGCAAAGCTACCGGCAACAGGGCGGCAACCAGGCGCTGGCAGTGAAACGCTTTGACCGAACCGACAGCGGCGAAAGAGTACACATTGAGGATTTTGCCCAGGTCTTCGGTGTCTATCCGGAAAAGAAATATGAAAGGGCCAATTATCGGAATGTTGCAGAGGTTATCTGGCTGGAAACAGGAGAAAGCGGCCTGAAGGAATTCATCCGCAGGCTGGTGTTCAATACTTTGATCGGCAATGGAGACATGCATCTGAAAAACTGGTCACTGATCTATCCGGACGGAAGAACTGCTCAACTCTCTCCGGGCTATGATTTCGTCTCCACCATCGCCTATCTTCCTGGTGACAAACTTGCCCTGAAATTGGCACATTCCAAACAAATGACCGACCTTGGCATGGATGAGCTCGCCTGGTTTGCCGGCAAGGCACGGCTGCCGGAGAGGCTGGTGCTGGATACCGCGAAAGAAACAGTGCAGCAATTTCTTGAGGTGTGGCATCGTTCTGAAACCGTTGAGCAAATAGAAGACAGCGTGAGAATACCCATTCAACAACTTCTGCAGGATATTCCTCTTGTTAGAGATCGATGACGCCAAAAACGGAATCCTTGGGAGAGAAAATGTTAAGAGTACTGTTTTTGCTGATGGTACTGTGCCTTCCTGCGCCATTGTCGTGGGCCGGATCGATCGGAGTTTCATACACGGATGCTCATTTGTGTTAATACCCTGCGAACTTTTACTGCCGCGGAAATCGATGTTTCGGCAGAGCGACCAGCTGCCTGGCGGGATTATTATGCAGGGGAACCGGGGATGATTGTTGACGGTACGCTTCACGTCTGCTTTACCCCTCTTGAGGTGAAGGTGCTGCTTGAGTCGAGGTGGGGGGATTTCAAAAGTCTTGTCAACAGTTCCTGGTAATGATTGGGCAATGTTCTCCTCGCCGGAGTAACGACATAGAAATTTCTTTTCATCGTCAAACCGGGGATACGAATCTCCCTGATTTTTCCACTCAATAACTCGTCCTGAATAGCGTAGCGGGAGATCACTGAAACCCCCAGGTTGGCTTTTATTGCTTCTTTGACCGCCGCACTCGAGCCAAGGGTGGCACAGATATTCAATTGGTTGAGGTTGGTATTCTGCTGGGCCAGGAGGGATTCCGTGCTTTTCCTGGTGCCTGAGCCGCGTTCCCGGACGATGAAGGGGAGCCGGACAAGCTCTTGCACAGTGATTTCCCCGGCCACCGGATTGCTGCTTGCCGCGGCGAGGATAAGTTCATCTTCGGCAAACGGCTGGTAGTGCAGTTGCGCTCTGGCGATTTTAGCCCCCACCACGCCGAGCAGTAATTCGTTGCCGGCGACCGCCTCAATGATCTTCGTTGAATCGTTGATGCGTATTTCAAAAGAAATTCCCGGGAACTCTTCTTTAAAAGACGCGGCGAGGACCGGCAGTATATAGGCCCCGGGAATCGTGCTGGCGCCGATAATAAGTTGTCCGGAAATACTCTCTCGGGCAGCGGAAATTTCCTCTTCGAGTCTTTGCAGATCCTCTAATAGAGCCATTGCCCTTGGGTAAAGAATTTCTGCCTCCGTCGTCGGCAGAATAGATCTGCCCAGGCGGTCAAACAGCTTGCAGTTGAGCCGGGCTTCGAGGTTCTGTATATGCTCACTCACTGTCGGCTGGCTGGTGTGGAGTTCTTCCGCGGCCTTGGTGAAACTTCGTGTTTTATAAACGGTGACGAATATTTTAAGATGTCGAGTTTCGATAGGAGCTGTCCTCAAGATTATGGAATTGGTTTCTGATGCCCATGCGTCGCATGGGACCCTCTCTGGACTGCAACGCACGGGGGGGGGCAGCGTGAAAGAAAGTTTTGAGTTAGAGCAGCAATGGAGTACTTAAATACCGCTCACCGGTGTCGGGCAAGACAACCACAATAGTTTTGCCCTTGTTTTCAGGACGCTTGGCGACTAAAAGAGCGGCATAGGCTGCGGCACCGCACGATATTCCGCAGAGAATTCCCTCGCTGGTAGCTAATTCTCTTGCCGTTGCAAAGGCATCGTCATTGCTGACAGTGATGATCTCGTCAATAATATCCCTGTTTAAAACAGCAGGAACAAAACCCGCTCCAATACCCTGTATCTTATGAGGTCCAGGCTTGCCGCCCGACAGGACAGGGCTGTCCCGCGGTTCCACGGCGATGGTTTGCATGGCCGGGTTTCTCTGTTTGAGGACTTCTGATACGCCGGTTATGGTGCCGCCCGTACCAACGCCTGCGACAAAAATATCTATCTTGCCGCCGGTGTCGGTCCAGATTTCCTGGGCAGTTGTTTTTCGGTGGATAGCCGGATTGGCGGGATTGCTAAACTGGTCGGGAATAAAGCTGTTCGGTGTTATAGCATGGATCTCTTGTGATTTGGCAATCGCTCCTTTCATCCCTTCGGCCGCTGGGGTCAGAACCAGCTCCGCCCCCATGTGAATCAGCAGTTTTCTTCGTTCAATAGACATGCTTTCCGGCATGGTAAGGAGCAGGTGCAGCTTTTTGTGGGCGCAGACAAAGGCCAGGCCAAGGCCGGTGTTGCCGCTGGTCGGTTCTATTATGGTGGTGTCCTTATTGATAAGACCGTCTTTTTCCGCAGCCTCGATCATTGACACGGCGATGCGGCATTTTACGCTGCCAACGGGATTGCGCGATTCCTGTTTGGCAAGGAGCACGGCGCCGGCGCCGGCCGAAAAATTGCCAAGGGTCAGCAGGGGAGTGTTGCCGATGCTTTCAAGTATAGTCTGGGTCATAATGATAACCTCTTAATGCGAGTTGGAATATATCAGCTCCGGCCGTTTCAGCAGCACCTTGGTGCCGGTGGCCACGCTTTCGGTGAGCCAGAT
>JBHEOR010000186.1:4605-4927 GCA_046260685.1 Desulfopila sp.
CCGCCGATAATTGAGCCTTCGCCGATAATCGTTTCTCCGCCGAGAATGGTGGTGTTGGCGTAGATAATAACGTTGTCCTCTATGGTCGGATGGCGCTTTTTATTGCGCATTTCTTCTCCGGCGTTGCGGGGCAGGGACAGGGCGCCAAGGGTAACTCCCTGATAAACACGCACGTTATCGCCGATTATGGTCGTCTCGCCAATGACCACCCCGGTACCATGGTCGATAAAAAAGCTCGAACCGATGGTTGCACCCGGATGGATGTCAATACCGGTCAGACCGTGGGCATACTCGGCCATGATGCGGGGAATGATCGGCACCT
>JBHEOR010000187.1:0-4903 GCA_046260685.1 Desulfopila sp.
CCTCAACCCCACATTGCCCTGCGACTTCTTTTAATCTGTTGGAATTGGAGCTATTTTTCGAACCAACCACAAAAAGGATATCCGTTTTTTTTGCCAGTTGCTTCACGGCATCCTGACGGTTTTGCGTGGCGAAGCAGATATTTGATTTTGGCCCTTGTATCTTGGGGAATCTCTTTGTCAAAATTTTCAGAATGCCACCAAGATCATTTTCGCACAGCGTCGTCTGCGTCACATAGGCAACTTTATCACTATCATTCACCTTGACATCTGCAGCTTCAAGTTCATCGGCGACTATATGCACCCTGCCGCTGACTCTTCCTGCCGTCCCTTCAACCTCCGGATGTTTATGGTGCCCTATTATTATGACATCGTAGCCCCATGCATGGTATTTTTCTACCATCCGGTGCACACTGCCGACCAGAGGACAGGTGGCATCAATTGTCTTCAGTCCCAACTTTTTCGCTTGACTTTCAGTTGCGTGAGAAACGCCATGGGCACTGAAAATACACACTTCGCCTGGTGGAATATTCTGCAGGTTTTCTACAAACACGGCCCCGGATTCCGTCAATTCCTGGATGACATGCCTGTTGTGCACTATTTCATGCAACACATAGACCGGCTTGCCGTAGCGTATGAGGCTGATTTTTACCGTTTCGATAGCCCGTTCAACCCCTGCACAGAACCCTCGCGGAGCGGCGAGATATACATCGATGTTACCCGTCATAATATTTATTTATTCCTTTCGTTCATCCTATCATCATCCTATCATCAAATTGCGATACTGAGCGATGTGGTCATCGAGCAAAAGTCCAGGTGGCTTTTTACTGCTACCGGATTTCTGGTCTGGGTTTCGGCTCTGCCGATATCCCTTCTCAGTTCTTTGAATCCGGCCTCAATCTTCCACCTGGCGCCGTAATACTCCATTATCTCGGTAACTGACAGGGTCAGATCGGTGGAAAAGAGAGCAACCCATTGCCTCCGGCGATACACCCACACTACTCTAATTTTTGTCAGATTGCAGGGGCTTCCTCAGTTCTTCAACCATAATTCGACATCTTAGGTCCATTTCGATATTTATATTGGTTTTCCCGGGAGGTGTCAGCTCGGCAATGTAGCCAACACGAAAAACAGAGGACATCCTCTAACTAACTGAAAACAAGAGCTCTAATTCGCCTTCAGGTAAGCGTTAGATGGAAGCTGTAAGCATTGCTTTTTGCAAATGTTGGTGATAAACTAATTGCATTAATCAACTGTTTCTCATAATATACGTTCGCTGGGTGTGCCACCTCAGTTTTTTTTCAGTATACTAGAGGCGAACCTGTCACGCAGGTTCAGTACGGTAGTCGCTCAACTTGCATAGCAATGCATGAAAAAAACAAAGGAGGAAGTATGTTTAATACCAGAAAGCTTATCGCAGCCCTGTCCGTAACAACGTTCTGTGCCACTCTCATCTTTTCAGGCTTTCAATCGGAGGTGTCCGCCAAGGATCGCCTGGCCTTCTCCGGCGGTCCCGATGGAGGGACTTTTCAGTACTTTTCCAACGCGGTTTCTTCTCGTCTCTCAAGAACTCAGAAGGATCTGGAGGTCTCCAATATGGCCTCTGCCGGTTCCGTTGAGAATCTGCGCCGGGTCAACTCAGGCGAAGCCGATTTCGGTATCGTCTATGCCGGTGATCTCTTCTTAGGAATGAATGGTAAATTAACCAATGATACCCGTAAATATGAATCCGTTTATGGCCTATCTTACCTTTACGGTGCCCCGGCGCATCTACTGGTGCTTGCAGGCAGCGGAATTGAGAGCGTCAAGGATCTGAAAGGTAAAAGAGTTGCCGTTGGTCCTGCCGGTTCCGGAGCGGCCGCTTCTGCCCAGCGTTATTTTACCGCTGTTGAGCTCTGGGATAATTTCACACCTGAGTTCATCGGTTACAGCCAAGGCGCGTCAGCCTTGGGTGATCGTCTGATCGATGCAATGTGGGTTTTTGCCGGATTTCCGAACTCCTCGGTAATTCAAGCGGCAGCAAGTAATGAAATAAAAATACTCAACACCGTTGAAACCGGCAAAGAACACGGTTTTTTTGACGAAAATCCTTACTACACTGAAGTAACCGTTCCGGCAGGCACCTATCAAGGTGTTGATTCTGACGTTTTGACCTTTCAGGATTCCGCTATTTGGGTAGCTGGAAAACATGTCGCGGAAGATCATGTATCCGAGGCTCTCGCCGATATCTATTCCGAAGAAGGTCTGGCATTTATGGTCAGCGTTACCAAAACCGCTAAAGCGATGGCCGTGGCAGACGGTCTGCGCGGTATCGTCACCCCGGTTCATAATGGTGCCGCAAAGTTCTGGACCAGCCAGGGACTCTCCTTGACTGACGCTCAGCAGATGAAATAGTTCCCCCGTATCACAGACCACAGAGGAGTCTCTCCTCTGTGGTCTGCCTGTTCCACACCCCTCATCATAACGGAGCAAAGGTATGTCGAAGGATCTTGATGATGATTTAGCTGGGCTTAGTGGTGAAGACAAGCAAAAGCTGCAAAAGCTGGTTGAAAAGGACGCAAAAGCCTACAGAGATCCAGGCGGTTTGTGGAAATGGGTTATTGCTCTTCTCGGCACAAGCCTGGTACTGTTCTACTTTTATGCGGCTGGCATAGCGTCCGTCGGCACGCAATATCATCTCGGCATTTATGTTTTTATCACCTACATACTTGTGTTTCTTCTCTACCCCGTAGGAAATCAAACTGCCCGCCTTGTTCTCGGCATACTCCTCTCCACGGTTCTGGTAAGTGTCTTTGCCATATTCTTCGTTTATGGTGATCATGTGGTTTATTACCAGCTGGTCATGGGACTGGCTGAGAGTTTCAAGGAAGCAGGACTATTGGCAGGGCTGGTGCAGGCAGCGGCGGTTTGGCCTTTGTTTGTTGCGATCGGCCTGCTTACGGCAGTTCTTTTTTTCGTCGATGGTTATTTCGCCAAGCAGTGGCAGAATGCTCCAACGATCTCCGACGTTCTTTTTGCACTTGTGGCGGCAGGGGTGGTATACTATTGGCTTTCCCAGTTTGAGGCGTTGAACTGGCGCGCCGGAGCTGAAAATGAGCTGGATTCGTTAGTCAGTATCACCGGGATACTGATTTCCTTCGAGGTCTGCCGCCGTGTGCTTGGTCTGTCCCTGACGCTTATCGGGGCTTCCATGGTGGCCTTTGCCTATTTCGGCCCTTATTTACCGGAACTGTTTGCTCATCGCGGATTCTCTTTTGAGCGCATCTGCAATGCTCTGTTTTTAACCACCAATGGTGTTTTTGGTGTAATGGCCAATGTCCTGGCAACCTATGTTATTCTATTTATCTTCTTTGGCGCTTTTTTGCATAAATCAGGTGCGGGGCGCTTTTTCATCGATCTGCCTCTGGCCATTGCCGGGCGTAGTACCGGAGGGCCGGCAAAAGTTGCGGTTATTGCTTCTGCTCTGTTCGGCTCGGTTTCCGGAAGCGCTATCGCCAATACCGTCTCTACGGGTGCATTTACCATCCCGTTGATGAAAAGGGCTGGCTTCAGACCTCACGTTGCCGGTGCCATCGAACCGGCCGCCTCCATCGGCGGTATGTTCCTGCCGCCGATCATGGGCGCCGGCGGGTTTCTTATGGCCGAGCTGACCGGAATGCCATACTCCTATATCATGATGATTTCCGTTGGACCGGCGCTGCTCTATTTTTTCGCTGTCTTTTGTATGATCCATTTTGAGGCAAAAAAGTTGAACATCGTCGGCATCCAGGACGAGGAGTTTCCACACTGGAAGTCGGTCTTGAAAAACGGCTGGTACTTTGCCTTGCCTTTGGTTATCATCACCATACTTATGCTTATCGGGCGTTCTCCTGGTTACGCTGCGTTCTGGGCGACTATTTCCTGTGTTGCAGTCAGTTGGATCAATAAAGAAACTCGAATGGGGCCGAAGGAAGTCTGGGAAGCAATCCAGACCGGCGCCCGCAATACCTTGCTCATTGGTGCGACTGTCGGTGTAATAGGAGTTATAGTCGGCGTAATTTCATTAACGGGTATGGGATTAAAATTTTCCGACTTGATCATTGCTTTGGCGGGGAA
The DNA here is from genome assembly GCA_046260685.1 of Desulfopila sp. Classification (GTDB taxonomy): domain Bacteria; phylum Desulfobacterota; class Desulfobulbia; order Desulfobulbales; family Desulfocapsaceae; genus Desulfopila_A. The sequence goes on from JBHEOR010000187.1 coordinate 4,093, forward strand.
TAGCCTGCTGCTGGCAATATTACTCATTGCCTTAGCCTCGCTGGTCCTCGGCATGGGTGTGCCGGTGACTGCATCCTATTTGATCGTTGCAGTTCTCGCCGTACCTGCCCTGGGCGCTTTTGGTGTGGCTGCCATCGCCGCTCACCAGATCGTTTACTGGCTCAGCCAGGATTCCAATATCACTCCACCTGTCTGCGTTGCCGCCTATGCCGGTGCCGCAATAGCAGGTTCCGACCCCTGGAAAACGGGCTGGACTGCATTCAAGTTCGCCAAGATGCTCTATGTCATGCCGCTTCTTTTTGCCTTTACCCCTTCCATTCTATTCCAGGGGAAAATTGTTGAGGTGAAGATGCCGGAGATCAAAGTTCCCTTCGCCACCGTTCTACAGGTCAATGTGCAGGAAGGACAGGATTACAGTAAAGGCGATGTTGTGGCCCTGGTGCAGATGGGAGATGCAACTCAGGAGATTAAGGCCAGAAGAGATGCCAAGGTTGTGCAGATATATTCTTCACCGGGTGCAATGGTTGAATCTGAGTCCGTTATCGTTCGAAGCGAAATTACACCGACCCCGTATCGAATCTTTTCTTCCTTCTTCTCGGCATTTCTGGGAACCATAGCCTTTTCCGCCTTGATGATGGGCTATTGGATCCGCCGTACAACGATATTTGAGTGGATGCTGCTCGCACCGGCAACCCTTCTGCTCTACTGGCCCACCTTTATCACCGATGGAATCGGGGTGGTTATCGTCGCTCTGGTCTGGTGGATGCAGAAAGCAAAGAACAAGCGTGATGAGGCCAAGACAGCTCAAGCC
>JBHEOR010000188.1:0-671 GCA_046260685.1 Desulfopila sp.
TTGATATATTCCTTTAGATGTTGCTTGAACATACCACTATTCTTTCCACTGCTTCAACAAAAATTCCTGATAATAAAGTTAATGACAATCTGGCTGGATGGCCTAATATCTTGGTGTGATGGAATTTTGTTGCGGCTTAGTTGTTGTATATTTTCTGCTCAGATGGTATAAATTTTCCCTTTCTCCATTTATGTAAAAGCTGATTTTGCGATGCCATCCTCTTTGAGTAATGCAGGAGTTATTCTTCAACTTGACATCTTCAATTGCTTCTGACACGATGACTTACAGTATTGACTCATTAATTGATAAATGGAAGAAGGTAAAATAACTGCATCCGTGACCATTGATGGCAATTCTCCGTGGTTTTCAGGTCATTTCCCAGGCGACCCGATTCTGCCGGGAATAGCTCAGTTGAAGATGGTTGCCGATCTTGTTGGCAAATCCGGAACAGGTATTTTGTCCATGACGGGGATGAGCCGGGTCAAGTTCAGGAAAATTGTCAGACCTGGAGATGTGCTCAATATTATAGTCACCCGCGGCGATAAAAAAGGTCAATATATTTTCAAGATTACCAGCAGGGACGAAGATGTTTGTTCCGGCTGGATGTCTTTTACTTAAGCCTGGTAAACGGGAAGAAATCCGGCACTAAAACAAAAGCGAAAACGAAATAA
>JBHEOR010000188.1:681-4846 GCA_046260685.1 Desulfopila sp.
AAGATGTCTGTTCCGGCACACTGACATTGGCCCCCACACAGGAGAACGAATCTTTCATGAGCCCAGATATCACCCCGACAATCACTCGTATTGCCGAAATCATCATCAACGAACTCAAACTTGAAGATGTGACTCCCGAAACCTTTGATGCTGATCTTGATCTGGTAAATGAGGTGGGGATCGATTCCATGGACATGGCGACCGTCGCCCTGTTTTTAAGAGATGAATACGAGATTCAGATCGACGAAGACGATTATCCCAAACTGACGACTGTGCGTATCATCGCTGAGTACATTGAAGATAAACTTAATAGCAGCGAATAGATGTCTGTCAAACAGCAATACAAATTTTCTGATATTATTGCAGATCCGATTATCAAAGAACGGTGGGAAAAGGTTCGACGTTATTTTTTCCTGCGCGAATCGACCTATGACATGAGTAACCGCTGTAATATCCGCTGCGAAGGATGTTATTATTTCGTAGGTGAAAAACAGTTTGCTGATGAAAACAACAATGAAGCTGACTGGCGAAAACTACTGGAATCGGAAAAGCAGCGAGGCATAACCTTCGTTGTCCTTGCCGGGGCCGAGCCTTCGCTGGTGCCCGAGTTGTGCGCGGTTTGCTACGATGTGATTCCGCTTGGAGCAATAGCAACGAATGGTCTCAAACCCATTCCTCGTGAAATAGATTACCGAATCCATATTTCTGTCTGGGGCAATGACCAGACCAGCCAAATCACTCGTAAAGCCCCGGACATGCTGGTCCGGCAGATGGCAAATTATAAGGAAGATCCAAGGGCAGTCTTCGTCTATACCTTCACCCCATATAATATTGATGAAGTTCGGGAAGTTACCAGGATTTTGGCTGACAATGGCCGGCAGATCACCTTTAACATGTTTTCTGCTCCTGTCGGTTACGACGGGCTTCTTCGTCATACCAGCCAGTCACTGCAAAAAACACGGGCGGTTATGAGCGAACTTTTGGATGATTATCCGCAGACTGTCCTGTTCTCCCCTTATAATATTGTTGCCCATACAGAAGAAAAGGGGTTGCATGCCCTTTATTCATGTACCTATCCGCGAATGAACACCGCAACCGACATAGGTCTTGGCAGATCATTCAGGCAGTATCGCACCGATCTGCAGTGGAATCGTGAAGCCGCCTGCTGTGTACCGGATACCGATTGCGATGATTGCAGACATTATGCCGCGGGCAGTGCCGTTGTCACGGCCAGAATGTATCGACATGCTACAGATCCTGTGACCTTTTCCGCCTGGCTCGATTACGCGGACACTTATCTTGCAGTCTGGGTCAGAGGATATGATAAGGGACCGAATCTCTGTGAAACCTTTATTGATCCGCCTCTAAATAACTTGTAAAAATCATGATAACAGTCAGTTCTCTCCTTGATGACCATTGGTATGAGCGTTATAAAAACATCTCCAAGCTCAATATTCGCAGTTCCATCTATGATGTAACCGATCGCTGCAATCTGCGATGCAAAGGATGCTTCTTTTATTCTTCCGGCGAACACGAGGTGGCATCCGAGGAAAAGGATGTTGGCAAATGGCATGCTTTTGTTGAAAAAGAAATGGCCCGCGGAGTAAATCTTGCGATATTGATCGGCGGTGAACCTACCTTGTGCCTTGACCGTGTCGAAGCCTTTTATAAAAGACTGCCCACATTTTGTGCCACCAATGGTTTGATTAAGGTTCCCAGGGATCGCTTCCCGGATATGATGGTCGGCATTTCCCTTTGGGGGGACGCGGAAGATGAAACAGTTTTGCGCGGCAAAGATACCTTCAAGATTTCCAGTGCCAATTATGCCGGAGACTCTCACGCCTATTATCTCTATACCATCACTCCCAAGCAGCTTGGAAAAACTGAAAAGATTATCCGCAAGATTAAGGATGTCGGTCTCAAGGTGCATATGCAGCTGCTGTCCAACGATGAGGATGTTGATGGCTTTTCCTGGCAGCCGGACGAATTGATCGCCGTTCGTCAGGAAATGGATGATCTGCTGGACAAATACCCGGAAACGGTGATTTCTTCCAAATATTATCACGAGATCATCACTACCGGAATAATGCTGGGCCGACCGTTTGGCTGGATGGAATGTCCTTCTGTGACCGAACCAATCGACAAAAGAGAACCCCGCCCAAAACGGTTGACCAATTTTATCCGCTGGTCTTCCGACCTGCAGACCATGCATCGCTGCTGCACCTCGGAAACCCGTGACTGCAGTACCTGTAAAGATGGCGCAGCCCACATGAGCTGGGTAATGGTCAACAAGCGGGCGCATATTAAAACTTCGAAGGATCTCCAGAACTGGATCGAGGTCTATGAAATGTTTGCCAAGCTCTATCAATTTATTCCCTGGTAGTACGGATGGGAGGAAAAGACGCGGTCATTGTCGGCTACGATGCCATTTCTCCCTTAGGGAGTGATCTGCAAAAGCAATGGCAGAATGCGCTTCAAGGAAAAAGCGGCATAGGGCCATTGACCCGGTTTCAGCTGCCGGATAATTTCCCGGTCCACATTGCCGGCCAGGTTCCTGATATTGACGACGAAGACTATCCTTTTCTTTCCGCCCGGCATCAGGCCGCCTGGAGTTCGCCAGTTTTTAAGTATTCCATGCTCTCGGTGGCAAGAGCGCTTAAACGAAGCGGCATTGAAATTACCCCGGAAATAGCCCCCCGAACAGCTGTTACCTATAGCTCCGCCATTGGCGGGCTTGATGCGGTTCTGAGCGCCGACAGGCGTCTGCAGGCGGAAAACAAGTTGCCGTTGCCCTATGTAAACCCCAATTCCTGTATCAACATGGTTGGTGGCAAGATTGCCATGCTGAGCGGAGCCCAGGGACCGATTACCTCGACCATTACCGCCTGTGCCACCGGCCTGACATCGATGATCATCGGGGCTATGTTTTTGGCCCAGAATCGTGCCGATGTGGTCATCTGCGGAGCCGTGGATTTTGCCTTGGTTGAACCGATCGTTGCCGGTTTCTTTACCATGAACGGTGTATATAATCCCTTAAAAGGTCGTGAGAACGATCCACCTGAAATGGCCAGCAGGCCTTTTTCACAGGATCGCCGCGGCTTCGTTATTTCTGAAGGTGCCGGAGCGGTGATCCTTACTACTCGAGACTTTGCCGAGGCTCATGGCTTAAGCTACAAGGCAGAGTTGGCCGGCTGGGGTATGACCTCCGATGCCCATCATTTTGTCGCGCCCTATTTTGATACCATCAGAAAATGCATGCTTGATGCAATCTCCGATGCCTCGCTTGCCCCTGGGGATATTGCTGCAGTAAACGCCCATGCAGCTTCGACTAAGGTCGGTGATAAAGTAGAACATGAAGCCTTGAAGGCAATATTCGGCGACGCTCTGCCGCCCGTCAGTGCCAACAAATCACTGATTGGACATGCAATGGGCGCCTCCAGTGCCATTGAAACCATTTTTGCATTACAGGGCATGGCGGAAAGTGTTTTGCCTCCCACCATCAATTATAAACCCGATCCCGAGATTGAACTCGACTGTGTGGCTGAAGGGAAACGCGAATTGGAACAGGAATTTGTCCTGAAGAATTCCTTCGGTTTTGGGGGCTGTAATGCCTGTGCCGTTTTTAAGAAAGTAAGTTGATATGAAAGCACCGAAAAACAGAAGGGTATTTGTCGTCGGCTATGATGCCGCAACTGCCCTCGGCAACACCTTTACTGCAACATGGCAGGGCGCCGTGGACGGTCTGGCGGGGTTTCGCAGACTGACCCGCTGTGAGAGTTCAAGCCGCAGTAATATAGTAGGGGAGATACCCGATTGGAATCCTGAGCTGCTCCCCTATGTTAACAGAAAAGAGTCTTCTCTCTGGAATGCGGATTATGTCTTTTTAACTATGGAAGTCTGCCGCAGAGCTCTTCTTCATGCGGGGCTGGAAATGAATGAGGAGACTGGACCAAGAACCGGTTGTCTGATAGGATCGGCGTTAAACGGCACCGACTCATACCGTATAGCCATGGACAACTATGTTAACAAAGGTCCGTTGAAGGTGAGCCCTTATCTGCTGCCTAATGTCTGCGCCAACCTGCCGGGCGGCAAAGCCGGGATGCTATTGGGATTTACCGGACCGATTTTTTCCCCGCAGGGCGCCTGTGCCTCGGGGAATCATGCA
>JBHEOR010000189.1:0-4809 GCA_046260685.1 Desulfopila sp.
ACAACGTTACCCAGCAGGAACTGATAAATATCGCTGACCGAGGACTCTTTTTGTCGAAAAAAAATGGTCGCAATATGGTGACCGTCCTGCCCATAGAAGCAATTGCCAATTAAAGTGAATAGCCGTAAATAGGCAGTACATTGCAAAACAGAGTATCATTTACTGCAAACTTTAAAAACCACCAGAAGAGCCATGAAAAACACACGCCGTTTTTTTTCCTCATACGCAATTCTGATTTCGATATTCCTCGCTCTCCCTAACCTTAGCCCGGCAGGCACACAAGCCAAGGTGCTCACCTGGGAGGAAGCGGTAAAAACCGGTCGGGGTCAGACTGTCGACTGGTACATGTGGGGCGGATCCCCGGCCGTCAACCAGTACGTTAACGGGTATTTAGCCACTGCGCTGAAAAAAGAATACGACATAACTCTGCGCCAGGTGCCGGTAAAAGATATTGCCGAGGTGGTCAGCAAACTCGTCGTGGAAAAACAGGCGGGCAAGGACAGTGACGGCAGCGTCGATCTCATGTGGATCAACGGTGAAAATTTCCGTACCTGCAAACAGCAGAAGCTGCTGTACGGCCCTTTCACCGACAATCTGCCTAATCAGCGACTTGTCGACTGGTCAAATCCGACGGTAAAAAACGACTTCGGCACCCCCGTCGACGGCCTGGAATCCCCCTGGGGCAGTGCTCAGCTGGTCATGATCCACGATTTGGCAAGAACGCCCGAGCCACCCAGGTCGATAGAGACTCTCCTGGCATGGATCAAAGCCAATCCTGGACGATTCACCTACCCTGCCCCGCCCGATTTCACCGGTTCGGCCTTTGTCCGGCATATTTTCTATTACGCGGCCGGAAGTGTCGATACCTGGCAGGGTGAGTATTCCCAGGCGGCATTCACCAAGGCGGCCGAGGCTACCTACACCATCTTGCGTGATCTGAAAGAATCTTTATGGCGACAGGGGGAGACCTATCCGGAATCCCCGGTGAGGATGAATACCCTTTTTGCCGACGGGGAAATTGATTTTTCCTTTTCCTATCACCAGGGCGAGGCGTCACGAAACATTTTCGACGGCCTCTTCCCGGCAACGGTGCGCACCTTTGTATTCGACGAAGGCACTATCGGCAATACCCATTTTGTCGCCATTCCCTATAACGCAAAAGACCCTGAGGCCGCGATGGTCGTGGCCAATTTTCTCCTCTCGCCGGCGGCCCAGCTGCACAAGGCAAGCCCGCAGGTCTGGGGGGATTTCCCGGCCATCACCGCATCGCTGCTGCCGGTGCCGTGGCAGGAAAAATTCATCTCTCTGCCCCGCGGACCGGCAACACTTGGTGATGCGGAACTCCAGGCCCATCAATTGCCGGAACCGCCGAGCAAGATTCTTGTCGAGCTGGAAAAAGGGTGGGTAGAACACGTTCTGAAAAACAGATAATGCCACATTTTCGATCCTCCGCCGCGCCCACCGCCGGAACGAGGAGCAGGACATCCGTCCGACGGCTCTTTTTTCTGCTCGGTCCGGCCTTAGGCATTATCCTCCTGCTCTTTGGCGGAGGTCTGCTGCTCGGCCTGCTGCAGGCCCTCGGCCATGTGCCGTCACAGGCCTTGTCGACTATCAGCTGCGATCATTTTCTCCATGTTCTGCACGACGCCGATTTTGGTAAAAGCCTTCTACTCACCCTGTATATTGCCATAACCTCGACCTTGATTGCCGCCTGCATCAGTATCATGCTCGCTCTTGCGCTCATACGCTCTGCAGCAGATAGTCGGGCCATCAATTTTCTCCTGCAGATTCCCCTCACTGTTCCCCATCTGGTTATCGCACTCTCGGTTATCCTGCTGCTGACACCCTCAGGACTCTTTTCCCGGTTCCTCTCGTCCCTGTCAATCATCTCAACACAAGCCGATTTTCCACTTCTCGTCAACGATGGCTGGGGCATCGGTATCCTCTTCGTTTATATCTGGAAGGAGGTGCCTTTTATCACCTTCATGCTGCTAGCCGTTCTGAAGAACATGGGCCCGGAGCTGCTCGAGGCAGGATCGACCCTCAACGCGTCGAGACGCCAGCGCTTCTTTTATATTATCCTGCCGATAATCAGCCCAAGTCTCGGAGCCGCCTGCCTGATAGTTTTCGCTTTTACCTTCGGCGCCTTTGAAGTACCCTATCTTCTCGGCCGCACCTACCCCCTGGCCCTCCCTGTCTGGGCCTACAAAAATTACAGTGACATTGATCTGCTGGCCCGGCCGGAAGGAATAGCCATCGGCCTGATCATCGCCGCGATCGTCATTCTGGCAATCATTATTTCCCAGCTGCTTCTGCATTTCGGCCGCAAACGAGGGTTGACGGTATGAGGCCACAACGACTACTGCTGCTTCTGTCGCTGCTTTTTACCGTGCTGCTGCCCTTTTTGCCGCTGGTGCTCTGGTCGATCAGTGAAAAATGGTTTTATCCGGATCTGCTGCCGCAGGCCTTTGGACCTCGGGCCTGGGGATACGTTTTCGGTACCGCCGGCGATCAGCTCGTCTCCGGTCTTTTTATAAGTTTTACCCTGGCCCTGGTGACCACCCTGGTGTCACTCGTCCTCGGCATCCCAGCGGGAAGAGCTCTCGGCCTGTACGACTTTGCCGGTAAGAAGTTGATCTCCCTGTTACTTATTCTGCCGATAATCGTTCCACCGCTGTCCGTTGCCATGGGGCTGCATCTCTGGTTTATCCGGCTGGGACTAGCCGAAACCTTTATCGGCGTGGTGCTGGTCCACCTCACCTTCTGTCTGCCTTACACCATTTTTGTCCTCTGGGGCGTGTTCACCGACTACAATCCGGAATTTGAAGAGCAGGCCCGATCGCTGGGCGCATCGCCGCTTAAGATTCTCCTCCAGGTAACGCTGCCGATGATTCTGCCCGGGGCAACCGTGGCCGCTTTATTTGCTTTTCTTCTTTCCTGGTCGCAATACCTCAGTACACTTATTATCGGCGGCGGTAAAATGCTCACTCTGCCGATTCTGCTCTTCTCACTGATGGACAGCGGCGATCGCCCGATAGCCGCCGCGGTCAGTCTGGTCTTTATTCTTCCGGCCTTTCTTGCGCTCCTAGCCAGTGCCCATAACCTTGGCCGCCATGGTTTGCAGGGAGTACGCTGATGGGACGACTGCAACTACGGAATCTGACCATCAGCTATGATAAAAAACCAGTTATCAGCGACCTTTCTTTAGATATAGAGGACGGTGAAATGGTTTCCCTGCTCGGCCCCAGTGGCGCGGGCAAGACAACGATCTTAAAAGCAATCGCCGGATTAGTGCGACCCGCCTCCGGAAAAATTATCCTCAACGGCAAGGAGATAAACCACCTCCCCGCCGAAAAACGTGATACTGTACTGATCTTCCAGAAACCACTGCTTTTTCCCTTTCTGGATGTTGGCAAAAATATCGGTTTTGGCTTGAAGATGGCAAAAATGACCGGACCCGCCGCCGAAAAAAAGATTGACAGAATACTCGCCATAACCGGCCTGGAAGGACTGAAAAACAGAAAAACCCACCAACTCTCCGGCGGGCAGCAGCAGCGGGTGGCCCTGGCCCGCGGCCTGGTCCTCGAACCCTCGATTTTACTTCTTGACGAACCCCTCAGTAACCTCGACGCGGAGCTTCGCCGGCAGATGCGGGAACTGATCTGCAAAGTTCAGGCGCAGACCGCAACGACTATGCTTTTTGTCACCCACGATCAAAGTGAAGCCTTTGCCATCAGTGACCGGATATGCCTGCTACTCGACGGTAGCCTGCGCCAGACCGGCACACCGACGGAACTTTTCTACCAGCCTGCCGATGTTGATGTCGCCCGATTCTTTGGCTGTACCAATTTCATACATGGCAAAATCGGCAACGGCCTCTTCGCGAGTGACCTGGGCAGTTGCCCGACATCTCTTGGCGATTGTCGACAGGCTACAGCGATGATCAGGCCGGAGGATATCGTGCTTTCCAGCCAAAAGGAAGATAACACCACCGCCGGCAGGATACGCGAGCTGCACTTTGAGGGTTCCACGTCCAGCTTGCGTATCGACAGTGCTGATAAAATCTTCACCGTTGTCTGCCTCCGCACCGATTTTCACCCAAAACAAGTCGTCTGGCTGCATTTCCCTCCGGAGCGACTGCATATTTTCCAAGGATGAGGCGTCATGAAGCAACCCGACGACCCTTTTGCTCACTATCTTAGCAAGGTAGAGCATTACCTGCGAGAACAGTGCTGGGATGATGTACCGACAATGGCCGGACAAAACTTTACGGTCTCGCCACTGGCCAAGGGCGAATATAACCTCAACTACCTTTTGCAATCGGCACAGACGCAGCTGGTCTTTCGTGTCAATATGGCCAGCCAGATCAATCGTCATGATCAGATTGTGTATGAATACAAGGCACTGCAGCTTTTGCAGCATTCAGGAGTTACCCCGATCCCCTGTTTTGTCGATGACAGCGGTCATCTCATCGACCGAGGTATCTCGATCATGCACTATCTGCCGGGAGCTCCGCTTGACTACCAGCTCGATCTGGCCGGGGCGGCAAAAACTCTGGCAACCGTTCACCAGGTGGCGGTAGCCGACTCGAACAATCATCTGATTGTTGAACAAGAGCCCCTGTCGCTGATCTATGACGAATGCGTCGGTCTGCTACAGACCTACTTGAATTCGGAGCTGGCCGATGCGGATATGTGTCGTTTTCTGCGCGAGGTGACCGCCTGGGCGGCAATGGCGAAGGCAAAAGAGCAGTACTTTCTTGACGATCCGTGGTTCTGCATTGTCAACACCGAGGTCAATTCCGGCAAT
>JBHEOR010000019.1:0-37448 GCA_046260685.1 Desulfopila sp.
CCATAACCGGCATTCCAACACAAAAGGGCGTCTTTATCTTCACCCTGAGAATCACCGGCCCTGATGGGGGGGCGGTCGACCAGAATCTTTCCCTAACTATTCGCCCGGGAAACCTGAAAATAGAAACATCACCGACCACCATCGACATCACCCGCGGTACTCCCAGCAGACAGAAAGTGACCTTCAGCGTGACCCAGCCGCGAATTCCGATGCCGGAAACCATTGTTTCCGGCCGCGGTCAATTCGTTGTCAACGGCAGGGCCTTGGTCGCTAACCCAAGCCCTTTACATATTGACTTGAACAGCAGCCGGCCCAACGCCACGGAGTATATCACCATCCCCGCCAGTGTTGTTCAGGCGGCAGAGAAGAGCTCCAACGATTTAATCCAGTACCGCCGCTCTTTCGATTCAACAAACTTCAACCGCGGCACCGGGCAGATGAATGTGAAGTTAAGGACAGCTGCTGCTGGAGACCTGCGGATACATAAAATGCGCATCTATTTCGAAAAGAACAACCGACCCATAATCGTAGTACAAAGGCAAGAGCAACAACTGCGCGGTAAAGTCGACATCAGCTACAGCGGTTCAGGGACCTTCAGGGGGTACTGGAAAGTTGATGAACGAATTATTGAACGGGTGCAGAAAAATCTCTATTACGGCAAGACCTTGACCCTGACGACACCAAATGCACCGAACCTGCCCACCTTTTCCGAAGGGGCGCACCGGTTGCAGTTTATCATCACCGAACCGGAATCAGCGCAGCAGCTGATCGAATTTGCCGTTGCGATCTATCATGTTGAGGCAAAACAGGCCGAAATGGTCGAACCCCTAAGCCAGATTCGCCCTGCTCCTCAGGCCACCTTAACTGGTCTTGGAGGGGCGGCCTGGGAAAGATAACAAATAAATCTGCACGGTCACTAGACGACCAATCTAATATGATGGTTCAACCGTGGGACAGATCGGCAAAATAAAAGGCTGCCGTGTGATTGGCGTTGCCGGTGGGCCAAAAAAATGCAGCTATGCCAAAGAAACTCTTGGTTTTGACGAGTGTCCTGATCACAAGGATCCTGCTTTTGCGGATCAGCTGAAACAGGCCTGCCCGGATGGCATTGACATCTACTACGAGAATGTTGGCGGTAAGAGATTTTCTGTTCCTTTGTCGAGGTATTTAAACCTTATGCTGCTTTGAGTTTTTCAGCTATCCATACTTTCACGAGTGCCTGTCTTGATATGCCCAGTCGTTTTGCATGCTTGTCAAGATCATCAACAACCCATGAAGGAAAGTCAATATTCACCCTTTTAGGTTCCTGGTTAACACGACGAGCTTTTGTAAAATCAAGCTCGTTACTCAAATCTTCACCAGCTTCAAATTTTTTATCAAATTCCTTAGCTTTCATAATAATTGACCTCATTATCTCTTGAGCGTCTAACCGAAAATATTCTGACAGAAGTATTTCGATAGGTGATTATGGCCGACCAGTGCGTATTCCCAATCTTTCCGATTACTAAATACCTAGGCTCGTCTTGCACATTTTTAGAGGGAATCTCAAGCAAATCAGGATCATTCCAAAGAGCTTGGGCTTCTTTGAAATCAATTCCATGCTTGACTTTATTGGCTTCACTCTTGTTTGGATCATATTCGAATTCCATAAATATACTATAGAGCAAGGACAGGACATGTGCAATGCGCATTTATACTTTTTCTATACCATTTTTATACTACCACTGTTCACAACTCGAAGCACTGGAAGGTAGGGGCACGGCGCGCCGTGCCCTTCCACGAGAAGCGTATTGGTCCTACGTAATGGTCCTACGTAATGGTCCTACGTAATGGTCATACGTATTGGTCATACGTATTGGTCATAGATAAGCCAGGCTGATCGCGGGGAGCCTGGTGCCCTGAGAGCAGTTACGGGAAAGGAGTAATTTCCTGCAACCAGCAACTACTTCAGCAGACTTTTGATACGTCCACGTGTTGCATCGGAGGTCAGCAACCGCTCGAAAACCTGAAGTTCCTCAGTCACCACTCCACTGACATTGCCCCTGGCCCGCCTCATAAGGTCCTTGGTGGCCATCAAGGACTGCAGAGGCTGCTGGAGGAGCAGACCTACATACTCTTCCACTCGTGCAGCCATCTGGTCCGGTTCGGCTATGGCATTGACCAGCCCCCAGCCCATCGCCTCATCGGCACTGAAAAATCTTCCGGTGAGCAGCAGTTCGCTCGCCGCTTTCTCTCCAACCGCACGGGGCAGCAATGCACTCGCCGCGCCTTCAGGGCTGACTCCCAGATTGGCGAAGGGGAGGCGAAACTTGGTGTTACTGGAACAAACGGCTATGTCACAATGGAGCAGCAGGGTAGTACCGATACCCACTGCAACGCCCTCAACCGCAGCAACAACCACTTTTTTCAAGCCGGCAACGGTATCGAATATTCCCTGGACTCCTTCCATAACCTCGTGCTTTTCGGCATTGACCAAATCGGCCAGATCATTACCGGCGGTGAACCGGCCTCCCGCTCCCTGTACAACAATAACATGGCATTGGGGTGACTGATCGGCACTTTTGAAGGCAGTAATGAGTTCCTTGTAGGTTTTGATACGTATGGCATTGAGCTTTTCCGGCCGGTTCAGGGTAATTCTGGCCACCCTGTCTTCCATGACCAGTTCCACATCCTGAAAGTCTTGCTGTTCCATGGTCTTCCTCCTCCCTATGTAAATTTCTCCCCTGTGAACAAAACGCACTATAAAGGTTATTGAAAAATGTTCCTGCCTATCAATAACAGATCGATTTACAAGTTTACAGTCTTTTGGGGAAAATGGTAACTCTACAGGAGCACCCCATCTTGTCCCATTTGAGCCTTCTCGAATAGCACACGAATGCTTCAAAGTCCCAAATGAGCCAATATGGAGCACTCTTGAACAGTTACAACTTGGTGGTTATGCCAATTTGGTGCTCCCACCTGTAGAGTTACGGAAAATGTATAAAACGCATGACAAGGTCCTGGTAGAGCATGGAGCAATCTTTTTGTTTGACAACGTTCATTGTTCCATGAATAATGATTGCCATGTAGGAAACGCGTCGGCAATTTTGCCACTTTACAGACAGTCTCAATGGAATCGCTCCCGCAACGGCAAAAAGAGATACTGAACACGGCGAAGAAAAAGGGCAGGGTTGTTGTGGAACAGCTGGCCACTTTTTTTGAAGTCTCCCCCCAGACCATTCGTAAAGACCTCAACGAACTGTGCAGGAGGCAACTGCTGCAGCGTGTCCATGGCGGCGCCATCATCGGTTCAAGCATTGAAAATGTCAGTTATGATGCCCGCAAGCTACTGGCCCCCGAGAGCAAACGAGCCATCGGAAGACGTGCTGCCTCCCTCATCCCCAACAACTGCTCGCTCTTCATCAACATCGGCACCACCACCGAACAGGTTGCCAGAGAACTCACATCCCACCGTGGGCTCATGGCGATTACCAATAACATTAAGGCCATTGACATCCTGCGGTCCTCCTCCGGCATCGAACTGATTATCGCCGGAGGCCTTGTCCGCCCCTCCGACGGAGGCATCGTCGGTGTCGCCGCCGTTGATTTCATTAACCAATTCAAGGTTGATTATGCTATCATCGGGGTCTCCGGCATAGACGAGGAAGGGGTGCTGCTTGACTATGATCTCAGTGAGGTACGGGTTGCCCAGGCCATCATCGCCAACTCGCGCCATGTCATCATGGTTGCCGATATGATGAAACTTGGTCGCAACGCTCCGGTTCGCATCGGTCATATTGCAGAGATAGACACCCTGGTGCTGGACGGTTCTCCCCCTGTCGAATTTTCCAGACTCTGCCGGGAAAATAATGTCGTCATTGAAGTTGCCCAACCTGAGTCTCTCGCCGGCCCGGCATGATCGCCACTCCCCACCGGTATTTTCTCCTTATGCACGGCATGGTAGATCAACCTCCCCCGATCGCTACCCCGCCTGCCGGGTACCGGTAAGGGTGCCCGTTACTTGCCACTTGCGGATTAGAGAGTATTGAGATTGTTGAGATACCACTCTGCCTGCGTCAGGATGCTCTTTTTTTCTGCAGGCTTCATTTTATCAAGCAGGCTGTACATCATGCGCATACGGTGATTGCCTACAAATTTTTGGCGATGCCGATCAAGGAAATACCAGTAAAGCGAGTTGAAAGGACAGGCATTGTGGTTCACTCTCTTTTTATAACTATAGTGGCATGATCCACAATAATTGCTCATTTTGTTGATATAGTTGGCGGATGAAACATAGGGTTTGGTGGCAAATATGCCGCCGTCGGCAAATTGGCTCATTCCTCTGGTGTTAGTGATTTCAACCCATTCAATGGCATCAATGTAGATTCCGAGATACCATTCATCCACCTCATCGGGGTCAACACCGGCAAGCAGGGCAAAATTGCCGGTGATCATCAACCGCTGAATATGATGGGCATAGGCATGGTCAAGGGACTGGCGGATTGCATGTTTGAGACAATTCATCCTTGTTTTGCCGGTCCAGTAGAAATCGGGCAGGCGCCGGTTATGGTTGAGCGTGTTGGAGTTGGCGTAGCCGGGCATTTTCGCCCAGTAGACTCCCCGCATGAACTCACGCCAGCCGATGATCTGCCTGACAAAACCCTCCACCGTGGCAAGATCGATATCCCCATGGTCGTCATAATAGGAAAGAGCTCTTTCCACCACTTCCCCGGGATTTAACATTTTGCTATTGAGGGCGAAGGAGAGCCGTGAATGGAAAAGCGACCAGTAGTCGGTATGCATGGCATCCTGGTACCTGCCGTAATCCGCAAAGCATTCTCTGAAAAAAAAGCGCAGCATGGTGTCGCATTCGGACCTGTCCAGTGGCCAGATAAAATGCTCAGAGTCGATTTCTCCCATGGTCGTTACGCCGGCTGATGTGATCAACGCCACAATATCAGTTACGTCATGGCAAAACTCCAGAGGCTTGACAACGTCCTTGCCTTTTGGCAGCGCTTTTCTGTTTTCTTTATCATAGTTCCATTGGCCACCGACCGGCTTATCACCGTGCATAAGCCAATTATTCTGCCTGCGGATGTGGTGGTAGAAGGTTTCCATGAGATATTTTTTGGGGCCGAAGAACTCCGCCAGGTCCTGCCGCGCTGTGAGAAAATGCTGGGTATCGT
This sequence comes from Desulfopila sp., assembly GCA_046260685.1. Taxonomy (GTDB): domain Bacteria; phylum Desulfobacterota; class Desulfobulbia; order Desulfobulbales; family Desulfocapsaceae; genus Desulfopila_A. Next base: position 5,166 of record JBHEOR010000019.1, read on the forward strand.
GGCTGGCCGTCTCGATATCCAAGGATGAGCATAACGTTTTGAGCTGCTGGTCGAGGCGGTACTCGTCGGGCAGGAGATACTCAAAAGTTGCGTAGTTGCCGCGGCTCAGAATCAGGCGAATATTCTCGCTGAGATCATGCCTGTTTTGGGGATCGTCCAAAGCCAGATAGTGGACGTGGTGACCGCTCTCTACCAGCCGGTCGGCAAATTTTCTCATGCCGGCGAAAAAGGCGACAATCTTCTGGATGTGGTGGGTGATGTAATCCGTTTCCTGACGGATTTCCATCATGACATAGGTGATCTCATCGTCGGCCTTGTCAAACCAGGAATGTTTGGTATTCAGCTGGTCACCCAGAATCAGGCGGAGTGTTGAAGCCATGGGAGTTGGTACCTCGCTATCCGCGTCTTTGAAATTTAATGGACTGTTAATGCACATTCCACGAAACCAATCCGCAACACCCTATCACCCCCGTCCTTGCCTATCAATCAATTTTATGCTGTTGAAGACAGTATTTGGCAAATTGCTGATTGCAGTTCTGTGCTGCAGAGCTACAGATTTTTGATTATATTGTCGTTTCAGCGATATCATGATACAGTAGTCTGGAAAGGTCGCACCCAGATCAGACACGCAGAACAGAGTATCGCAAATTACAATATCACGGAGGTAAAACTCCCAAACGCGGGATACCTCAGAGCAGTTAAATTTCTTTTATCAGACTACATGCCTCGTCCACAGAACTCATTTCCCAAGCTTTTTTTCCCCCTTATCGGTCTTGCGGGGTTGCTCGTCGTCTCTGCCCGGGAGTCGCTCTCGGCGAGCCAGGCCCCGCAGTCACAATCACCTTCGTGGTTAGCAATAAGCATCGGCCTGGCCGGCGGGCTTGCCTTTTTCCTCTACGGCATGGAAAAAATGAGCGAGGGCATGAAAAATACGGCGGGCAGCCAGATGCGTACCATCCTCGCCACACTCACCAAAAACCGCTTCATTGCCCTTGGTGTCGGCGCCTTTGTCACCATGATCATTCAGTCGAGCAGCGCTACAACCGTTATGCTGGTTAGTTTTGTCCAGGCCGGACTGCTCAACCTCACCCAATGCATGGGAGTCATATTGGGTGCTGATATCGGCACGACCGTTACGGCGCAGATGATTGCCTTCAAACTCACCGACTATGCACTTATAATGGTGGCCGGCGGCTTTGCTCTCAAACTCTTCAGCAACTCGAAAAAAACCAAAGACATAGGTGATATCATTCTTGGTTTCGGTATCCTGTTTTTTGGTATGAAGCTCATGAGTGAGGTGATGGAACCGCTGAGATCCTATACCCCATTTATCGATCTGATGAAGGACATGGAACATCCCCTCATGGGCATCCTTGTCGGCGCCGCCTTCACCGCCGTGGTCCAGTCCAGCAGCGCCACAACCGGAATTCTCATCGTGCTGGCCCAACAGGGCCTGTTAACTCTGGAAGGGGGCATCCCCATACTTTTCGGTGCCAACATCGGTACCTGTTTTACCGCCGCCCTGGCATGCGTCGGCGCTTCGCGGGAAGCAAAAAGGGTGGCCATTGCCCACATCATTTTCAAGATAGCCGGAGTCTGTCTCTTCATTTTGTGGATTCCGCAGTTTGCCGCCTTCATCAAATCCATTTCCGGCCATTTCGATACTGGAACGGCACGTCACATAGCCAATGCCCACACAGTATTCAACTTAAGCCTGGGGCTGTTTTTTCTGCCCTTCACCTCTGTCTTCGCCAGGTTCATTTATCTCCTCTTTCCAGAAAAAGAAACGCCTCGAAGTCAACAATTAGCTGTCTTCCATATAGATGACAGCATGCTTGAAACTCCCAGCATTGCCATTGACCTTGCCCGCCTGGAAATATCGCGCATGGCAAAGCTTTTGGGCAGAATGCTCAACGCCATCATTATCCCCTTTGTTTCAGACGAACGATACATTACCAAAAATGGCACGGCCGATGAAGAAGCCCGACTGCTGCTCAAGGAGATTCCTAGCCGTGATGCCATATATAAGGATCTCTCCCTGCGCGAAGGTATCGATATGCGTGAACGCAAGATCGATTTTCTCTCCGACCAACTCAACACATATCTCACCAGAATAGCACGAAGAAATATAACCAAGGAAGAGGCAAAGGAAATATTCGGCATGGTCTCCATTGTCAAAGACCTGGAAAGCATGGGGGACATAATTCATAGAAATATAGTGCCGCTGATCGATAAAAAGCAGGCATTGCACTACGATTTTGGTGAAGATGGCAAGGAAGAGCTTCTCATCTACCAGAGCAAGGTTGTCAAACAGATTGAAATTCTTCGCCAGGCCTTTGCCACACTGGACCTCGAAGCGGCAAAAATCATAATGAAAAAGGAGCGCAAATACCTCGACCTGGAATCGCGCTACAGAGCATCCCACCTGGAGAGAATTATTGCCCAAAAACATGAATCAATTGCAACCAGCGAGATTCATATGGAGCTGATGGACCTGATGAAGCAGATTTTACTCTACTCCTCCAATATCGCGAAGACCTATATAGAGACAAGTCCACAGAAAGAGAGTTCGTCTTCCTAGGAGGTCAGGAACATATCACGGCACACATCGCCCCCGCCTCGCTGCCAATTGATCTTTCACTTGTAACAACTTATTGTTTCAAGTAATTCTTTTTTAGGGCGCAAGCGAAACTATTTCATGCGCTTTTCGAAACTTTGGTTTGATTGCACAGCAGATACAACTCCATGGAGCCCCGTATATGAACACTCCAGTCTATGATCTGGCCATTATAGGTGGCGGCGTCAACGGTTGCGGTATTGCCCGCGATGCAGCAGGCAGAGGGTTGTCCGTTGTTCTCTGTGAGCAAAATGATCTTGCAGGCGGCACCTCGTCGGCGAGTACCAAGCTCATCCATGGGGGCTTGCGCTATCTTGAATACTACGAATTCCGTCTGGTTCGTGAAGCTTTAAAGGAGCGCGAGGTGCTTCTCAACGCCGCGCCGCATATTATCTGGCCTCTTCGTTTTATCCTGCCCCACCACAAAGGACTGCGCCCCTACTGGCTCATTCGTCTCGGCCTTTTTCTCTATGACCATCTCGGCAACAGAAAACTTTTGCCAGGCACATCCACTGTTGATCTGACAAGCGACGAGGCCGGCACGCCGCTGAAAAAGCTTTTTTCCAAGGCCTTTGAATACTCCGACTGCTGGGTCATTGACAGCCGTCTTGTGGTTCTCAATGCCATGGATGCCAGGGCCAATGGCGCCGAGATCAGGACCCGCACCACGTGCATCTCGGCACGCCGCCGTGACGGCGTCTGGGTCCTTGAAACTGAAGACGGCAACAGCGGAGAGATTTCCACCATCAAGGCCGCAAGTCTGGTCAATGCCTCCGGACCGTGGCTCGACAGCTTCCTCAGCCACACCAGCCATAAAGATACCGGCGAGCATATCCGCATGGTCAAGGGCAGCCATATCATCGTCAACAGGCTGTTCAACCATGAGCGCTGCTATATCTTCCAAAACAGCGATGGCCGCATAATCTTTGCCATTCCCTATGAGGGCGATTTCACCCTTATCGGCACAACCGATGTCGACTTTCATGGCGACCCGGGGACAGTACGCATCGACGAAACGGAAATTGACTACCTCTGCTCGGCGGCAAGCGAATACTTTACCAGCCCGGTTACTCCACAGGATGTGGTACGGTCGTATTCCGGCATTCGTCCGCTGTTTGACGACGGCAAAGGGGAGGCCAAATCGGCCACTCGTGACTATGTGCTGACGGTCGATGAGGAAGAACACAGGACGCCATTGCTGTCTATTTACGGCGGCAAGATTACCACCTACCGCAAACTCGCCGAAGCGGTTTTGCAAAAACTGCGGCCGTATTTTCCACAAATGAGCGACAACTGGACGGAATCCGAGGTATTGCCCGGTGGTGACTTTCATCCGTCCGCTTTTTCAGCAGAGGTACAGAAACTGCAGGATACCTGCAGCTGCATCAGCGACAGGCACGCCGTCAGGCTGGTGAGAAACTATGGCACCAGGGCTTTCGATATCATCAAAAATGTAAAGGACACATCGGATTTGGGGCGCTGCTTCGGCAGCGATCTCTATGAGGTGGAAGTCATCTATCTGATGCACAATGAATGGGCTCAGACAGCCGATGACGTCCTCTGGCGCAGGTCTAATATGGGACTCTCTCTCAGCGAAAAAGAAGCCCGGGAGCTTGATACCTGGATGAAAACCAACAACCATGATATCTAGGAGGCCGTCCGAAAATGCCCTTCTCGGAGTCTTCGCTTACCGGCCCATATCTTTGTTAAACTCGAAAAAATTATCCTCGAAATATTACCTATATGCCTCCGGTAATTTTTTCGAGTTCGCCTCGATCTGAACGAAAATGCCTATTCTCGGACAACCTCCCAGCTTTTCTCAAAAAACCTTGGGCAGCACACACAAGCGCATCGCAAACATCGATGTTGCCCGTTTTTATGGTATGATTCTGGTATACTATGGCCATATTGTGGAACAGGTCATGTATGCCGGCAGTGCCGAGGCCGCTGCGCAATACAAGTTCATCTATTCCTTTCACATGCCGCTGTTTTTTCTGCTCTCCGGGACCATCGTGGCGGAAAAAAACTCGCCTTGCCCTTCCTGCAGTATTGTAAACGGATCCTGGCATCACGACTTATCCCCTATGTTTTCTTCAGCATATTGATGGCAATTGCATCACTGGCAATACCGGGCAATACCGGGATGGTTTCCACTGGGAGCTTTGAGCGACGCCGATGCCTATATCAAGAGCGCAATCGCCATTTTGATGGGCTTTCCCGCCTTTTGCATCCCCCTCTGGTTCATGGCTCTTTTGATCAGTGTCGAGCTTTTTCACGCACTGCTCAGCAGGGTGACACAACGCCTGCCAGTACTGGCTATACTTGCTGTAATACTCTATATTGGCGGCTATTATCTCAACGAGTCCTACAATTTCGTGGGCAATCAACAGGCCTTCTGGTTCATCAATGAGGTGCCGGTGGTCTATCTCTTCTATATCGCCGGTGTCGTTATCCAAAAAAGCGGCTTTCTGCAGCGCGATTTCCCCAGCCACTGGGTATTGCCCGGCGCCCTGCTGTGTCTCGTGCTCGTAGCGCTGACCTTTGATCTCAATCAAGGACCGTTCAGGATTATCCAGGCCGTTGTCATCGTCCTCTCCGGCCATGGCAATATTGTACTGTTCCCGCTGACGGCCTTTCTGGGCTCCTTCTTCATACTCCTCACCGCAGTTACTACGCCGGCAGCGGCATGGATCTCCTACCTGGGCCAAAATGCACTCTCCCTGTTCTGCCTCAACGGTCTATTCTACCATTTTGTCAATCCGGTCACCGGCAAGTGGTTTGCCGAGGCTTTCACCGCCACCCACGCCACCGTTTTTCTCTATTCAACCGTTATGACCGTGCTCAGCCTTGCCGTATGTGTGCCGCTTGTGTTTCTACTGACCACCTATGTGCCGCAGCTCATGGGCAAACCCATGCACAAAGGCCCCCTTCTCCGGCCGTTGATCAAGACATAGTTTTAAACATAGCGGAAAACAAAAATAAACCATACAATAGTCAGAACAAGCCCGCCCCACAATGGAGCTCCAAAAAATGCCAGCCAGCCAAGGTTGATAAACCCGCTCCCCACCCAGGAATACATGAAGCAGAAAAACATCGCCACTCCCACTCTCGCGGCAATGGTGGGAATGAAAATACGGATAAAAAACCGTGTAAAGGAATAGCCATCCAGAAAGGCCGTTTCATCAAGCTCCTTTGGGACACCGGACATAAAGCCTTCGAGAATCCATACTGCCAGAGGGATGTCTGGGGATGGTTGAATAATTCAACCGGCGTGCCCACCTGCACCACGGTGCCGTCATACATGACAACCACCTTTTCGGCAAAGGTAAGGGCCTCGACCTGATCATGGGTGACATAGATCATGGTCATGCCTACCTGCTGATGCAGTTCCTTGAGTTTTGAACGGAGTTGCCATTTGAGGTGGGGATCGATAACCGTCAAGGGTTCATCAAAGAGAATTGCATTGACATCGGAGCGAACCAGGCCCCGACCAAGGGATATTTTCTGTTTGCCATCTGCGGTCAACCCGGCAGCCCGCCGCTTGAGACTGGTTGTCAGATCAAGCATCTCGGCAATCTGATGGACACCCTCCTTGACAAGGTTTTCCGCCATTTTCCGGTTGCGCAGGGGGAAGGTATTGCCATGCTCCAACCTGTCTGAGTTAAAAGTCGATCAACCTGTTATCGCCGTCAAAGTACAGGCAATCATTTGCATTAAAATAGAAACTGGCTTTTTCACCATATTCAAAGGCATGGATGCCATGGGTTTGACTGACACAGATATTGCCGTCCACATTCATGCGGATTATAGATTCCGAACCGCTGATTTCGGCAATTTGGACCTCGCCATCCACTTCCACACCGTTTTTCTCCGGGAGTAGATGGTGCGGCCGCAGGGCAATCCGGTATTCTCCATCGGGCTGGGCTGCCAGTTTTTCCGGAACGTTCCAGGAAGTAACTTTACCAAGCGTTGCCGTATCTCCCTGTTTTTTTGATGGCGGCGGTATTGATCGGCGGATCGGAAAAGACTTCGGCGCTTTCAAGAGTAGACGGTTTACGGTAAATCAACACCGTTCTGCCGAACTCAACCAGCCGGCCCTCTTTCAGCGTTGCCGTATACCCACCCAGCAGGAAATTAAATTCACCGGGCTGCAAGGCCAGCGATGTTTTATAAATGTGATTTTCCGCGCCAACGCGGAACGTGACATTTTTCTGTTCAATAGCCATGGAGTCATCTTCCTCGTCTAATTCTCATGCGGGGCTTTCACAATCGCAAATCAACACCATTTTCCCGACAGGCACGGACAACCTCTTTGGTATTCCATTACTTCCGCTTTGCATGGAAACACCCCTATGTGCAGTTGGTTCCCTCGACAACCGGGACACATCGTATAACGCGTCCCGGTTGTCCTCTTTTCACAGCCATTGTCTACAAAATAGACCATTGCAAACATTCCTTTCAGGTGAGCAGGCAATGTAAAGGCAATTCTTTTGTTTGCCATTTGCACCAAAAATACATTAGTATACCTGTGGATTTGTCACATTCGGTAATACCCAGACCTGTGATATCACACCTCACCCATTGAGAGGAACAAGGTATGCCATCCTACATTTTAGCAATAGACCAGGGCACAACCTCCAGTCGAGCAATCATTTTTGATAACAACTTTGAAATTATAAGCGTTGCACAGCAGGAGTTTGAGCAGTTTTTTCCACAATCCGGATGGGTTGAACATGATCCGGAAGAAATCTGGCAGACCAGCCTGAATGCCTGCAAAAATGCCTTGCAGTCAGCCAACCTGCCCGCGGATGCTATTGCTGCCATCGGCATCACCAATCAACGGGAAACTTCCATCATCTGGGATCGGGAGACAGGGGAGGCCATACATAAGGCCATTGTCTGGCAGGACCGGCGAACCGCTGATTTTTGTGATGATCTTGAAAAACAAGGCTATACCGATCTTTTTGCCGACAAAACCGGGTTGCTCATAGATGCCTATTTCTCCGGGACCAAAGTGAGCTGGCTGCTTGACAATGTTCAAGGGGCCCGCCAAAAGGCGGAGGCCGGAAAACTTGCCTTCGGCACAGTTGATTCTTTTCTGCTGTGGCGTTTGACCGGCGGCAAAGTGCATGCCACCGACGCCACCAATGCCAGCAGAACACTGCTCTATAATATCCATGAAAACTGCTGGGACAGCGCCATTCTCGATATCCTGGAGATACCGCCTGCCCTGCTGCCCGAAGTAAAGGATTCCTCTGATGATTTCGGCTTCACGGCGGAAGGTGTCTTTGACAGTGCCATTCCCATCAGCGGCATTGCCGGTGATCAGCAGGCCGCCCTGGTCGGTCAGGCCTGCTTTCAACCTGGAATGATCAAATCCACCTACGGCACCGGCTGCTTTGCCGTGCTCAATACCGGCGATACGCCCATCAAATCCAATAATCGCCTGCTAACAACCATTGGATATCGCCTCAATGGCAAAAACACCTACGCCCTGGAAGGCTCTATATTTATTGCCGGCGCGGCGGTGCAGTGGATGCGGGACGCCCTGGGCGTCATCGAAGATGCCGCCATGACCGCCGAGCTCGCCGCCAATGCCGACCCCAACCAGGATGTCTACCTGGTGCCCGCCTTTACCGGCCTGGGAGCGCCGCACTGGGACCCGGATGCCCGGGGCGCCATCTTCGGCATCACCAGAGGGACCACACCCGCCGAGCTTTGCCGGGCTGCGCTGGAATCGGTATGTTACCAGACCCGCGACCTGCTCGAGGCCATGCATAAGGACCGGCAGAGCAGGGACTGGCAGCAAAGTACCGAAAACACCGTGCTCCGCGTCGATGGCGGCATGGTCGCCAACAACTGGACCATGCAGTTTCTCGCCGATATTCTCGATGCCCCGGTGGACAGGCCCATGGTCCTGGAAACCACTGCCGTCGGGGCTGCCTACCTGGCCGGACTGCGCCAGGGTATCTTTGCCGAACCGGAAAATTTTGCCACGACATGGCGACTGGACCGTCAGTTTCTGCCCACGTTGAGCAAAGAGGTGCAGGAGCGCAAATACGCCGGCTGGAAGGATGCGGTACGGCGCACATTGACCAGATAATTTCTTGGACATAGTGGAGGGAGAAACAGCATGGCGGGACAAACACTCTATGACAAACTCTGGCAGACCCATCTTGTGGAAGAGCGCGATGACGGTACTGCACTGCTCTACATTGACCGTCAGCTGCTCCATGAGGTGACCTCACCCCAGGCCTTCGAAGGAATGCGGACAGCGGGCCGCCGGGTGTGGCGGCCCGCTGCAAACTTTGCCACCCCGGATCACAATGTGCCCACCGATCCTCAAGAACGCAGAGGCGGTATAGAGGGTATCAGTGATCCGCTCTCCAGATTGCAGGTGGAAACCCTGGGCGACAACTGTAAGACCCAGAGCATCACCGAGTTCGGTATGCTCGACCATCGTCAGGGAATAGTCCATGTCGTCGGTCCTGAACAGGGCATCACCCAGCCCGGCATGACCCTGGTGTGCGGCGATTCCCATACCTCCACCCACGGTGCCTTCGGCGCCCTGGCCCAGGGCATCGGCACCTCCGAGGTTGAACATGTCCTCACCACCCAGTGTCTGCTGCAGAAAAAAGCACGCAATATGCTGATCAGCGTCAACGGCCCCCTTCAACGGGGCGTCGGCGCCAAGGACATCGTACTTTATATCATCGGACAGATCGGTACCTCCGGCGCTACCGGTTGCACCATCGAGTTTGGCGGTTCAGCCTTGGGCGAACTCTCCATGGAAGGGCGCATGACCATCTGTAACATGGCCATCGAAGCGGGTGCCAGGGCCGGCCTGGTGGCAGTCGATAACACCACCATAAACTATCTGCGGGGCCGCCCCTACGCCCCCCGCGATGCGCAGTGGTCCCGGGCAGAGCAATACTGGCGCACCATGGCCTCCGATGACGATGCCGTCTTTGACACCACCGTTGCCATCGATGCAGCCGCTATTGTCCCCCAGGTAACCTGGGGAACCTCGCCGGAGATGGTCACCGGCATAGACGGCCATGTTCCGCGCTCAGCTGATATGCCACATGATCAAAAGCGTCAATCGCTCCGCCTGGCGTTAGAGTATATGGGGCTGGCGGAAGGCCAGCCGATCACCGAAATCCCTCTTGACAGGGTTTTCATCGGCTCCTGCACAAATTCCCGCATAGAGGATCTGCGCCAGGCAGCGGCAGTGGTCAAGGGCAAGAAGGTTGCCACCACCCTCACCCAGGCCCTGGTTGTTCCAGGTTCCGGACTCGTCCAGCAGCAGGCCGTGGAAGAAGGCCTCGATGTCATCTTCCGGGAGGCAGGCTTTGAGTGGCGCGATCCCGGCTGCTCCATGTGCCTTGCCATGAACGCCGACAAGCTTGGAGAAGGGGAACATTGCGCCTCCACATCAAACCGGAATTTTGAAGGACGGCAGGGCTATGGCGGCAGAACACATCTGGTCAGCCCGAAAATGGCCGCGGCAGCAGCCATCACCGGGCATTTCGTCGATATTCGTCACTGGAGCTAATCATGCAGCCATTCACACGCCACAGCGGCATTGTCGCCCCCTTTGACCGGGCAAACGTTGATACCGACCTGATCATACCAAAGCAATTCCTTAAATCGGTGCAGCGCAGCGGGTTTGGGGTCAACCTCTTCGATCAGCTCAGATACCTCGATGAAGGCCGGCCTGGGATGGATACCTCGACACGCCCTCTCCAGCCTGATTTCATACTCAACCAGCCCCAGTACAAGAATGCCAGTATTCTTCTTACCCGAGATAATTTCGGCTGTGGCTCCAGCAGGGAACATGCCCCATGGGCTCTGCTTGATTACGGCTTCAGAGTCTTGCTGGCACCGAGCTTTGCCGACATTTTTTATAACAACTGCTGCAAAAACGGCATACTGCCCATCGTCCTTGACGAAAACACCATCAACCGGCTTTTCAAAAAGGTTTATGCCCAGCCCGGCATGGCCATGACCGTTGATCTGGAAAAGCTTGAAATCCTTGCAGCGGATACCACCCTGTCATTCACCATTGAACCCTACCGTCGTGACTGCCTGCTCCAGGGGCTCGACGACATCGCCCTGACCCTGCAGCGGGCCGAGCGTATCAGGGAGTATGAGAACAAGCGAAAAACGCAGTGTCCCTGGCTCTTTGAGGATCTTAGTATGTAACAGCAAAAAAATTCGTTCACAACCGGCTGGATGTTATTTTGCCGTCACCTTTGCCAAAGCCCGCTGGCGCGAATCGGCGCTGCCGGCAAATATCATCATTTCCGGGTCGGTCTCTTCTATATATTTTCGTATTTTTCGCAGAAGATTGCTTTCTATCTGGCGAATCCGCTCCCGTGAAACATCGAATTTTTCTGATATGTTCTGCAGCGTCAGGGGATCATCGGTGAGCAGTCTGCGCTCTAAAATCATCTGCTCCTTGTCATTATGGCTGTCTTTGAGATCCCGCAGCAGTCCATGGAGTCGATCCTTCATGTCACGATTGCACAGGGTATCCTCGATCCCCGGTTCATCCCCCTGGATAAAATCTTTTTTCTGGCTGTCGGATTCTTCCCCCACCGGGCTCTCCAAGGAGACCTCTTCACTCCCCATGCGACTGCTCATCTCTTCAACATCGGATTTTTTTACGCCAAGGCGATCGGCCAGTATTGCCGTGTCGGTTTTATACCCTTGCGCTTCAAGCAATTTCCTCTCCTTGTTGAGGCTGAAAAAGAGCTTGCGCTGCGCCTGGGTGGTACCGATCTTGACCAGCCTCCAATTGTTCATGAGGAACTTCAGGATATAGGCCCGTATCCAATAGGTGGCGTAGTAGGAAAATTTCACCCCTTTATAGGGATCAAACTTGCGCACCGCCTTGAGCAGACCGATATTACCCTCCTGGATCAGGTCCATGAAATTCTGCATCCAGAACTTCTGAAAATCCAGGGCCACCTTGACCACAAGCCGCAGGTTTGCCGACACCAGACGATAGGCGGCATTACTGTCGTTTTCCTGCTGTATTTTAATGGCAAGTGTTTCCACCTCCTCTCGGGACAACAGTTCATATTGGCCGATCTCCTGGAGGTATCTGTCAAATGCCTGATTATTGGGGGAGGCAACAACGTTTTTGGAATCAAGAGCAACCAATGGGAAATTGAAGGCGGGTGATGGCTCCAATTTGTGCTTTTTGACGTTGGCAGACATGTATTTTCTTCCTTCACGCAGGTGGTTGATTTGGTTTGGATCATCCCGGTATCTGTAAATGCTTGCGGAATGCCGAGGTATCGCAATCAGACTGGTGCAGCACATTGGCCAGAGGCAAGGGTGCCTCAGCGCAGCTACCTTCTGTTCATGCGGTCCTGGTTTCTGCACGGCGAATAACACTTGTATCCCATGGATATCCGTGGCCGTCGTGTTTTATGTTTTATAGCAATTGCAATTTACATGCCACTCCCTACTGTTCACCTAGAGACCTTTAATCAACCAGTTACCGTCATAATTTTGCCGCAGCATACCATTTTTTGTACAATTTGCGCAGTGACTGGGGAAATTGTACCCACTTGCAAACCGGATGGTAAACTGCTCATGCCGGCTTGTAACCCTTCCTGAACCTTTCGTCCGACTGCCCTGAAACCGAGCTCTTCCTTTATTTTCTCAACGTACTTTTTCCCGCCCACCGCTACACTCTCGCTCCACTCCGGCTGTCGGCAGGTCTCTGGCTTCATTGATTCTTTTGTAACTCTTTGATTATACTGACGCCTGGATACCGAATCCTGAAAGCTTGCGGCTGCATCTTGAGTTTTGCAGCCGAAGCCTGGTCTACAAGATGAAAAAAAATCGCGACTGCGAAAAAAATTTCCATCTCCGGGAATAAATCCGGATGTACTGACGTTTTCTCTTTAAGGAAGGGTGTTGCAATCGATCCTATTTTTTTTGACTGCATGTGAGAGTTTCGACGGAGTATCAAAAGGATAAATCGTCGTGATTGAAGTCGTAGTGCTCTCAAGGTCAACCAAAAATTAAAAAATTCATAAAAGTGTACAAAATTGGCAAGTTGTTGACCCTGACTAATTGATACGTAAACTACGTTTTCAACACCCTTTAAAGGAGAGACGTCATGAAAATTTCGGCCATTCCCATCAATTCTGCAGCTGCGTCTCCCATGAGGGTCACTGCCTGCAACTCCGCCGGCCGACTGAGCGCCCTGATTATCCAACCCGACTGGCGCTCGACCGCACGGATTTTTGGGGACAGTATATCTAACCTTCTGTTTTTTTCCTTGGACCTGGTTTTTGCGGCCGTAGGTTCCGGCCAAGCTTTATCTCCAGATGTTCCACAAATCCACTCTCTCCCAAAGGGCGCCCTGTTCGTTCATGGCGGTGAAGCACATCTATTTCTTCATTGGTAGAGAGATCTAACAGGTTTATTCTTTTTTGCGAAGATAACTATACTGTCCCCAGATCGCCGGTTAACTTACAATTGCTCGAACTTTTGCCAACGCTTCACTCACCACGTGGTCAGATGCTTTTTCCGCAAACCTCACCCCTCTTGCTGTAAAGTCGATCATCTTTACTTGTTGACAAAGAACAACTCCAGTTACTTTTGTTCCAGCCAGGGGAACTTCAAAACCATGACCTCTAACTCTGCTTGTAATAGGTGCAACCAATGCCAAAATAATTTTGTTGTTGAAAGGGGTTGTAGATAATACGAGAGCTGGTCTTTTCCCCATTTGCTCATGTCCAGATGCAGGGTTAAAATCAGTCCATACTACATCACCACGCTTTGGAATGTAGTTTTTCTTTGCCATTATATTTCCTTACCAACAGGTGGGCTATTAATCCACTCTTTATCTTCATCGGAAAGGACCATCGCTTTGGGATCACACTGACTGAGAAGCTCATCAAGGCTGTATTCGGGCTTTGTAGTTGGTGTTATAACAATTTTCCCATCAACAGCTTCAATAGTAACCTCTTGATCAAATTTCAACCCAACAGACTCAACAACTGCTTTAGGGATTCTGGTAGCCAGGCTATTTCCCCATTTCTTTATTGTCATTTGCATAATGCCCCCTAGGTGTTTAAACAATGTATAAACTATGTATACCATCCGCTGGTCTTTGTGTCAACATTGTTTAAACATAAACCGTTTTTAAACCGGCTTTTCTTGCTTCTTTGAAATAATTAAAGACAGAAGTGAAGTAACTGTAGATAGGTGTCATTGTGACCAAAAGAAGAAGCCGGCAAGTTTTCCCCCCGCTATCATGGAAACGCAAGAAATTGCAATTTTACCAGTACTAGCGGGGGATGAAGTTAATTTTTACCTACTCTATTCACAGTCAGCGTACCATGGGCTTCATGGCACCCATATACGAGCGCAGCTCTTCACCCACAGCCTCGACGCTGGTGTAGCGAATGGCCTCGTTGACCTCGATGAGCTCAAGGTTATCGACCGTGGTATCGTCACTGGCCAGTCCTCTTCCAATGACATCGGTGTCTATATCCGCCATGAAATCGCGCAGCAGAGGTATGGCGGCATTGGCAAAGAGATAGTTGCCATACTCGGCGGTATCGGAGATCACCACGTTCATCTCATAGAGCTTCTTGCGGGCAATGGTGTTGGCAATCAGCGGCGTCTCATGGAGCGACTCATAATATGCCGATTCCTCCTTGATGCCGGCGGAAACCATGACGTCATAGGCCAGTTCGACCCCGGCCTTGACCATGGCAATCATGAGGATACCGTTATCATAATATTCCTGTTCCGGAATTTCATCGGTCATGGTCTGTGACCGCTCAAAGGCGGTTTCACCGGAGAGTTTGCGCCAGCGCAGCAGATCGGCATCCTCGTTAGCCCAGTCCTCCATCATGGTGGCGGAGAAATGGCCGGACATGATATCATCCATATGTTTTTCAAAAAGCGGGGTCAGTATATCCTTGAGATCTTCCGCCAGATAGAAGGCCCTGAGCTTGGCCGGGTTGGACAATCTATCCATCATGTTGGTGATTCCGCCATGCTTCATCGATTCGGTTATGGTCTCCCAGCCGTACTGCACCAGCCTCGAGGCATACCCGGAATCAACGCCCTTCTCCACCATTTTATCATAGCACAGGATGGAGCCCACCTGCAGCATACCGCAGAGAATGGTCTGTTCTCCCATGAGATCTGATTTGACCTCGGCGATAAAGGAGGACTCCAGTGCGCCGGCCCGTTCCCCGCCGGTTCCGCAGCAATAGGCCTTGGCAATCTCCCAGCCCTTGCCTTCTGGATCGTTTTCACGATGCACGGCCAGAAGGGTCGGTACACCAAAGCCGCGTTTATACTCCTCGCGCACCTCGGTTCCCGGTGATTTGGGCGCCACCATGATCACGGTAATATCCTTGCGGATCTCCATCCCCACTTCAACAATATTAAAACCGTGGGAGTAGGACAGGCAGGCGCCTGTTTTCATGAGCGGCATCACTGCGGTGACAACATCGGAGTGCTGCTTGTCCGGGGTCAGGTTAATGACCAGATCGGCGGAAGGAATGATCTCCTCGTAGGATCCCACCGTGAAACTGTTTTCCGTGGCATTCTTCCAGGATTGGCGTTTTTCGCTGATTGCACCCTGACGCAGGGCATAGGCGACGTCCAGACCGGAGTCACGCAGATTGAGCCCCTGGTGCAGCCCCTGCGCGCCACAGCCGACAATTGCGATCTTCTTGCCCTTCAGCGCCTCGACCCCGTTAAATTCGGAAAGCTCCATAAAACGGCACTGTGCAAGCTCTTCAAGCTGCAGACGAAGCGGCAGACGGTTAAAATAATTGTTTCCCATTGTTGACTCCCTAATGATCGTAGTTTCGGATGAGTTTCGGATTGGTTTCGGATTGATTTCGGATTGATTTTTGATTGGTACACTTGGTGCATTGTCATTTTCCCCTTCAATCTCTGTTGTTTTCATGGGTAAGCAGAATGTATATTGGCATTGCTGTATTGCGTCAAGGAATTTATTCGGTATACTGTGCGGCAAAAGCTCTATTAGAATCCATTCAACAATACCTTCACACTTTGAGGCGCAACTGCAACCTATCCATGACCACAATCCTTATTACCAACGACGACGGCATCGACAGTCCCGGCCTCAGTGCACTTGGCGCCGCCCTCCAAGACCTCGGCCGGATTATCACGGTGGCTCCCGACCGGGACAAATCCGCCGTTTCCCACTCATTAACAATGCACAAGCCTTTACGCCTTGTACATCTTAGCAAGGACAGAATAACGGTGGACGGCACACCAACCGACTGTGTCGCCATCGGCCTGCAGAAAATTCTCTCCGCCCCGCCGGATCTCCTGGTTTCCGGCATAAACCGGGGAGCCAACATCGGCGATGATATCAGCTATTCCGGAACAGTGGCTGCCGCATTGGAGGCCACCATGCACTCTATCCCCGCCATGGCGGTCTCCTGTGCCAAGGGAGTTGGCGATTATACCCAGAGCGCGACAATTGCCGCCCGTCTCGCAGCACAAGTCCTGCGGCGCGGCCTGCCGGAAAACACATTGCTCAATGTCAACATCCCTGCGCAAAAAGCCATCAAGGGGCTTCGCATAACCCGGCAGGGCAGGAGCCTGTGGCGCGATTCCATTCATGAAACCTCCGATCCATGGGGTAAGAAACTTTTCTGGATCGGCGGCGGCCGTGCCGTCACCGACAGCGCTGCCGACACTGACCTCTATGCACTATCAAATGGGTATGTTTCCATCACTCCCATTCATCTGGACAAAACCAACCATGAGGGAATTATTCACCTGAAGGAGGACTGGCACCTCGAGTATTGAGGAGAAACGCCAGGCGGGCCACATTACAAAGACACGGTGATAGCAGTGAAAATTGTTTTCTATACAGCGGGCGGGACCATAGACAAGATTTACTTTGATGCCAAAAGCTCCTATGAGGTGGGCGAATCGATTCTCGGCGAGATTCTTCGGGAAGGCAACGTTACCTTCGAGTATGCCAGTAAGGTCATCATGCAGAAAGACAGCCTCGATTTAACGGATGAGGATCGAAATACCATCTACGCAGCCATTGACAATGAACCCAACCGTTACATCATCCTCACCCACGGCACCGACACCATGGTCCAGACGGCCAGGCACCTGCAGGGCATCAGGGATAAGATCGTGGTCCTCACCGGCTCGATGTCTCCGGCCAGATTCAGATCCAGCGATGCCGCCTTTAACATCGCCTGCGCCATCGGCGCCGTGCAGACCCTTGACACAGGCATCTACATTGCCATGAACGGCCGGGTATTTGATCCCGACAATGTCTGCAAGAATGTTGAAAAATCGCTATTTGAAAGGATACGTTAGGGGCATTTACCGGCACAGCGCTCTCTTCCAGGCGCCACCTACTACATCACCTGCTACATCACCTGCTACATCACCTACTGCAATAGAGAACCAAACTCCTCAAAAACCTTGCCAATGGGAATGGCAAACCCTATCCCTTCAGTATCCTTCAGAATCATGGTGTTGACACCATGAACATAGCCCTGTGCATCAATGAGCGGTCCGCCGCTGTTGCCTGGATTGATCGCCGCATCGGTCTGCAGGTAGGTGGGGCCGTTCTCTCCACGCCGGCGAAATCCGGAAAAGACTCCCGAGGTGACCGAATGACGCAGTCCCACCGGACTGCCCACGGTGAAGACCTTGTCCCCCTCGGACATCCGCTGCCCCCGCGGGTCACGCATAAGAGGTGTTCCGTCATGGGCGAACAGAGCCAGCAGGGCCAGGTCATACCTATCACTTGTATGGACATAGCCAGCATAATGCTCCACCCCGTCGGAGAGAATGATTTTTATCCGTGGCGCCTGCAGCTCCCTTTCCAGAGAGGCCAGGCGCTGTTCCCCACGTTGTTGCCGCTCAAGGACCTCGGCGAGTTTTTTTTGCCGTTGCGCGATGATGATTTCCAGCTGACTCCTGGTCGGCCCGTCGGGCAATTGACGCATACGTTGGCGCAGCTTTTTCAGCTTCTGCCGCTCAAGATCTAAAAGCCTCCTGCTGGTTTGAACCTGCTCCTGTATTGTGTTGAGATCGGCTTCATCGAACTCGACAACATGCTTATTGGTAATAATGTAGTTTTTCCGAATAAAAAAACCAGAGCCGGTGCCCCACGGCGTCTCAATGGAGACGGTCGCGCTGCGGGCGTGCTCAATGGGGCTCTGTTGCATCTGCAGCGGTTTCTTACGAACCTGGGCCTCCTCAACACGCACCAGGGAAGCATTTCCGCTACCGGGTGTTTGCTGGGCAATCTCTTCAGAGCTTTGTTGCTGCTGCTTCACCGGCCGTGCTACCTGCTGCGCCCGGCCACCAGAGTCACCTGTCAGGTAATATGCCACGGCTCCCACCACCACCAGCAGAACGGCCACGGCGATGCCTTTATACAGCGCCCCACTTGACTGGGTCTTTTCCTGCCGCTGCCGCTCACGCTCCTTCTTGCGTTGCTCAAAGGCCTCATATTTGGCAAAAATAAGCCCGCATTTGCGGCATTCATCGGTCCTGGCCTGCGTATGATTGCATTTAGGACACTTCATTCACCCTGTACTCCTCACGTTGTCAACGTTTCAATGCTTACAAGGCCATTTTAAAGATGCCCTGATTATTTTTGAGTGAACCCTTACTTCCCAGCACGACATTATCCTCTTTTTTTCACAAAATTTCAAGAAGCCATGCTGGTGCTGCAATTTGGTGCCAAGCGGCGTGGAGAATACAAACAAACTGTTTAACAAAGGGAATTTGTATGCTATATAAATAGTAATCAATTTCTTATACTGTACGACCAGTATCATGTTGCAAGAATGCCAGCGTCGCTGTTCATTCTTGAAACATGTCGGCCTTGACAAACATGTACGATGTCAAGTTTGAAAAGGCATCGCTCAAATACTTGTACGCTGCTCCCTGTAAAGCTGTCGTTATTCACGTGTAACGTCGCACACGATCACGGTTCGAGCATTTCCGGGAGAAGGCTGCAAGGGCGATTTGTCGATGCCACCACCCTTAGCAATGAAGAGGAGGTTTTACGCATGAAGCACATGAAAGTTTTGACCGCAATGTTAACAGTTCTTGCCTTTGCCGGAACGGCCATGGCAGGAACACTTGAAGAAGTCAAAGAAAGAGGCTACATCAAAGCCGGTGTCAATGGCGGAGTATATGGCTTCAGCATGCCCGATGAAGAAGGAAAATGGAAAGGACTTGACGTGGACACCGCCCGTGCCGTGGCCGCAGCGGTATTCGGAGATGCCGACAAGGTCAAATTCACCGCACTGACCGCTGTTCAACGACTGCCGGCCCTGCAGTCTGCGGAAATTGATGTTCTTTGCCGCAACACCACCCAGACCCTGACACGCGACACCAAAAACGGCCTGAATTTTGTATCGACAAACTTCTATGACGGCCAGGGTTTTTTGATCCGTAAAGACCTCGGCGTCGACAGCGCCAAGCAGCTCGACGGCGCCACAGTCTGCGTTCTGCCCGGCACCACCACCGAAATGAACGCCGCCGACTTTTTCAGAGCCAATGACATGCAGTGGAGTCCCGTTGTCATTGAAAACACCTCTGAACTCAACAAGGCCTTCTTCGCTGGCCGATGCGATGCCCTGACCTCCGATTCTTCGCAGCTGGCAGCCCAGAGAGCCGTTTCCCCCAACCCGGCCAATTACAAGATTCTGCCGGAAATCATCTCAAAAGAGCCCCTCGCCCCCGTTGTACGCCACGGTGACGACCAGTGGTTCGACATTGTCAACTGGACCGTCATGGCACTTATCCAGGCTGAGGAATTCGGTATCACCTCCGAAAACGTCGATGACTTTCTCGACAGCACCAATCCTGGAATCAAACGGTTTCTCGGTGTTACTCCCGGCATGGGCAAAAGCCTGGGCCTCGATGACCAATGGGCCTACAACATTATCAAGCAGGTTGGCAACTACGGCCAGGTCTACGACCGTAACGTCGGACCGGACACCTCCCTTGGCATCAGCAGAACGCTCAACGCCCTGTGGACCGACGGTGGCTTGATGTATGCTTCACCGATCCGCTAAACTCTGAAACACCCTCAAGAATGCATGGCCAGGGAGCAGCATTCCGACGCCATGCATTCCCAGGCACCATCATAGGCGCCCTGCTGCCTTTACAGCCGGGCGTCTATCTTCGATGACCACAGAGTAAAGTAATCATTGATGACAACTACAACGACCAACGCGAAAGTACCGTTCTGGCTCGACCCCGACAAGCGGGCCATCTTCTTTCAGATCATGACCTTTGTCATGGTGGGCCTGCTCGCCTTCTATCTTGTCGACAATACGCTGACCAACCTTGAAAAGCAGAATATCTCGTCCGGTTTTGATTTCATGGATAAAGAGGCTTCCTTTGAAATCGGTGAAAGCCCCATACAATATTCCGCCGCCGATTCCTATTCCAGGGCCCTGTTGGTCGGTTTTCTCAATACCCTGAAAGTTTCCTTTCTCGGGATTATACTCTGCACCATTATCGGTGTCTTTGTCGGCGTGGCCAGACTTTCGACAAACTGGCTGGTCGCCAAACTGGCTCTTATGTATATCGAGGTGATGCAGAACATCCCCATTCTGCTTCAGCTGTTTTTCTGGTATGCCCTGTTTTACGAAATTTTTCCCTCGCCCAGGACGGCATTGAACCCCATGGACGGTGTCTTTCTCTGCAACAGGGGAATGGCACTGGGCGTGCCCGCCTCCCATCCGGTGCATAAATATATGATTCTGGCTGTCATCGCCGGTCTCATACTGTCCTTTCTCATCAGACGATGGGCCCGGAAGCGTCAACATGCCACTGGTAAAATATTTCCGATGTTCTGGACGTCGGTGGGCATAACCCTTGGGCTGCCCTTTATCACATGGCTCACAGCCGGCGCTCCCACTGAGATGAACCTTCCCAGCCTGCAGGGATTCAACTTCAAGGGCGGAATCATGCTGTCGCCTGAATTCATTGCCCTGCTGCTTGGACTGACCATCTATACCTCTGCTTTTGTGGCCGAAGCGGTCAGGGCCGGCATCCAATCCGTCACCAGAGGCCAGATTGAAGCAGCCGAATCCCTTGGCCTGCGAAGTGCTCATATTCTGCGACTGGTCACCCTGCCCCAGGCATTGCGCATCATCATCCCGCCGCTGACCAGCCAGATGCTCAATCTTACCAAAAACAGCTCTCTTGCCATTGCCATCGGCTTTCCGGACTTTGTTTCGGTGGCTAATACCACCATCAATCAGACCGGCCAGTCCATTGAAGGAGTCGCCCTGATCATGGGCTGTTACCTGATTTTCAGTCTCACCACCTCGGTTTTCATGAACTGGTACAACAAAAAATCACAGCTTGTGGAAAGGTAGATGTAATGGCACAAATAGAAATCGACAGAGACTACATCGCCACGCTCAAACCCCCGGTGATCAAACGCGGCATCGTCGGCTGGATGAAGGATAACCTGTTCAACAGCGTCTTTAACTCGCTGCTCACCATTGTTACCATCATGCTGCTGCTCAAGGTGGTGCCGCCCTTTTTCCAATGGGCCTTCATCGACTCCAACTGGTTCAGCGGCAGCGATGTATGCCGGAACAGCGAGGGTGCCTGCTGGTCGGTTATCTCCAACAACATCCGTTTCATCATCTTTGGTTTCTACCCATTTGAGCTCCACTGGCGACCATTCAGCGCCATGATGATTCTCTTCGCTCTGTTGTTTTTATCCAATGACAGCAAATACTGGTCAAAGATCCTGGGATACGGTTGGCTGGCCGGCCTTGTTGTCATGGGCGTTTTAATGAAGGGCGGTATTCTCGGCCTTGAACCGGTAGACACCATGAAGTGGGGCGGCCTGCCGCTTACTCTGCTGCTCTCCGTATTCGGCCTCACCGCTGCCTATCCGCTGGGAGTTGTGCTGGCCCTGGGACGAGATTCCAGGATGCCGGCAATCAAGTACCTGTGCATTACCTATATCGAGTTGATCCGTGGCGTTCCGCTGATTTCGCTGTTATTCATGTCTTCCATCATTTTTCCGCTGTTTTTGCCGGAAGGACTGACCATCAACAAGATCCTTCGGGCCCAGGCCGCCATCATCTTCTTCACCGCCGCCTATATTGCAGAGGTTGTGCGCGGCGGTCTCCAGGGAATGCCCAGGGGACAATACGACGCCGCCGACTCACTCGGCCTCAATATCTTCCAGACCATGCGGCTGGTTATTCTCCCCCAGGCGCTGAAGATTGTTATTCCACCTACGCTGAGCGTTCTGGTCTCGGCCTTTAAGGACACCTCGCTGGTGGTTATCATCGCCCTTTTCGACCTGCTCAAAACCTCCCAGACCGTTCTTTCCAATCCCAAATGGATGGGATTCAGCCCGGAAATGTATATTTTCGTCGCCTTACTGTATTTTCTCGGCTGCTTCTCCATGTCCAATTTCTCCAGGAAGCTTGAACGGCAACTCGATACCGACAAACGAACGTGATACAGGAAGCCACTATGAATGCAACAACGCAGAACAATGATAACGATATCCAGAACAACAAAGCAATAATCGAAATATCCGATCTCAATAAATGGTACGGCGATTTCCATGTCTTAAAAGAGATCAACCTGACGGTTCGTCAACAGGAAAAAATCGTTATCTGCGGTCCCTCCGGATCCGGTAAATCAACCCTGATCAGGTGCATCAACCGGCTTGAAGAGTTTCAGATGGGCAAAATCGTGGTCGACGGCGTCGAGTTGACCAACAATTTGAAAAACATTGAAAAAGTCCGCACGGAAGTGGGCATGGTTTTTCAGCATTTCAACCTCTTCCCCCACCTCTCCATTCTGGACAACCTGACCCTCGGACCTATATGGGTACGTAAAGTTCCCAAAAAAGAAGCCGAAGAGACAGCCATGTTCTACCTTGAAAAGGTGCGCATCGCCGAGCAGGCCCTCAAATTTCCCGGCCAGCTTTCAGGTGGACAGCAGCAGCGCGTCGCCATTGCCAGAAGCCTGTGCATGAAGCCCAAGGTCATGCTTTTCGATGAACCGACCTCGGCACTGGACCCGGAAATGATCAAGGAGGTCCTCGATGTCATGGTCCAGCTCAGTGAAGAGGGAATGACCATGATCGTGGTATCCCATGAGATGGGATTTGCCCGCACGGTGGCCCAGCGTGTCATGCTGATGGATGAGGGTATGATCATCGAAGAGAATAATCCGGAAGATTTCTTTAACAACCCGCAGAGCGAGCGCACCAAGTTCTTCCTTGATCAGATACTCCATTGAGTGGACCCTAAATCACTGAGATCTATGTCATGGAAAAGCTACTCACGATAGAGATGGGCTCCCAGCTCAAAGGCCCGATCCAGCGCCTCGGGGTCACGGGACACGGCACCAATTTCGGCCACTCCCTTCACCCCCAGGGTTCCCGCCACCTGAACCTGGAGAAATGAAACAATCTGTGAGAGGTCGGCACACACTTTATCTGCCGGATTTTCCTGGGGATTTCCGCAGCAGGAAATAATTGCTGCGCGTTTACCGGCAATTCGAGAGCTGTAATCGGGGCGGAGGAAAGCACCCCAGTGGTCCATGAATATTTTCAGGTAGCTTGAGGGGCCAAGCCACCATGTCGGTGTCGCCAGGACAAAACCGTCGGCCTCTTCTATCTTCTCCAACACTTCCGTAACCTCTGGAAACTGCAGACACTGCCCGGCTTCCCTGCATTGACCACAGGCACAGCAGACAAATTCCTGCAACTCAACCAGATCGATCTTGTCGATCCTGTCATCACCGGAGCCGGTCGAACGCAGGCCATCCATCACTTTATTGGCCAGAATATCGGTATTGCTCTGCAGTCTCGGGCTTGCCATTAATACAACCGTTTTTTTCATGTCGCTTCACTGTGTCTTAATTGTAATCCTATTTTTTGATATTCAAGTCCTCCAGTTACGCTTCCCAATAGGGAAAAAGGCAAAAATATCGGTTTTCCGGCGATCAGTCAACTGCTTTAGCCGTCGTCTTTGCGGAAAACTAGCAAGATCTACGCCAATCAGTATGGAATTTTTTCCTTAACAGCAGTGCCATGGTGGCCGAAAAGAGACTATAGCCCTTGCAATTTGCACAATTTCCATCACAATGGAGTTGAGTGTCACTTTTATAGCCATGGTGGTGTATACTCAAAAGACGTACAGTTTGGAGCATCGTATGGAGAATATTTACATAAATCACAAGCGGGATAGAATTGCCGCATTGTGTAACATGGAGGATCACGGTTGTACAATAATAATCAAATCGTTATGAACCTGCACAATTGGGATCCGATCCCGAAAAGATTGCATCCCAATACTATCATATCGGCAATTCTATCGGCAATACCGTTTGCTCAATATTCGTTTGTGGAGTGACCTCTATGGAATTACACCATGCACAATAGAACCTCTCCACAGCAAAGAGCTGATACATCCACACGCCTGTATGACGGTTCTGCGGATCTGGCTGCACATTTTTCCGATCAAGAGAACATCGTCGATCTGCTCAAAACCGCTCCATCTTCGAAAACCTTTGAGGAACGCGTTGCACGGCTCAAATTGAGCAGCACCCTGGAAGCCAAGGTACTTGGCGCCGGCTGTGCAAAAAAACAGGATGCAACCACCGCCTACCTGAGCAAATATGAAGAAAAGGAACTCGCCACGGAGGTTCTGCTGCGCCGCCATGCCTTCACGCGGCAGATCTTTGCCCACCGCTTTTTTCGCCAGGCAGCCCTGAGCGTCATTCAAAATATCTACCTCTTCAAACAGCGCCGGATTTTCTTCGGCACCACCGATAATTTCGGCGAAGCCGAGCGCCAGGCAGCCCTGCTGCTCTTCAGTCAGTCGCCGCACCAGACATCAATACCGCTGGGCCGAACGTTCCAGCATCTCATGCTTGCCAGAATCTGGAACCGCATCGTCACCACCGCTGATACAGAGCTTTTCGACAGCGCCGCCTTTAACGACCTGCAGGAGGTCATCGAGGAGCTCAACACCCTGCGCAACATCTACATGCTATTATGCGCCGGCCTGGTGCGCAAGCTGAGCAGCTCGATCAACGATATCTACCGCCAGTCGATCACCCATGACGATGCCTGCCAGATCGGCAATTTCGGAGTAGCCCGGGCCGCCTACAGATATCATCCCTCAACGGGACTGCGTTTTTCCAGCTATGCCGCCTACTGGATCCTCAAGGAAATACAGCGGCAGTCGCTGCAGGGCCGACTGATCCGCATCTCCTCCAGTCTGGTGGAGCAGCTCTCCCGTCAAGCCCGCACCGGCTCGGCGCAATCCTCCTCAAGGGACTCTTGCGATGCCTATGAGCTGCTCTGCCGTGCAACACCATACATGGACCAGGAAGCAAACGATTTCAACGGCAAAAGAACACCCGGAACTGCCGGTACCGCACCCGAACGTATTGTGGAAAAGCAGCAGCTGCTGCAAATGATAATGAAAGTACTAGGCAGCCGGCTCTCGACCAAGAGCGGCGATGTGCTGATGCGACGCTACGGTCTCGGCCCCTATCAGGGCAGAGAACAATCCATTGTGGAAATAGCGGCCGTTTACGGTGTCAGCAGAGGGAGTATTTACCAGCTTGAAAAACGCGCGCTGCACAAATTGCGAAACGCCATGAGCGATCAGCACTCGCCGGGCTGCAGTGTTTAGAACGCCCTGCCATTCCGCCCATAATCGGGTTTTCCGGGTTTTGCCACTAAGGGCCTGTCAAAAAATAACATGGCCATATTGCAAACCTTCAGGTGCTTTTCTATTCTCTACATTGCGGTGGTCTTCAAAATATCCTGTTGCATCTCCTCGATCACTGCTGCCGGATCGGCCGCCTGAGTAATAGGTCTGCCGACCACCACATGATCGGCGCCGTTGGCGATGGCCCTGCCCGCGGTCACCACCCGCTTTTGATCATCAGATGAGTCGGCAACATTGGCACCGGGACGGATACCCGGCGTGACGATCAAGAGCTTTTCGCCCAGATCGCCGCGCAACCGTGAAGCCTCAAGCCCCGAGGAAACCACCCCGTCACAGCCCAGCTGCAGCGCCCGCCGGGCCCGATAATAAACCAGATCCTCGATGGACTGGGTCATTCCCATGGCGCGCATGTCCTCCTCGCCAAAACTGGTCAGCACGGTTACGGCAAGAATCTGCATATCCCCGCTTGCCTCCACCGCCGCACGGATAATGGGGTCATTGCCATGGATGGTTGCCAGGCTCACCCCGCGGTCATTGACCTGCTCGATGGCCAGCTTGACCGTTTCGGGGATATCAAAAAATTTCAGATCAAGCATGACCTTATGGCCGCGGTCAACTATCCAGTCCACCGTCTTAAACCAGTGCGCCATAAACAGCTGCAGGCCGACCTTGAAATAACGGGTGCGAGACTCACACTTTTTCACCATTTGCCGGGCCTTTGCATCACTGTCAACATCCAGGGCAACAATGATTCTTTCTTCGATGGGTATTTCTTTAATCATAATAGGTTGTAGCCCGCCATGCTGATACATCTGAGCTGTTGTTTATCATTGGGTCGGCTCCTTGAGAAAAAGTATAATGAAAGCTCTTCCAATTACGTGTATTCCGACATACAGTCACTATTACATGTGTCCTTTGCAATATCAAGGTTTATTGCTGTATCCATAGTATTTATCGTGGTAGAACAGTCTGTTGGCCATTGGTCCCAGCGTATGGGTAGCTTTTGCATGTGCTTTACAACACTATTTTTTCCGTTTAAAAGAATTCTATTACCCGTTCATAAAAAAAAGGAGCACCTATGATTATCGCCTCTGATTTTGAAGATTTCCTTTCTTACCTGGATGTAGACGCCCTCAAAAACAGCCCTGATATCATCTGTGTCGTCGATAGTAACATATGTTTAAAAGCATATAATGATGCCTGGATAAGTTTCGCCAAAAACAACAACGGCGCCAAAACACTTGCTGACTTTCCGCTGGGCGCTCGCCTACTCGATGCAGGTAAGGAACCGATACGAAGCTATCTGGCTGAAGCCTATAACAGGGCACTGCTGGAAAACAAACCTTTTGAACTGAACTATGAGTGCTCTTCAGCAACAGAGTACCGTTTGTTCCGGCAAACTGCTTATCCTCTTGTCGGGTCAAGGGGCCTTGTAATATCACATCATCTTGTTGAAGAAAAACCTCATGAGGAAAAAGTAACCGAATTTAATGAACGATTCGTCAATGAGCATGGCCTCATTACCCAATGTCAAAACTGCAGGAAGATTAGAGATCCTGAGGATGATCAAAAATGGTATTGGGTCCCTTCGCTGGTGGCTGCCCCACAGTCAAATGTCTCACACGGCATCTGCACACCATGCCTTGATCATTACTATCCGGACATAGATTAGACAAGACTTCTTGAAGATGTTGGCAATGATGCCTTTCCACCGAAAATGACGCCGGTGCCCAAACGGCGTTTGCAGCACTAAGGGCCTGTCAACAAATAACATGACCCTAAAGTTTTATTTTGATAAAAGCCTCCATATATCTGTTGCATACTTTGTCGAAATTGATTCTCATGGTATGTTTAGCCGCTATTGCATTATCGAGCAGGAGATCTGTACATACAGATTCTTGGGGATGAGCATGCATCTTCGACAGGACATCAAAAACGAACGATTAACTGTTTGTTATGCTGTCACGAATAACTTATTCTTGAGTAGTGTTTAATTATTACTAATCAAAGTATATGCCTTACTCATTGACTTGTGGTCAGTCTTTCTATATAGAGAAAGGTACATTTTTCAGACCCGCTTCTACTGTTGGCCTTTTCCAGCTGTTACCTTTGCAGCATTAGGGTGACAATGCAACAGAAGAACATGCATTTCAGGATGGCCGAACCCCCGAGGTCATCAACTTTTTTTGAGGCAATTTTATGATATTTGAAGGGATTAAACTAATGTTCGTCGGCATGGGAACGGTATTATTGTTTCTCTGCTTGATGATTGTACTGCTCCTCTTGATCTCCAAACTCACCAGGGAGCACTCCACCAGGGAATTTGAAGCCGTCGAACGTGAGCGCAAACTCCTGGCCGAAGCAGCCAAGGCCAAAAAGAAACGGGAGCAGGAGGCACGTGCCGTACCCGTCGCCACTGACGACGAAGATGACATCGCCGTCATCGCCGCGGCCGTTGCCGCATTTGAAGCCGACAGAATGCGTGCCTGCTGAGAGCTTGTCCGAGAAGAGGCTTTCGTTCAGATACGGATGAAAAGGGCATTCCCGGACAGTATCCCAGGTGCGTTGTAAACAGTATTTAATTATCATTATTTGTAACTATTCAGGTGGGAGCACCAAATTGGCATAACCACCAAGTTGTAACTGTTTAAGAGTGCTCCATATTGGCTCATTTGGGACTTTGAAGCATACTTGTGCTATTCGAGAAGGCTCAAATGGGACAAGATGGGGTGCTCCTGAATAGTTACCATTATTTTATCATTATAGATATCTCCCCCTCAGCCAGGGTGAGATGCAACTTTAAAGGAGAAGAACCGTGGGCAAAAAAGTTATAAAATTCATGGACACGTCCTTTCGGGACGGTTTTCAATCGGTATTTGGTGCACGAGTGCTCACGGACGATTTCATGCCGGCCGTGCAGGCAACAGTGGACGCCGGCATTTACCATCTGGAAGCCGGCGGCGGCGCACGATTCCAGAGTCTGTTCTTCTACTGCGGAGAATCCGCCTTTGACATGATGGACCGTTTTCGCAGCGAGGTCGGTCCCGACTGCGACCTCCAGACCCTGGCCCGCGGCATTAACGTCGTTGCTCTGAGCCAATGTCCCCGAGATATTATCGATTTGCATGCCAAAATGTTCAAAAAACACGGCATAACCACCATCAGAAACTTCGATGCCCTCAATGACGTCCGCAATCTTACATATTCCGGTCAAAGAATAGCTCATCATGGCCTGCAACACCAGGTCGTTGTTTCCATGATGGAGCTTCCTCCAGGCTGCTCCGGGGCCCACGATGCCGAGTTCTACATGAACCGTCTCCAGCAGATCCTCGATGCCGACATTCCTTTTCATTCCATCTGCTTCAAGGATGCATCCGGCACCTCCAATCCTCGAAAAGTCTACGAAACATTCAAACAAGCGCGCAAAATTGTGCCGGAAGATACCATACTGTGGTTCCATACCCATGATACCGCCGGACTGGGCATTTCCCAGAACCTGGCCGCCATAGAGGGCGGTGCCACGGGTGTCGATCTTTCCAAAAGCCCGGTCAGCGGGGGAACCTGTCAACCGGACATCCTTTCCATGATCCATGCACTTAAAGGAACCGACTACACTCTCGATCTTGATTATGAGAAAATACTGGTGGCCTCGGAGGTTTTCACCGAAGCCATGAAAGAATACTTCGTGCCACCGGAGGCCAAGATGGTCTCCCCGACGGTCACACTCTCACCGATGCCGGGTGGCGCTTTGACGGCCAACACCATGATGATGCGTGATACCGGCACCCTCCATCTGTACGCCGACGTTATCAAGGAAATGTCCGAGGTCGTGGAGAAAGGCGGTTTCGGTACCTCGGTTACCCCGGTATCCCAGTTCTACTTCCAGCAGGCCTACCTCAACGCCACCCAGGGACGCTGGAAGAAGATCAATCCCAGCTACGGCAATATGGTTCTGGGCTATTTCGGCCAGACTCCTGTTCCGCCGGATGAAGAAATCGTCAGGATAGCCTCCGAACAGCTGGAGAAACCGGTTTTCACCGACGATCCCGTGGAGCACCTCGAACCAGGCATTCCCAAAGCGACCAAGATACTTGAGGAAAACAACCTGCCCGTCAACGATGAAAACATCTTCATAATCGCCAGCTGTGAACAGAAAGGGCTGGACTTTCTTCAGGGCAATGCCAAGGTCAATGTCCGCAAGGTCTCCGATGAAAAGCCGGCGGAAAAGAAAAAAGAAAAGGCAACCACAGCCCCTGCAGCACCGGCGGCCGGACCGCGCAACTATACCATCACCGTCAACAACCGGCCCTATAATGTCGTTGTTGCCGACGGCGGCGCCGGTGCGGTCCAGGCCACCCCGGCAGCCGCAGCCGGGCCTGCCGCGCCGGCGCCTGCAGCAGCCGAAGGAACCGACATTGAAGCTCCGACCCCCGGCAATATTGTCAAGGTCCTGGTGGATGTCGGCGATGAGGTGGCAAAAGATGCCCCGCTGGTCGTCATGGAAGCCATGAAAATGGAATCCGAAGTCAAGGCACCGCAGGCAGGGAAAATAGTGGCCGTCCATGTCACCGCCGGTGAAACGGTACAGGCTTCGGAACCACTGGTTGCCATCGCCTGATCCAGAGAGTTTGGCGCAGTGCAGTTCCCACCCCCTTTACAAAAAAGGGGGAGTATTTCGAATAAAGTCACCACCTCTTTTTTCGAGTACACAACTGGTCACAATATGCCGTTACAGGCGGGATAGTGTGTTTCCTTTCTTCCTTGCTATTGGGAAAGTATTATGAATATCAGAATGTTCTTAGTCACTCTGCTTGGTGTCTTGCTGGTTGCCGGCTCTTCTGCGTGGGCTGCGGAAGACACCGTGGCGATTGTCTCCCCGGTTGATGCCAAGATAATCAACGTTGCCATATCACCGGGCGATAAGGTCTACAGCGGTGACGAAATCGCCACCCTGAAAAAAGCCGACGGCACCAAAATCATACTCCGTGCAGGAGTTTCGGGCATAATCCTCAAATCGAATTACGTCTCCTATACCAAAATATACAAGGGCGATGTTATCGGCACTATCCAGGCATCGGCAGTGGTTGTCGAGATCCCTAGAAGCGCGGAAAGCCAGAAACTGCCGGGCATAGGTCAACTGGCCACAAATCTCTTTAAAACCACCGGGATTGCCGGAATCATCAACGACCAGATCCACAAGGACTGGAGTCTCGGTATTGGCCGGGTATTGATGATCGTAGTCGGCCTGGTCCTTATTTACCTTGGTATTTTCAAGAAGTTTGAACCGCTGCTGCTCATCCCCATCGGCTACGGCGCCATCCTCTCCAACATTCCGCTTGCCGGCATCGCCGATCCCGGCGGTATACTCTATTACATCTATGAGGTCGGCATTCTTACCGGTGTCTTCCCTTTGATTATTTTTATGGGCGTGGGCGCGCTTACCGATTTCGGCCCGATGATTGCCAATCCCAAAACCATACTGCTTGGCGGCGCCGCGCAGTTCGGTATTTTTACCACACTTCTGGGAGCGCTGCTGCTCTCCGATTTCGTACCGGGAATCGATTTCTCTCTCAAAGATGCCGCCTCTATAGGTATCATAGGAGGGGCGGACGGGCCGACGGCCATCTTTCTCTCCAGCCAGCTCTCACCACGGCTGCTGGGCTCCATCGCCATTGCCGCTTACTCCTATATGGCCCTGGTGCCGCTGATCCAGCCGCCGATCATGAAATGGCTGACCACCAGGGAGGAGCGGGAGATACAAATGGTGCAGCTGCGCTATGTCTCCAAGATCGAAAAAATCCTGCTGCCGCTCATGGTGCTCGGCATCTGTGCCACATTGCTGCCTTCCGCCGCACCTTTGATAGGAATGTTCATGCTAGGCAACCTTGCCAAGGAATGCGGGGTTATTGACCGGCTCTCCGACACCATCAAGGATTCTTTGATGTATACCGTCACCATTTTTCTCGGTCTCGGAGTGGGCAGCAAACTCTCCGCCGACAAGTTCCTCAACCTGGAAACATTGGGGATTTTGTCGCTGGGAATTGTTGCCTTTGGTATCGGAACAGCCAGCGGCCTGCTCATTGCCAAGACCATGAACAAACTCTCTTCTACACAGATCAATCCACTCATCGGCGCTGCGGGAGTCTCCGCCGTTCCCATGGCTGCCAGAGTGGTCAACAAGGTCGGCCTGGAAGCCAATCCACAGAACCATCTTATCATGCACGCCATGGGCGCCAACGTGGCCGGCGTCATTGGTTCTGCTGTTGCCGCCGGCGTATTGCTTGCCCTGCTGTAGTTTCTCCACTTCCGTCGTCTTCTGGTAAGACAGCACACAACAGGCCCCGTGAACATTTATTTCGCGGGGCCTGTAGCGTTGTAATGGTGTCGATTGCCACTTAAAGGCACCTTAACTTTAGCCCACCGCCTTGCCGACAATTTCACGATCGAAATAATTCGTCGACATGCCGCCGTCGACCACCAGAGTCTGCGCCGTTATGCCTGATGATCTCGGGGAGAGCAAAAAAATTGCGGTGTCGGCCGCCTCAGCCGTGGTGATGGCTTTTTTACGTAGAATGGCCTTTTCCGCGTAAAGATAGCTGTCGACATAGCCGGGAATACCGGCGGAAGCCGAGGTCTTCAGAAGACCGGGGGCAACGGCATTAAATCGTACCCGGGAAAACGCGGAAAAACTCTTGGCCAGAAAGCACAGTGAAGAGTCCAGGGCAGCCTTGATGGGTGCCATATAGCCGTAATTTTCAGCGGCCATTTTCGTTGTGGAGATGGTGATGGTTACCATCGCCGCATCCTTCGCCAAAAGATCCTTAAAATGGTTGGCAATGCTGATAAAGGAAAAGCAGGAGATGTTAACGGCCTGCAGGAAATCCGCCTTCCCGGTCTCATGGAACGGCTTAAAAC
>JBHEOR010000190.1:0-4752 GCA_046260685.1 Desulfopila sp.
TATTTGAATTGAAAAAACGCGTGAAACGGATGAGATGTGGCATAACCATTTCAATCGGCAACTGGTTTCTGCAGCATTTTCCATTCTTCATAGCCATTTTTGTACCAGTACATTTTGGCCGCTATACCCCATTCTTCCGATTGCTTTATGGCATGATAGGCGCGCAGCATGCCGGTGCAGTAGAAAACGACGACCTGTTTGTCACCAATCGCCTGCGCCAGATTTTCTTTGGTCATTTTGTTTGAGGGGTCATTTTTTACGAAAAAAGGCAGATTCACCGCGCCTTTAATATGGCCAAGGGAAAATTTGTGGGGAGGACGGTTGTCGATAAAAACCGCTCCATTTTTAAAAAGATACTCTGTTTGCCCAATGTCAATAATGTTCACATCGCCTGCAGCATGATCAGGAAGTGCTGTAAGAAAAAGCAAACCAAGGGCAGGAATTATTTTTTGCATGATGCCTTCTTTTTTATTTTTCTATTATGATATGTTGTGGCTGGCTGCCTGTCTGCCCAGCCAGCAATTACCTTGCCCGTTACTGCTTTCGGTATGTTGCCGTATTAATCACCACCCCGATGGCAGCGACGATGGTAATGGTCATGCCATGCACTGGTACCGGTGAACGCACGGTGAACGCAATCGGCCGAGCGCCTCCCAGATAATCACCCCAGTCGCCACACATAGAAAAAGAGCGCTGGCAGAGGACGAAAGAATAGTTCCCTTTTTGAAGCCAAAAGTGTGCGGGGCTTTTGCCGACCGATTGGCCAGGGCCATCGCCCCCCCCAGGCGAGGAGCAGGGTCATTACATCGCTTAAATTATGGCCGGCATCCGCAATCAGGGCAAGCGAGTTTGATATTGTGCCATAAGCAGCCTCAATCATGACAAATGCAAGGTTTAATACAATGCCGATAGCAAAAGCACGGTTGAAGTTAGTAGGAGTGTGGCTATGATTATGTTCATGCGCCATCGAGATCTCCAATTATCAAATGTTGATTGTCGGTTTTCTGCAAAATGAAAGCATATAGCACCTGATCTATGGGAAGATGTGATTAATTCTCGATACAAAAATCACTCACTGGTTTCTTGCCTGTCAAGAGAGGAGGGCAGTGTTTCGACGAAGGCGCGGATTTCATCTCGCACCAGACGATAGCAGTTTCGTTGCTCTTCAAGGTCGGCTCCTTTCTCCGCCAACTCTTTTGCCATCGCAGGTGGATCGGAGAAGCCGACATGCAGTTTTTTTTGTCCTCCAGGCAAAAAGGGGCAGGTCTCGCGGGCGTTATCGCAAACGGTGATAACGGCATCAAAGGTCATATCCCTGAGAAAATCGATATGCTTTGAGGTGTGCCTGGATATATCTACTCCGGCCTCAGCCATAACCTCGACCGCCGTTTGATTGAGGCCATGCGTTTCGATACCTGCGGAATATGCCTCGATAGAATTGCCCTTGAGCGCTCGTGTCCAACCTTCCGCCATCTGACTGCGGCAGGAATTGCCGGTACAGAGATAGAGGATTTTGAGTTTGGGTGTCATGTTCTTTACCTTTTTTTGCTGATTTTGCAGACTTTCAAGCCAATCACTCATTTTTTCCTTCAACTGATCCCTGACCTGCCTAAAGACATAAATTCTCTCTTCGGCGGTTCCCTCTGCTTCGGCAGGGTCGATAAACGGCCAGTACAATCTGTTCGTTTCGGAGAGTCCCGGCCAGATTCTCGGACAAGATTCTTCAGCTTTGCTGCAGACCGTGATGACGATGGAAATTGTTGCCTTCCCCAGATACGTCCCCACTCCTTTTGGTTTCTGATCGGAGATCTCAATGCCGATTTCCTCCATGACCTTTATTGCCAGGGGATGAATCTGCTCTTGCGGAGAAAGGCCGGCGCTGCAGGGCTCAAGTCGTCCTCCTGAAAGATGACGAAGAAGTCCTTCGGCCATCTGACTTCGGCAGGAGTTTCCGGTACATAAAAAGAGTACCTTTTTGGGGTTTTTCATCATAGTTATTTTTTCTCACCTCTATTTTCCTGAACCATCACCTGGATATCAGGTCGGGAAAAATGGCTGGACGATGAAATAGACGCCGAGCAGACCGATCATCGTCCCCGCCAGACGCCGGAATACCCGGCCACCCTGCTGCCAGCTGCTGTTCACAAGTAGGCGCTTGACCATGGCTGTTGAACTGCCGGCAACAACTATGGGAAGACAGTGCCCGATGGCGAACAGTAGAATAAATGTTATGCCGGTGAAGACCTTGGCCTGCACAGAGACGATAGCGAGGATCGGGGCGATGAAGCCAAAGGTGCAGGAACCCGACAGCACTCCATAGGCCAGACCAAGAACAAAGGCTCCGGAGAGACCTTTCAGTGTTAACCTGCCCATGAGGCTACCGGACATAGAGCATTTTGCCACCCCGAGCATATCAAGGGCCACCCAGAACAACAGCAAGCCGATGGCAATGGTCCAATAAGGCCCGACATCACCCAGCATGCGTCCAAGCAGCGAGCAGACGATGCCGATAACGGCAATGGTGATAAAAAGCCCAGTGGTGAAAACAACAGCATAGAGTGTCGCCTTACGTCCTTCGACCAAATGATTCTGACCGCCGACATAGCCGATAATAAGTGGAATGGAAGCGAGATGGCAGGGGCTGAACAGCACACTGACCATACCCCAGAGAAAACAGCCGAGGGCTCCCAGCAGAATGCCCTGGCCCATCCATGAATTGATAGTGAGAAAGAACTGATCCATAAGTTATTTGACTCCCAATTTTCCTAGTTTAGCAACTCTCGTCGCTTTGTCCATAAATCCTTCGTGCCCGACCATCTCCTTACCCTCGCCATTGTTGGTTTTAAATGAAAAATAATTCACATAAGTTCCTGTTATCAAATATATACTTTTGCTTTGTCGGCGACCTGGGCAATAACGTCGATGTTTACTTCGGTCTTGCCTTTCTCAAAGCCGAGATCGGTGAGACGAAGATGATTGAATTTATTAAAACCAGCCTCTTTCAGAGATTTTTTGGTACAGTCAAGGGGACAGCCGTCGATGGCCAGAATGGATGCTGCCGCCTCGGTTGACTTGATAATACCACTCACCCGACCACCTATCCCGGCCAGGCAAAACATCTTACCGTTGCCGTCACGACTGAGTTTTCTTGCCGTCTGGTCAGCCAGCTCTCCGACATCGGCGGCACCGGAACAGGAAAATATCAAGTGAGGAGCTGCACTGCAGGCACAACCATTACTTATTTGCACTGGAATCATGACATACCCTTTTTTAGTTAGAATTGTAAATTAAGTACTTGTTGTTAGGTGTTTTTCCCAAGAGAAATTATTTTTTGAGACTGAGCATATTTTTCACTTCGTCCTGTGATAGGACCTTTCCCACACTCTTTACCTCGCCATCGATAACCAGTCCGGGGGTCATCATCACCCCGAAGGTCATGATCTGATTAACATCGGAAATTTTTTCGATCTCATAGTCGATTCCGAGTTCTTTCGCTGCAGCTACAGTGTTTTCAGCAAGTTTAGTACATTTGGCACAGCCTGGTCCAAGGATCTGAATCTTCATTTTTTTCTCCTTTGTAAAGTTAACCAAAAACTATCCCGAAAGCCATCCCACAAATTGTGGAGGTGATGACGACGAGAGACGCAAAACCATCGTTTTTTTAATCCCGAGTACCGTGTTGATAACCAGCATGCTCGGCAGACTAAGCGACGGCCCGGCCAACAACAGAGCGAGCGCCGGTCCTTTTCCCATGCCGTTATCCATAAGCCCCTGAAGAATCGGTACCTCGGTTAGAGTGGCGAAATACATGAAGGCCCCGGCAAACGAAGCGAAAAAATTGGCCATGAGCGAATTGCCGCCAACGGCCCTTGACACCCAATCGGACGGGATTAGGCCTTCATGTCCAACCCGGCCTAGCAGAAGACCAGCGACCAAAACACCGAAAAGCAGCAGCGGCAGGATCTGCTTGGCAAAGGTCCAGGAAGAGGAGAACCACTCGCCTACCTCCCCCTTGTCGGTGCTCGTGAAGATCGACAGGCCGATAAAACCGGCGGTAAAGGCGATGATCGGTTGCTCCGGAAAAACAAGAGCAAGTACGATTACCGGAATGGCGGTGAGTCCGATTTTCCAGGCCCGCATCTGAAACCAGAATATTAAAATCAGTCCAAGTGCCGCAGCAAAAGCGGCGGTCAAGGGCCATTTTGCGTCGAAGATCGCCGCCCAAATACCAGTGGTTTCCTGTGGTCGACCCCAGTTAGCAAAAACCAGAACACCGATCATGGCCGCAAAATAGATACTGGTCTGCCAGAGAGGTCGTTTGACATCCTCATCAGGCATGGCCATCTGAAGGGCAACTTTGGCCTTTTCCTCCTTGCGAAAGATAAAGGCCATCGAGGCGCCGATGATTATACCCAACAATATGGCTCCTACGGCTCGGGCTATACCCATTTCAGGACCGAGTATTCGCGCCGTAAGAACGATAGCCAAAACATTGATGGCCGGTCCGGAGTAGAGGAATGCCGAAGCCGGACCAAGGCCCGCGCCCATTTTGTATATTCCGGCAAAGAGCGGCAGGATCGTGCAGGAACACACGGCAAGAATGGTCCCGGAAACGGAAGCCACACCATAGGCCATGAGTTTGTTGGCCTTGGGACCGAGGTATTTCATCACCGAAGCCTGGCTGATAAAGACGCCGATTGCTCCGGCAATAAAAAAGGCCGGGACCAGGCAGAGCAGGACGTGCTCCTGGGC
>JBHEOR010000191.1:0-4726 GCA_046260685.1 Desulfopila sp.
GAAAATCACTTCACGGGGGGCTGGACTTGCGGCCATTTTCTGCGGCGGCATGAGCATCAGCAGCATATATTGGTTTTGCCCCAATGTTTCGGCAAAAAGAGCTGCTTTCGCATCTCCTGCGTTCTCAGGCTGCCATTCGAGGACGAAATCGCGGTCCGCTTTTATTTCATCTGTCAGCCAAATGCTGTAATGCCCTTCACCTATTTCTTCCGATTCAATTCCATGGTAGAGAGATTCCAGCCGGGAGAGAGGAATTCCAGCAGCCAGATCGATGGTGAGTTTGACCGGGATAATCGTCTTGCCCTCGAGATCCACAGGAGGTGTGATCTGTGAGGCGTCGGGGACCTGATCCGTGTTAACCGCCCAGCCGGCAGAAGTCATCCGCATCGGTTGCTCGATAGATTCTGTTGCTTCCGATGGTTCCATTGCCTCCCTAATTTCAGTCGATCCGGCCAATCCAGTCAAAGGTTGCCCCGGAATATATCGAGGTGCAACAACCATCGGGAAGCGCAGCGAAAAAACATTATCGGCGTAACGTACTGTTTGCTGGTATTCGATTTCCACAGTGACCTCTTCCCCAGGCCCGATATTAGCCACTTCTGTGGTAAATATATTGGGCCTGTTCTGCACCAGCAGGGAGCTTTTCTTTCCCTCTGCCTTGGCCTTGTCATGTGTTTTCCGAGCTTCTTGCTTTTCCATTATCCGGCCTTCCAGCAACCTTTCTCCAACCCGCAATCTCAGATGGTCCACACTGCTCTCGTCAGGTAAGGGAAAAACATAAACGGCGTTGATCCAGTTCACATCATTATTCACAAAACTCTGTTCGACCTTTACTCTTGCGGTTATGCCGCTGATTGTTATGTCAACCTGCTGGGACAGAAGAGGCGCCGGATGCAGTTGTCCATTTTCCATTGCCACCAGCAATTCACCTCTCTGCACATCGTCGGGACGCACTCCAGCCTCCGCTCCGGTCATTGCTGCCGCACCTTCCCACAGCACGCCCAGAATAAGAATACAAACCATTACCGTGACATAAATAAGCAGGAGTAAGTTACCGGGATCGCGCAATTCCTTCAGGTCGCTCAACTCGGTCAAGTTGCTTAGATCGGTCACGCCATTCAAGCTATTTTTCGTCATGCTATTTTGATACTCTTTCATTTCTCAATCCTCCCGGTTCAATACTGAAACATCATTTAACAACTGATTCATCATACTGAAGGGCAGTAAACCAGAAGATCATGACAGAGAGCTGAGTCGATTATGACAAGATGAAGATAGAAAATGATCAATTATGACAAAGGATAAAGATACCGTGGCCAAAAGACGGAGAGTTATGTATGTTTTTCTCTTGGAAAAAACAGTTTTCAGCTTTTTTCTACTTAACTTATTGTAAAAAACCAATCCCATTATGACCTACACTATCGCCCTTGTTGAAGACGACAATCTGCTGCGAGTCAACTATACCAAAGCCCTGAAGCGAGACGGATATCAGGTAAACAGCTATTCGGGCCGCCCCGAGGCTCTGGAAGCCTTTAAGAAAAAACTGCCCGATCTGGCTATTCTCGATATAATGCTCCATGATGAAATGGAGGGAGGTTTTGACCTCTGCCGGGAATTGAGGCAACAATCGCCGACCATACCTATCATTTTCCTCACTGCCCGGGATTCAGACCTGGACAGGGTGAGCGGGCTGAGGCTCGGAGCCTGGGATTATCTGACTAAAAACACCACCACTCTTGATTTTCTGCCGGTGCGAATTTCCGCACTTTTTAAAATCGTCGAATCTCTTAGTAAAAGTCAGGCAAGCAGCACCGAGCATATCTTTTCTGCGGGACAACTTAAAATTCATGAGGAGCGAAAACAGGTATTCTGGAAGGATAAACTGATCGACCTGACCCTGACTGAATTCTGGCTGCTGCACTCTCTTGCTAAAATTCCAGGCCATGTAAAATCCCACGACCAGCTTATGGAAGCCGCCAATGTAGTAGTTACCAATAACGCTATTACCGCGCATATCAGGCGTATTCGGGATAAATTCAGAGAAGTTGATTCAACCTTCGATTCTATACGGACGGAATACGGTATGGGCTACCGCTGGCTGGCTGGCTAGTAAACGTGCACCAGCACCCCATATGCGCACGATCAGACCGCCGTGCATAGGCCAACTATCGGAGTCTGCGCTTACCTGCCCGTCGGCCTGCTTGTGCACCTATGGAGCACTGGTGAACGTTTACAGGTCTGAGGTTATTCGAGCATTTACCCTGAGTGAGTTCCTCAAGTAATTTTTCTGCTATAACAAAAAAGTGGCATATCAATTGCTGTCTATTAGGCAAGGGCACGATATTGCAGCTCGGAAAATTCCTTATAAACTCCTTGTGCCGTTATACTTTCCCGGAGGTTTTAGAGCCTTGGACCATTTCACACATTGTACAGTCCTGCCCGGCACGGAACATTATCTGTTATCAAACATCGGTTCCGTGCCGGTACTCTTGCCGCCTGGATTCATATCTATTAATGCAAGAGAGGGAATATGCAACAGGAACAGGAACAGGAACAGGCTCGGCAACAACTTCCAAATGAAAAAGCTTCCAGAGTATGGATCGAGGAAATCAAACCCCGGATTGACAGCGGCCGTTTTCCCATAAAGAGGACAATTGGTGAAAAGATAAAGGTTACGGCATACATATTTGCCGACGGACATGATCTTTTACAGGCGGTTCTTCAATTTCGGCATGCCGGGGGCGAATGGATCGAGTTGCCGATGTCCAAT
The DNA here is from genome assembly GCA_046260685.1 of Desulfopila sp. Classification (GTDB taxonomy): domain Bacteria; phylum Desulfobacterota; class Desulfobulbia; order Desulfobulbales; family Desulfocapsaceae; genus Desulfopila_A. The sequence goes on from JBHEOR010000191.1 coordinate 2,771, forward strand.
AAGGGCAATGACCTATGGATGGCCGAGTTTAATGTCGATGAAGTCGGCACCTATCAATATACAGTCAGGGCTTGGATCGATCATTTCGCAACCTGGCAGAAGGACCTGGTGAAAAAATACGATGCGGGCCAGGATGTGGAGAGTGAACTGCTGGAGGGAGCAGCGATGATTGAAGCAACCGCTCCCAGAGCGCTTTCTCCCGACGATGACTGGCTGTCGACCATGGCGGCATTGCTGCGGGCGGTTGAACCACAGGGTCACATGGTAGCAAAGGCGACGGCTGCAGATATCACGGCTATGATGCACCGCTATCCCGAAAGATCAAGAGAGACGATCTTTTCTCCAGCTCTTTCGGTGATTGTTGAACCGGTGATTGCCGGTTTTAGTGCCTGGTATGAGGTTTTTCCACGTTCTATCACCACTGATCGGAAAAAAAGCGGCACATTCAGGGACGTCGAACAACTCCTGCCGGAAATCGTTAAAATGGGCTTTGACGTCCTTTATCTTCCCCCTATCCATCCCATTGGCCGGACCAACCGCAAAGGTCGCAACAACACCCTGCTGGTGACTCCTGATGATCCCGGCAGTCCGTGGGCTATCGGTGCCGAAGAGGGCGGCCATAAAGCAGTCCACCCGGATCTTGGTACTCTTGAGGATTTCGAGCGCCTGGTTGAAAGCGCCAAGCAGCAGGGGCTTGAAATAGCGCTTGATCTCGCTTTCCAGTGTTCTCCCGATCATCCCTATGTTCATGAACATCCGGAATGGTTCAAGCATCGGCCCGACGGGACGATTAAGTATGCCGAGAATCCGCCAAAAAAATATGAGGATATTTATCCGATTTCCTTCGATTGTAAAGAATGGCAGTCGCTCTGGCATGAGCTGAAAAGTGTTGTGATTTTCTGGATTGAACGTGGGGTACATATTTTTAGGGTGGACAATCCGCATACCAAACCGCTGCCATTTTGGCAGTGGCTTATAGAGGAAGTGCGAAAAAGCTATCCCCACATTGTCTTCCTGTCGGAAGCCTTCACCCGCGCCCGGGTTATGTACGGGCTGGCGAAAGTGGGGTTCAGCCAATCTTATACCTACTTCACCTGGCGCAACAGCAAATATGAATTGACCAGCTACCTGCAGGAATTGGTGGAGACGGAAGTCAGTGAATTTTACCGGCCCAATTTTTTCGCCAACACTCCGGACATCCTGCCGGAATATCTTCAGTTTGGCGGTCGACCGGCCTTTATAACCCGGCTGGTTCTTGCGGCAACGCTTTCTTCCTGCTACGGCATATACAGCGGTTATGAACTTTCCGAAAACGAGGCGGTGCCGGGAACTGAAGAATATCTCAACTCTGAAAAATTTGAAATCAAACTGCGTGACTGGAAAAGTCCCGGCAATCTTCGTGCCTTCATTACCAGGATAAACAAACTCCGAAAAGAGAATGAAGCCCTGAAATCAAATAAAAGCCTGGCTTTTTATCCGGTGGATAACGAACAGCTGCTGTTCTACGGCAAATCCACAGAAGATCTCGATAATATAATATTGGTGGCGGTCAATCTCGATCCTCACAATGTTCAGGATGGCTGGCTGGAGGTTCCCCTCGAAGAGTTTAATATCGAAGAAAACGAAGTGTATCAGGTGCATGAGCTTCTGTTTGATAATCGCTTCCTCTGGCAGGGCAGAAAAAATTACGTTCGTCTTGATCCCGCTGAAAGCCCGGCCCAGATTTTCCTGCTGCGGAGAAGATTACGGACTGAACGCGATTTTGATTATTTCATGTAGGCCGCATTTCTCATCAGTTCAGGCGGCGTCAGCTTCTCGAGTTTATCACGTGGTAAAAGGAATAGGAACGAAACATGAAAGGAAAAAGAGAGTCGCTCTGGTATAAAGACGCAATTATCTATGAATTGCATGTTAAAGCTTATAAGGATGGCAACGATGACGGCACCGGAGATTTTC
>JBHEOR010000192.1:0-4717 GCA_046260685.1 Desulfopila sp.
GTATATGCTTGCCGGCCTGCTGCAACCGGACGAAGGGCACATCGGCCTCAATGGACTAACACTCTTTGACCATAAAGCAGGGATCAACCTTCCCCCGGAAACCAGACGGGTGGGGGTCGTTTTTCAACATGCCCATCTTTTTCCACACATAAGTGTGAAAAAAAACCTGTTCTACGGCATGAACAGAATACCGGCCCGGGAAAGAACCATTGATCCAGACCAATTGCTGCGAGTCCTCCAAGTGGATCAGCTCCTTGATCGCCGTGTGACGAAATTGTCCGGAGGAGAACGTCAGCGGGTCGCGCTGGGCCGAACCATTCTCGCCTGCCCACATCTTATTCTGCTCGATGAACCTTTATCAGGCCTGGATGGCATACTGAAGTACCAGATCATTCCACACCTGCAGCGGGTTTTTTCGGAATTTTCCATTCCCATGCTGTTTATCAGCCACAGCCTGCATGAAATGCGCATGATGACCGATGAAGTCATTGTCATGAAACGAGGACTCGTTGCCCAACAGCTTTCGACCGAAGAGCTGGCCCGCACCAGCCTCGGCAGCGGCGGACGAGGCTACATAAATCTGCTGCAACTCGATGCGCCGGAAGATATTGGCAAGCTCATGAGGTATCGTTGGAACGATATTACTCTGATGCTGGTTAAAACCGAAAATCGCCGCGCCGGCCAGTTCGCTCTGAACAGCAGGGATATTTTGCTGTTCAAAAAACATCCCGAGGCAACCAGTGTACGAAACATGCTGCCCTGTATCGTCCGCAAAACGTATGAAACAGACTGGCTGATCGGCGTCGAGCTTGATTGCGGTGGCAATACCCTTATTGCCGAAATCGTTCCCCAGTCATTGGAGGAAATGGGTATCCGGCCGGGAAGCGAGCTCATAGCCGTATTCAAGGCATCGGCATTCCAACGGCTCTATGATGTCAATCTATAGGGAATTCTATAGGGAAGACATGCCCCAATCGATATCTTTCCCGGCATTTTGGTTTCAACGGCAATAATAGGCATAGTGACCTCAGAAAAAAATAAACGAGTTGGCGAAAAGTAGGCTTAATCCAGAAAAACCGGTTTTAGTAAAGCCACCTGAGTCATGTGTGACGCACAATCCAGATCAGGATTTTGCCGCGGGGCGGGACCAAATTCCTTAATGACCTGTTTTAAAAAATCTTCATTAGTCATTCCCTCAATCCCCTGTCGGAGGATTTTTGTCGCTCTTACAGTGAATTCTCCATGACCAGCAGACTCATAAGCGACTTCATAGTCCCGGCAGGCAGAGAAAAGAACGTTTTTCAAATTTTCCGGCCTACGGCCAGGTGCACTTCGGGCACTCCCGATACGCTCCCGGTAAGCGCGGTGTTTTGCCTGCATTTTAGGAGTTGTCGGAAGGAAACGGGCCCTCAGATCGCGTTCACCTGTTAGTGGCTTTCTGCCCCTAAAGGTCCTGGTGATTGATCCTGAGTGGCAACAGTCGATAAAACAGGTCACGTTGACATCCTGGGGTATGTCTGCGAAAATATCGGCGATATCGTCGTCAATGACAAAGGCTCCCTCGGCAATATCATAGGGGCAGAGCGCTTCATCTTTTGCACCATTCGTCCCATCGACTTCATCGCCGTCAAGATCGTCGACCTCGGTGCCGTGACCGGCAAACTGGAAAACCACAATATCTCCTGCTTTGCTGGTTTCTATTAATTTTTTTAACTCGGCAAGGATGGAATTGCGCGTGGCTGCTGCATTTTTAAGCGAAGACACCTGAAAACCCATGGCATCCAGAGTGGCTCCCCATGCATCGGCATCCGCCACACAGCCATTGAGCGGCGAGGTGGGATAATCGTCAATACCAACGCAAAGAGCACGGCGCCTGCCCTCAGGTGCAGGCAGTTCAGGAGGTTCAAGAACTGAGGATGTATCGGCAGGCGTTGGCAGAACAGGCACCAAAGGTGATCCGCATGGCTGCACAGGCGGACGGAATAAATATTCAAATTCCGGCGGCAGCAGTACAGGTTTATCCCAGAGATCAGGTAATCCACGTTCTATGGCTTCTTCTGGGAAATCGACAATATTGTCTCTGCCGAGAACTCGGCGGGCAACACTGTTCATGGTTGGACGGTCATTATCAAACCCGCCATGCGTTCTTGCGGTGCTGGCACTGCTCCCTGTCGTAGCCTGGGAAACCGACCAGACAATCTCAGCTTTCTGCGAAGGCGTTCCCTTCAAACCAAAAAGGTGTGCTGTATCGGCATCCTTTCGTAAAGATTCTTCCAGCCCGAGGATTGGCGTTTTCCGATTGCTCTCCAGCGCATAGTAAAGCAAATAAAGAAGAGATTTTTGATAAATTTTGGCGACCGAATCGTCCTTCTCCCAGTCTTTTTTCATGGTAAACATAGCCAGGTGCTGAATGCTGCTACCGATTTGACCGAGAAGTCGCTCTTTGAATTCATCTACCCGAATGGCCGGGGCGAGAAAATAGAGGGCGGCAAACGGTGGGACTCCCTCGACTATAGCTCTGGGGAGAAACCAGGAATGAAAAATTGACCCGGCACTGTGGCCCACCGCGTGCAATTCTATTTCGCCCGGATGATTCTTACAGAATGCAGCCAGTTTTTTTGCTGTATATGTCGCGCCGCCATTCTCTTCTGAGGCAAGACGAGCACTTTCTTTCATGGCCGACCAGATCTTCGCGCCGCCAAGCGTACGGGCAAGCGCCTCTATAGCCGGATCAGTTGTATAATCCCAGAAATCTCTGGAGAGTCCTCTTTCAGCAGCCAGACCCCTGGCACCAGAGAGAATCTGCTTGAGCGCGTCGAAAAATCCGGTTTCCCATACAAAATGAATGGGGTAGATATTGTTTTTCTTCCACCACTCCACCTGCAAATGGGCAATCCAAAGCCCATCGCTTTCTGCAACCAGGCCCCCGTGAGCATAGATGAGAAGTTTCAGCGGCTGGCTATTGGCTCTGGCTTTTGTCAGAGCATTCGCCAGGTAATCATCAAAGATTGCATCAACATCTTCCGGAGTGGTTTGAAAAATTCCCTCACTGGAAAATTTGCCTTGATTAAGGTTGATGACATGTGGACGCAAAGCGTCCAGCTCCTCAGGTGAAAGCTTTTTACCACCGCCGCCTCCGCGGATCACACCGACCCCAGGGACAAGAACGGTGGTGCCTTCCAGCCCGGTAATCATACGAATCTGCCTAACTGTCATCTCCGATTCTTCCGGTTCGGCATCAGCAGGGTCGCTCCCGAGTGTGCCGGTGCAGGACCAGGTGTGCAGAATTTCCTCCAACCGGGCGTTTTCATCAATTTTTCGTACGGATCTCTTCTTGTCCACTTCAGCAGCCTGAGCAAAAAGTGCAGACCGCGCATTACGGACTTCCGCCAGGAAATCCTGATAGACGATGGCATTGCCCGGACAGGTTTTCTGGTCAGTCATAACATTATGAAAACGCAGGCTTTCCAATGGCAAGGCAAATTTCTCCTGGACACAGGCAATAACTCCGATAACCGCCGCACGCTGTGCTCCGGCAAACGGGTCACAACCACGGTCAAAATCACCGATAATCTCGAACATGAATGGTCCCGAAACCCGGTTGCCATTATAGCCTCGCGCACTCACCGGCTGAGCGTTCCAGTCCCGCCCCGTCCAGATGGTTCCGTCAGGAGCTATTGAGATATGCTGGGCAATATCGCTCCAGCCATTTTCCTGCGTATGATAACGCCACATGCCTTCAATTGATCTCTCACCCTGGTACTGGCTGTGGTTGGGACGCCAGGTGTGATGCATATGTACGGCATCAATTTTCCGGGTAAAACGAAAACGATGAAGCAGATCAGTAAATTCCTCTAACGTCAGCGGATAGAAAGGCTTTGCCATGTCGCTTCCCCTTTTTCTCGATTATATCTATGTTTTTTCGTCATCCTCGGTCCTCCCCATAAATCTGCCCCTTACCCCATAGGGAGAAAGGCCTTAGCATTGTCTGCAGTAACCTCCTACTTTGACGCCCGGTTCAGTTGCTTCTTGTCGCTCGAAACAAGTCTGGACACCAGACTGATGATCAGATCGATGAGATACCACGTTGCAAGAAAAGCCAGGCACTCCAAGGTAAAACTATGAAACTTGTAGAACAGCTCAGCAATGATCATTGAAATACTAACAGCAGGAACTTGCTCGACAAAAATTTCTCGGACAGACATGGATTTTATAAATTTATGCATGGGATTCTCCTTTCAGACTGTTTCAAAAAACATGAATTTCTCTCCACCAAACATCTTTTTTTTCTCTCGCCACCGATTGTGCCCCGAACCCGTACGATAAAGTTTGAGATCCGATTTCTGCCCTGCCCTCTATAAATCCAATAGATATTTCAAGGCATTACTCAAATCCCTGTTGGTGGGACACAAGGGCGGTTCGTTGTCTTGACGAAGCGCAGGAATATCGGCCATGGAGTCCGGAGCATCGCTATCCTGGGTATGATCGGCGGCCATTTTTTGCCAACTCGCAAACGTTGGTATCCAGCCCAGTCCCGTGGCAATCTGCTCACCATCAGGCCTGACCGGTTGACCGTCGGCCGCAGGGCCTGGCGCAGGCACCGGACTGCCGTCGATGTTTTCGGCAGCCACCCCCGAACCAAAGAGTGCCTGCCACTCGGTCATATGCCGTTCACTGAGATTCCAGCGACGAAAAATCTGGCGGACCGGATTAATAG
>JBHEOR010000193.1:0-4708 GCA_046260685.1 Desulfopila sp.
ACTCATCGCTGATCGAACCGCCATTGAGAACAAACCCGCTGCCGATGGCTCAGTATTCATTGTGTCATCCAAGAAACGCGAAACCGTGCTGCCGGGAATTACCTTCAAACCAAGGCAGGGAGTTGGTGCCCTGGAGACCGACAAGGTTTTTATTGGTGGTTGCTTCTTATCGTCCACCGCACGGGCGTATTTGGAGAATATGCGGGTATCACGAGGACGAGGGGGAACTGTATCGCGTACCCTGAGTCGCAGGGAAATGGAAGAACGACTGGAACAGCTTCTGAGGCAGCGTGGGGAACCATTTATTAACACGATCAGGGACCAAGCCAGAGATTTAGCAAAAAAATTAAAAGCGGTAGAGGAGTTCAAAAAGCTTGATGAGCTGATCGGCTCACTGCTGGGAACGCGGGATGCTGAACTGCAAAGCGGCGTTGGAAAAGCCAGAAAAATGGGTGCACCCTATGACCCGGACCGGATCGACGCTTTCATAAGACTCTTTGAGGCGCTGCATCGTAGCGCGCCAGTCCAGAGATCCTCTCTCGCCACGTCACCACAGGCCAAAGCAAACCTGGCATTCTTTGAGGCCTATTTTTCCAATTTCATTGAAGGAACCGAGTTCGGTGTCGATGAAGCAGCAAACATCGTGTTTTCAGGGCACATCCCTAGTGACAGGCCAGAGGATGCACACGATGTTCTGGGAACTTTTCGCCTTGTTTCTGACGAATCAGAAATGGCAAAGCTGCCGAAGAAGCCGGATGAATTGAAGCGGATATTAACATCCCGGCACGCGGTTTTGATGCAGCTGCGCCCGGATAAGCTTCCAGGACGGTTTAAAGAAAAAAACAACCAGGCAGGGACAACCCTTTTCGTTGCCCCGGAATTGGTTGAAGGAACCCTTGAGAAGGGATTTGAAATCTATCGTTCTTTGGAGATCCCCTTTTACCGCGCAGTGTTCATGATGTTCATGATCAGCAAAATCCATCCCTTTACTGATGGAAACGGACGAACAGCGCGGATCATGATGAATGCCGAGCTGGTCGCTGCCGGAGAACAAAGGATTATCATTCCAACAGTATTCAGAAACAACTATCTCTCTTCTCTCAAGGCATTGACCCATAATGGATTGACAGAGCCAATTATCCGTACCCTGGACTTTGCCCAACGCTATACGCGCAGTGTGAACTGGGATGAATTTGAAGAAGCCAGACGGCAGCTTAGGTTGACAAATGCATTCCTGGATCCAAATGACGCTGACGAGACAGGAAAGCGCCTGGTGCTCTATCAGGGAGGTTAGAAAGGTGCCTGAATATTACAAATTGGAGGTCCGGGCGTGGATTTTCTGGTAATGCAGCATTCATCTGCATCTGGCTGATGACTCAGTCTTTCGTGCCATCAAGAGTAAATAACGGTCCCCTATGAAAAAATCGAACAAGAAAAAACCGACATGGAGTGATCTAAAGCGTCAGCTTGCCGACCTCGACCGTCCAGCGCTCCTCGGCCTGATTCAGGATCTCTACGCCGCCAAAAAAGAAAACCAGACCTTTCTCCATGCCCGTTTCGATCTGGGTGACGAGGTGCTTGAACCCTACAAATCTATTATCGATCGTTGGGTTTTTCCGGATGTGATGTGCAACCAGGATTATTCTGTCGCCAAGGCCAAAAGGACAATTTCCGATTATAAAAAAGCTATTGGGCGTCCGGAGGGGATTGCCGAGTTGACGGTGTTCTACTGTGAATCCTGTACCGATATGCTCGGCAATTGTGGTATCGACGACGAGGCCTATTTTGATGCCTTGGTGAGGATGTTTGAACAGGCGTTAAGAGCGATTTTGGTTCTTGATACCCGCCAGCAAGACGCCTTTATCGAGCGACTTGAGCGCGTCCAGCATGAAGGCCACAACTGGGGTTGGGGTGTTGGTGAAGACATGGATGATTTGATGACGGAGTATGGATTTGGCGAAGAGTAATCAGGGGCTGAACGACCAAGATGAACTGCGGCGGTTGCGCGACGAGAACGCCCGCCTTAAGAACTTGCTGACCCAGCACGGTATTCCCTGCGAAGAACCGACTATCTCTGAACCCGTTCCCACTTCAACGCAATCCGTATCCGCCCCCGCATATCTCACCACCGATACCAAGATCGCCCTGTTCCGTCGTCTATTCCGGGGGCGTGAAGATGTATACCCCCAGCGCTGGGAGTCGGCCAAAGGCAAGACAGGCTACTCACCAGCCTGTGGCAATGAGTGGAAGCCCGGCGTCTGCCATAAACCGCGGGTCAAATGCGGAAACTGCAGCCAGCGCCAGCTGCTGCCGGTAACCGATCAGTTAATCTACGACCATCCGGCGGGCAAACAAACCATCGGCGTCTTTCCTCTGCTTGCCGATGACAGCTGCTATTTCCTCTCGGCTGATTTCGATGATGCTGATTGGCGGGAGGATGCCAATGCCTTCATGCAATCCTGCCGTGAGCTTGACATCCCTGCGGCACTGGAAATTTCTCGTTCAGGCAATGGAGCACACATTTGGATTTTTTTTGCTGAGTCGGTTCCGGCCCGTGAGGCCCGGCAGCTTGGGGCTGCACTGATCAGCCATACCTGCGATCGAACCCGGCAATTGTCCTTGACCAGCTATGACCGCCTGTTTCCCAACCAGGACATCATGCCCAAGGGTGGCTTTGGTAACCTGATCGCGCTTCCTTTGCAGAAACAGCCGAGGGACTTGGGCCGCAGTGTGTTTGTCGATGATCACCTACAGCCGTACCCGGACCAGTGGGCTTTTCTGACATCCATTCGTCCAATGCCTCGGCGGGATCTGGAAGATGCTATTCTGCGGACCAGCGGCGGCCGTCATCCCTTGGATGTGGCTTTTGCAGCCGAAGAAGAGGAATGCAAACCCTGGCAGCGGCCATCACCTGTACCAGCCCGGATTGCTGGCCAGCTACCGGCGTCGCTGACTCTGGTGCTGGCCAACCAGATTTTTATCGCCAAAGCCGATCTGCCGCAACCGCTGGCCAATCGCTTGATCCGTCTTGCCGCCTTCCAGAATCCAGAGTTCTACAAAGCCCAGGCCATGCGTCTGCCGATATGGAACAAACCGCGCATTATCGGCTGCGCAGAGAACTATCCCCAGCACATCGGCCTGCCGCGAGGCTGCCTCGATGCAGTACTCAACCTGTTACAAGAGAACGACATCCGTCCTGAGACACAGGACGAACGTCTGACAGGGCGCAAGGTGACTGCCAAATTCACCGGCACCTTGCGCAAGGACCAGAAAGCAGCGCTACGGGAAATGCTCAAACACGAGGTCGGCGTGCTCTGCGCCCCAACGGCTTTCGGCAAGACTGTTACCGCCGCCACCCTGATTGCGCGGCGCAAGGTGAGCACACTGGTACTTGTACATCGCACCGAACTGCTGAGACAGTGGCAGGAGCGGTTGACGGGTTTTCTGGAAATTCCCAAGGACGGATTGGGCGTCATTGGTGGCGGAAAGAAAAAGCCGTCCGGCAAGATCGACATCGCCGTTATGCAGTCGCTTTCACGGCGAGAAGACCTTGGTACACTGCTCGACCAGTACGGACAGATCATCATTGACGAATGCCATCATTTGTCGGCTTTTTCCTTTGAGGCGATCCTCAAGCAGGCCAAGGCAAAATTCGTTGTGGGCCTGACCGCCACGCCGATACGGCGCGACGGTCATCAACCGATCATCTTCATGCAGTGCGGGCCGATACGGCACAGCGCAGCCAAGCCGGAAACCGCCCCGGCGCAAATGGAAGTGTGGCCGCAAATGTTGCCTGCGCCCGAGATCCCCGCGGACTCACCCATTCAGGAGGTGTTCCGTATCCTTGCCAACGATGCGACACGCAACCGGCACATCGCCGGGAATGTTCTGGCTGCCTATCGGGAAGGCCGCAAGGTGTTGGTGCTCACCGAGCGAACAGATCATCTGCCCCTGTTGCTGGAGGCGCTGGGGAACAAGGTTGAACACTGCTTTGTTCTCCATGGGCGTTTGTCGAAAAAACAGCGAACGGCGGTCTTTGCGGAACTGGATGTATTGGAAGAGTCTGCGCCCAGGGTTTTGCTCGCCACCGGCCGCCTTATTGGTGAAGGTTTCGATCACCCTCCGCTCGACACGCTGGTGCTGGCCATGCCGATCTCCTGGAAGGGAACCTTGCAGCAATACGCAGGGCGCCTGCACCGAGAACACGCCGATAAGCAGGATGTGCGCATCTACGACTACGTCGAGACCGATCAGCCTCAGCTTTCCCGCATGTGGGACAAACGCCAACGCGGTTATCGGGCCATGGAGTACGAGATCAAACCGATGGAGACCGATATTTTAGAAGACGACCGGACGATAAAATAGGGCAACTTTGTATTTGAGTATGGTTGTTCCAGAGAAAGGTGAATATCAGAACCTACGTGCTACTGGTCCAGAGCATTTTACACTGCTGGGCGCTTTAAAAAAATAAAATCAAATCGTGGTAATGGTAGTCCGAACTTTCTCTTCACAACCGCTTTTCACAACCGGTGAAGCAACCTGTCCTAAAAATCACGACCTATAGAACACGAAAGCCCTTGATTTCAGTATCGAGGGCTTTTTACTGGAATGCAGGGTTTCCAGTAACTGCCTACCCAGTTCACTTTTATCTCTCCAAATAATTCAAGATGATTTATGAGACGCGTTCCTTCCTCTAATCAGGGGCTTT
>JBHEOR010000194.1:0-4643 GCA_046260685.1 Desulfopila sp.
GATGGGGCCTGCTGTAAGCAAGTGGTGGCGTTTTACATGAAGAAGTGGGGCTTGTCAAGACAATGTTGCAGCAGGAAATGAATTTTGCAAATCTGCAGCAGGTACACCTGTAGTATGTTTACTGTAGTAAGTTCACTGCAGTAAGTTCGTCCATTGTCATGCTGGCGGCAGCCGGTTTCGCCTGAAGAGCACCGTCAGGTTGCCAAGCCACTCTGCTCTGTCCTTGGTGAGAAACTCTGCGCCGCACCTCCACTCCCAGTTACCGGATGCGGTACCTGGTGTGTTCATCCTGCAGTCGCTGCCAAAACCCAAAGCATCCTGCAGGGGGATTATGGCAATGGCGGCGATTGAAGACATCGCCAGATAGATGAGGTCATGGTGGATGGGCTGATGATCGCCCATTTCTCTGTTGGCCTGCTGCTTGACGCGGCGGCGGGTTTGGTGATCTATCCTGTTGCTGAGAAACCAGCCAAGGCTGGTGTCATTGTCGTGGGTTCCGGTGTAGACAATGCAGTTGGGGCTGCGGTAATTGTGGGGTAAAAAATCGTTATCAGGATTATTGTCAAAGGCGAACTGCAGCACTTTCATTCCCGGAAAATCAAGGTCATCGCGCAGGGCAATGACCGCATCGGTGATTTCTCCCAGATCCTCCGCCACGATATTCAAGGGTCCAAGCCTTTTGAAGATGGTATCAAAGAAATCCTTGCCGGGCCCTTTGCGCCAGCTGCCCCCAAGGGCGCTCGAATGATCCGCGGGAATCGACCAGTAGGACTCAAATCCTCGAAAATGATCTATGCGGGCCATGTCGAATGTCTGGAAGACGGCTGTAAAGCGTGATACCCACCATCGGTGTAACTTTTCGTCAATGGCTGCATCGTCACAATTCCAGCGGTAGAGGGGATTGCCCCATTTTTGTCCGGTATCGCTGAAATAATCGGGAGGTACTCCGGCAACGTGGGTGGGACGTCCGGAGTTTTTGTCGAGTTGGAAGATATCCTGGTTGGACCAGACATCTGCACTGTCCAGGCTGACATAAATTGGAATGTCTCCAAAAATGCGGATGCCGAGATTTTGGGCATAACTCCGCAATTTGTTCCATTGCCGGAAAAAAAGGTATTGCTCGAACTGGTAATAATATATTCTCCGCTCCAATAAATGTGTTAGCGACGCCAGTTGCCGCTTGTCCCGCAGGGCTGTTTTGCGATCCCATTCATACCAGGGCCGGCCCCGGAATTTTTCTTTGAGTGCCATGAAAAGCGAGAAATCCCGCAGCCACTCGGTTGTCTTCTGAAAGTTCTCGAAATCCCTGGCCGGCTCTGCCTGAAACTGTTGAAAAGCTTTGGCGAGAAGTGTCTTTTTAACGTCTCTGACGGCAGTAAAGTCGACGGAGTACGAAGAAAACTGCGGTATCTTCAAAAGATCACTTCCTGAAATCAAGCCTTCTTCATGCAGCAAATCCAAAGAGATGAGGAGTGGATTGCCGGCAAAGGCCGAAAGACTCATGTACGGTGAGTCGGAAAAGCCGGGGTCCGTGGGCCCAAGCGGCAGAATTTGCCAGACCGTCTGGTTAGCTGAAGCAAGAAATTCAAGAAAGTCATAGGTTGCAGGGCCCATGTCGCCGATGCCGTACTTCGAGGGAAGAGAGGTGATATGGGCCAGAATGCCACTGGATCGTGTTTGGGCTAAAGGATTCATAAGAGCGTTTTAAGAGTTTTTACCACGCCATCTTGTTTCTCTACCATGGAACATTATAGTATGATAACTGCTGTGCATGGTGTTTGCCGGCTCTACAGCCAGATATTTTATTTATTTGCTGTTTTGGTGTTATAATGTTAATATAAGGGGTTTGCAAAAGTAATGAACATACTATCATCTCACGTGCAGAATCTCTATCAGAGTTTTATACAATTACTGCTTGATTACCAATGGTAAAATGAAGTTTGTATCATGGAAGTGTCTTCGTCATCGGTTGAAGGAGAATTTCACAATGGTGCATCCAGCGCGTAGTCGGTGGCAATTGCGTATCGACCAATATTTACTGTAATCACAAAATAGAGGATGGTTTTCTGGTGCTGTCTGATCTTAAAGAAAGTCTACTAAAAACAGGTAAAACTGAAGGATGTATCAGTTTTGACGAATTAAATGAACTCCTCCCCGATGAGATCAAAGACCCTGGTGCAATAGAACAGATTTTTAATTTTCTTGGTGACAATAATATCGAAATTGTCACCGAAGAAGAATCGGGCGAAAAACGAACACTTTCAGGAGAAATCTGGAAGAAGAAAAAGAAAAAGGAAGGTGCAGCCAACGACCGGCACGGCGGTGGCAGCTCTTCGGTGGACAGTGATGCCCACGATGCGGAGGAAACCACCACCACATACCTTCGCGAAATGGGACAGTTCGATCTGCTCACGCCGGAGGAGGAGGCCAAATACAGCAAGACCATACGGCAGGGATTTGAGTCAATAATAGTCGCCATACGTGAAGATGATTCGGGCACCAGTGAAATGGCGGTATTGCGTGAGCGCATAGATTTATGGGAGAAACGGGATCCAACCCTCAAACCCAAAAAGCAGCAGCTCAATTTCATGCGCTATAATGTGGTCAGTGCTGCCAAGAAATTTCCGGAAAAACGCGGGCTTTTTGAGCTGCAGACCAAACTGGAAGCCTACAGCCGTTCCATCGAGGTCGCCAAGGACACCATGATCAGGGCCAATCTGCGTCTGGTGGTTTCCATTGCCAAGCGCTATATGCACCAGGGGCTCACTCTGGCCGATCTTATTCAGGAAGGCAACCTGGGACTGATGCGGGCGGTGTTTCGCTTTGACTATACCAAGGGCAACAAGTTTTCCACCTATGCGAGCTGGTGGATCCGCCAGGCCATCACCCGCGCCATCCTCGATAAAACCAGAACCATTCGGTTGCCCGTCCACTTTCTCGAATTGCGCAGCCAGTTCTTCAAGGCTTTTTATGCCCTGTTCAAGGAGCTTGGCCGTGAACCCACACCGCTTGAGATCTCCAAGGCCACCAACCTGCCCATGGACAAGATCCTTTCCATCCTCGAGGCATCGCGTGAACCGATTTCCCTGGAAACGCCGGTGGGTGATGATGACTCAACCCTGGGTGATTTCCTTGAAAATCAGGAATCACAATCGCCCTATGAGGCGGTGCAGACCCGGGAGCTGTCAGGCAGGGTGACGGATATCCTGTCCACCTTGAGTGAGCGGGAAGAAAAAATAATACGTTTGCGTTTCGGTATTGGAGAAAAGGCCGAATATACCCTGGAAGAAATCGGCAAGCGTTTCAATGTCTCCCGGGAGCGCATTCGCCAGATCGAGAAAAAGGCCCTCAACAGGCTGCGCCATTCCAGCCGCCGGGAAAAGCTTAAATTTTTTATTGACTGATACTCTGTCAAGAAGATAGCAAAGGAGTAAAGCCGGGCCTTCCCGGCTTTTTTGTTCGTATGGATTATACTCTTGTGTGAGCCCCACTTTTTATACTCATTGCCAACTAAACTCAGCTTGTCGATCCAGGAGTCTTCGCATATTGGTTTTCATGGGACGCCGTAAACCCATCCCTGGGGGCTTATCTGCAGCCGTCCAGGCTGCAGATACCCATGAAAACCAATATGCGAAGACTCCTTACCTTCGGTGTTTCGGGCTGAGCTTTGCGGGTGATTAAAATTTTCAAGGTGGCCTATAGGCTATCAGGAAAACAGCCGTGGCCGATGAACGTTTTGGTGTCATAGAAGAGCCTCCGGCGGTAGTGAACCGCCTGCTGGCTGCCGGCAGTATCGATCTTGGCGTTGTGTTATCCTATGAATATTGTGCTCGTCCAGAGCGGTACATAATAAAGAAGCAAACAGGGAATACGCAACCATGGCAGCTCTGTCCGTACACACCCGGTCAAAAAAACGAAAGATCCTCCTTGCCATAACAGGGGCGAGCGGCATGCTCTTTGTGCCACCGTTCATCGATCTGCTGGCCGCAACCGACGAAGATATTGTTCTCCATGGTATCTGTTCGGAATCAGGTGAAAATGTTCTCAAGCACGAGCTCGCCTTACACCCCGCCCAATTGCAGGCGGTATCGAAATGGTTCGGTATAAATGACTTTAATGCGGCCCCCGCATCAGGATCAAGCGGCTATGATGCCATGGTTATCCTGCCCTGTACCATGGGAACTCTTGGTGCGATTGCCGCCGGCTTGAGCCAGAACCTCATTCACAGGGCCGCCGATGTGGTACTGAAAGAGCGTAAAAATCTCATTCTGGCCGTGCGGGAAACCCCCTTTAACCGGACCCATCTGCACAACATGCTTACGGCCCATGATGCCGGTGCCCTGATATGCCCCCCGATGCCCGGCTTCTACCTCAAGCCCAAAGACCTTGAGGAGGCGGCGCTGACCTACTGCTGGCGCCTTGCCGACCATCTTGGTATCACGGTTGCCAGGAGAAAGAGGTGGGCCGAGACATGTTGAAAAAAATTGTGATCTCCAAAATTGCGGTACTGCTGGAGATGATAAAATTCAAGCTGACGGTTTTTGCCATGCCCTTTGCCTTTATGGGAGCATTTCTGGCAGCCGGCGGTTTCCCGGATGGCAGAGTGATTTTCTGGGTTATCATTGCCATGATCGGTGCCAGGA
>JBHEOR010000195.1:0-500 GCA_046260685.1 Desulfopila sp.
GATAGAAAACACCCTCCTTGTCTGGACAATTCTGGGTCTTGCCCTGATCGGTTTTATCCAGGTTTTTTCCCGGTATCTCTTTAATTACAGCTTCACCTGGTATGAAGAACTGGGGAGATTTTTAGGAGTTTTCATTGCCTTTCTCGGGGCCAGCATCGGGGTCAAAACCGGCAGCCATTTCACTATGGACCTGCTGGTCTCCCACCTGGCCAGGCCATGGCAGCAACTGCTCAGGTTTTGTACCTGCACCCTCTGCAGCGGTTTTTTCTTTTTGGTGACGTTCTATTCCTGGAAGCTTGTAATCCGAATGCATGGCTATGAGACTACTTCTCCGACCCTGGAAATCCCAATGTATGTAGCTTATCTGCCCATTCCATTTTTTTGTCTGATCATGGGGCTTCGCTTTTTCGTGGTTGGTCTCCGTGAACTGCTCAGTTTGAAAAACCAGGCAAATGTTGAGCAGGAGGGTCCGACATCATGATGACAACAATCTGCATCTG
>JBHEOR010000195.1:510-4607 GCA_046260685.1 Desulfopila sp.
GGATCGATTATGACTCGAGGCGGCATTGCACGCCGCCTGATCAATTTCGTCAACGCTCTGGTGGGCTGGTTTCCCGGCGGTCTGGCCATGGCGGGCATTCTTGCCTGTATCTTTTTTGCCGCCATTTCCGGGTCTTCCCCGGCAACAGTAGTGGCTATCGGTTCAATCATGATACCCGCCCTTATCAAGGCCGGGTACGGCGAGAGATTCTCTTTAGGTCTTATCACCGTTTCCGGGTCTCTTGGCATCGTCATTCCGCCATCAATCCCTATGATTCTCTACTGCCTGGTGATGAATGTCTCGGTATCCGAAATATTCATGGCCGGAGTGCTGCCGGGGCTGATGATCGGCGCAGCTCTGATGATCTACACCGGGATTATTGCCCGCCGCAACAACTGGCGGGTTGAGCAAAGAGCCTCAATCAAGGAATTGGTCACTGCCAGTAAAAGCGGTTTCTGGGCTTTGATGCTGCCGCTTGTTGTCCTTGGCGGCATTTATTCGGGGATTTTTACCCCGACCGAAGCGGCTGCTGTCAGTGTTGTTTATGCGCTGGTGGTGGAAATGTTCATCTATAAAGAATTCGGCTTTAGGGATATCACTTCCATCTGCAAAGATGCCGCGGTACTCTCCGCCTCCCTGCTCTTTATTCTCTCCTGCGCTATGACCTTCATCTGGCTGCTCACTGCCGAACAGATACCTCAGCATCTGGCAGAAATAGTCATACGCCATTTCGACAGTCCCTGGATGTTTCTGTTGATGGTCAACATCCTCTTTTTGATCCTCGGCTGCTTTGTCGATGATGTCAGCGCCATGCTGATTCTTGCCCCGCTTTTTCTGGAAACCTTGAACCAGTATGGGATCGATCTGGTTCATTTCGGTATCGTCATGGTCCTGAATATCCAGATCGGCATGCTCACTCCTCCTTTTGGCCTCAACCTCTTTGTTGCCGCCGGAATTACCAAGAGACCGCTGACACAGGTCTCTCGTGGAGTAATACCTTTTCTCGGCATCATGCTGATCTGTCTGGTCCTGGTAACGTATATACCGTGGATCTCCCTGGTCCTTCCCAATCTGCTTCTTAATTAAGGTTTTAAAATATGCTGCATTCCACACTCAAAACCGAACTAATAAATATTGTCACAAAAGATCGCTATCTGGATCAACCCGAAGAGCTGGCCTGCTATTCCTACGATTCCTTTCTGGATGAATCGCTGCCGGATGCGGTGATTTTTCCGCTGACTACCCAGGAGGTATCGGATATCCTGAAGATCGCCTCCAGGCACCGGGTGCCCGTTACGGCAAGAGGTGCCGGGACCAGTGTCTGCGGCGCTCCCGTTCCGATACACCACGGCATTGTGCTCTGCTTTTCGAAGATGAACAGGATCATCGAGGTCAATACCAGGGATCGCTATGCCATCGTCGAGCCGGGAGTGATCAACGGTGATCTGCAGAAGGCTCTCGCCCCATTTAATTTTTTCTATCCACCCGACCCCGGTTCCATCAATATTTCCACCATCGGCGGCAACGTCGCCTTGAATGCCGGAGGGCCGCGATGTCTCAAATACGGCGTTACCGTCGATTATGTGCTTGGGATGCAGGTCGTACTGGCCTCGGGCAAGATTGTACGCTTTGGCAGCAGAAACATTAAAGATGTAACGGGTTACAAACTCTCCGCCCTGTTTTGCGGTTCGGAAGGGACACTCGCCATGGTGACTGAGGTTATTCTTCGGGTGGCGCCTCAGCCGGAAACGACCAGAACAGTCATGGTGACTTTTAGCGATCTCGACAATACCGCCGAAGCCGTTGCCGATATAATCGGTTCGGGCATCCTGCCGGTAGCCATGGAGCTGATGGACAAGATGACCATCAACGCTATTGAGGACGCAGGCAGACTTGGATTGGCGCGTGATGCCGAAGGTTCCCTGCTGATCGAGGTTGACGGAATCAAAGAGTCCTGTGAAAGGGAAATGGCCAGGATTATTGAAAAGGTTAAGCAGCATGGGGCGGTAACCATTCAGGAAGCAAAAACCCCTGCCGAACGCGACAAATTATGGGCCGCAAGGCGTCGGGCCTATGGGGTATTTGCCAAGATTGCCCCGGACATTCTCTCCGAAGATATTACCGTGCCCGTGAGCAAAGTACCTGAAATGACCCGCAGGATCAGGGAAATATGCACCAGGCACAACATCAAGGTCGGCATCCTTGCCCACGCTGGTGATGGCAATATGCACCCGCTCATTCCGGCGGACAGGAACAACCACGAAGAATGGGCCAGGGTTATAAAGGCTTTTAGAGAGATTTTCGAGGCAGCTGCCGACCTGCACGGCACTTTGTCAGGGGAGCATGGTATCGGCCTGGCAAAAGCCGCTTACTTGCCACTGGTAATGGATGATGATTCCCGCGAGTTCATGACGGTGATCAAGCGGGCAGTCGACCCGGACAATATCCTCAATCCCGGAAAATTCGCATGAGTAGTTCCACCACTGATTCCACTGGACCCACTGCCAGTAAATGCGGCAAATGCGGACTCTGCCTGGCGGTTTGTCCTGTGCACCGGCTGTTGATGGAGGAACAGGCTTCCCCTAGGGCCAAGATCCAGCTCATCGAAAGCTATAAACGTAAGAAACTGCCGTCATCTCCTTATCTCAAGGAGCTCATCAACAGGTGTCTGATGTGCGGAACCTGCACCGCCAACTGTCCTTCCGGGGTCGATCATTACTCACATTTCATGGATATGCGCCAGGAAATGGCCAATGAGCATGGTGATCGGATTGAGATAAAAGGACTGGTTTTTCTTCTGGCCAAGGAGCAGCGGTTGCGGATTGCTGCTGGAATGGCCAAGTTCGGCCAGATCATTGTTCCAGAAGTCTTCCAGAAAAAATACCGGTTAAGCAATATCCCACTCGACAAATTCCCCCAACTGAATAAAAAACCATTCCGGTCGGTTGTTCCCGAGGTAGTTCCGGCTAAAGGTAAAGAGCTCGGAATCGTTCTCTATTTTACCGGCTGTGCCACCAACTTTATCTACGAGACAACAGGCCATGCCACCCTGGAACTCTTAACCGGTATGGGGTACAGGGTCCGTATCCCAAGAAAGCAGACCTGCTGTTCCATCCCCATGCTCTATCACGGCGGCATTGATGAGGCCCGCAAAAATATCGAACAGAATCTGCAATGTTTCAATTATAGTGATGTTTCAGCCATTATCGTGGATTGTCCGACCTGCGGCTCCGCCCTGAAACAGGAATTTCCGGCGATGATGAAGAAGTGGAATAAAGACAGCAGTGTGGCCGAAGCCATCAGCTCACGGGTAACCGACTTGATGTCCTTTGTCTACAACAGGCGGGACAGTCTGAAAATCGACGAGGAAAAAGCCTCCGCGGCAGGTCCCGTCACCTATCATGCTCCCTGCCATCTTAAAAACAGTTTTGTTCCCGCGGACCGACTGCTGCGAGAGCTGCCTTTTATCGATTTCATTGAGGCCGATAATGGATCAGACTGCTGCGGTGGGGGAGGAACCTTTTTTTATGAATACCCGGACATCTCGACAAAGATGGCTATGCAAAAGATAGCCGACGCCAAAAAGACCGGGGCAAAGCTCTGGCTTACCGACTGTCCTGTGTGCAGGATCAATCTTTCCGGCAGGCTAAAGGCTGAGGACAGCATTGAAGTGGTTCATCCCGCCTCTTATCATCCTGCGTCATTGACTTGAAACTCCAGAGAGAAAAAGCCATGGACGAAAAATCGATTTCAAGCAATATCAAAAAAATCCGGAAACAGAAAAAGATGACCCTGCAGGACCTGGCGGACCGTACCGGTCTGACCAAGGGCTATCTCTCTAAAGTTGAACGTTCGGAAAAGGCTCCCCCCTACTCAACTCTCAACCGAATTGCCGGTGCTCTGGGAGTCGAGGTTACCACCGTACTTAAAAAGGATTTTGCGCCACTACAGGATACCAGCTTTTTCTTCGGTAAAAAGGCCGATGAACAGATCATTTATGAAACAACTGACTTTGCGGGATACGATTACGTCGTGCTTGGGGCGGGCAAACCCGGAAAGAACATGGAGCCCTTCATTATCTATGCACCGTTTGAAAT
>JBHEOR010000196.1:0-4592 GCA_046260685.1 Desulfopila sp.
AAATGAGATTGATCTTCTCTACCCATCTGGCTCATCTTTTATTCCCATTATGATCAAATCGTCGAGGATCTACAGGGGTGAATTTTTGAAAGGGATTCGATATTTCCAGAAGCTTTCTGGCTCAAGTCAACCAGGAATATTAATTTATGACGGTGAACTAGAAATAGAAAAGGAAGAAGCTGTTGTGAAAAATTTCAGAAATGTTTGGCCCTGATAGGACGAAGGGGACGCCCTTTATATTTTTATATTTAATAAACGCGGCAGGTCCAAGCCCTCTTCGGTTGCAATCTGTTCACCTTTTTTTACGGAAACACTCACGGTCGGAACGGCAAGCTTGAGACGGTCCGCGATATCGGTCATCGATATCCCCAGCTCCCGTACCAGCCAGAAGCAAAGAAGAGAACGGCCCTTTACAATTGTCCTGTTTTTGCCGGGTCCAAACAGTTCATCAGTTTGAACCGCTAGCAGATCGGATACCAGTGACATCACATGCTCGAACGTTATTCCCTTTGCTGCAAGCGCGTATTTCGTATTCATCGATTCCCGGGCTTCGGCAAGGACAGTCTGGACAAAATCACCATCCCCTAAAATACGCTCGTCGCTTTTTCGAAAAATTCCGGCCTTGCGCAATGACTTGACCTCCGACCACCCGCCGGCGCTGCGCACCAAGCCTCCGCCGACGAGTTCCGGCTGCCTGCCCATCTCGACTCCCTTGACAACAAATTCCCGGTAGCTTCGTCGGGCCTCGGCGGATTTGCTTGCAAAAAGAAGCAGGACCTCGTTGACCGAATGCCAGCTGATATTGTGCTTGCCCATGATCGAGCCGTGCCCGGAAAAACGGTATCTGTCCAGTGCGTCCATATCCCTTACCAAACCGGCACGCAGCGGGTTGAGATGAATATAGCGCACCAACTCCCTTAAATAGCCATCCTCCTGGCACAGGATCGATTTGTACCTGTTCTGAAACAAATGCCCGCTTCGGTGATGGCGCCTGTTGTGGCCGATGGCGTAACTGGTCAGCAGCCGGCGCATAATGGTTGCAATCGGCACATTGCCGGTTTTGAGCAGCAGATGAAAGTGGTTGGGAATCAATGCCCAGGCAAAGCATTGGGTCTTTGTTTCAACGACCAGTTCTCCAAGCTTTTTCAGAAAAGCGTTGCGATCCTGATCGTCACGAAATATTTCGCCGCACTCGATCCCTCGTGCGATGATGTGGTGCACCGCCCCCGGTGCATCTATTCTGGCTTGTCTCGGCATTCACTTTCTTTAGCATGCAGGATTCGAACTGTAAATATAAATATATAAAGGGCGTCCCTTGTCCCGCCTTGCAGAGAGCAGCTCAAAAAGTTGCAGAAGATGCAAGAATAAATAACTGCAAAATTCCGGTATGGAGGAATGGCCGCATCGTATACAAAATTCCGGAAGTGACCACCGAACAATTGGCTGGAAGCGACGCAAAAAGCCGCACACCAAAGCCTTAACATTCACGGCGGCTGCGCCGCTTTGAATCGTAGCGTTCAAGGGGACGCCCTTTATATTTTTATATTCAATAAACGCGACAGGGCCGCGACAGGGCAATGATGTGGTGCACCGCTCCTGAGCATCTATTCAGACTTGCATCGGCATTCGTTCCCTTGAGCAATGCGATAATCGGATTTTCAAATATAAATATATAAAGGGCGTCCCTCCTCTTCAAAGCGTCCCTTATCTTACACATTGATCACCACACTATAGGAATTAAACATAACCCAGACGTTGTCATCCCGGCGGAGAGTTTTCAGCCATTGCTCCGAAGAAGAGACAATGGCGCATATCTCCGTTGTATCCGATACCTTGACAATGCATTCCGTATTGATCCGTCCTTCGTTTTTGTGCCGGAGCATCCCCGGCAGTATATTGTCGGCACTGCATGAAGGTCTGTGCTCAGCCAACTGAAGCAGAATCAACGGTGCTTTGACTTCGGCTGAAACCAGCATCTCCTGCTGCAGCCCAAGACGGTGCAGGCTATCGTTGGTAATAACAGTATGGATTGTAGAGCCATCGATTGTTGCCAGGGTGATGCGGGATTGAATATCGCCCTCCTCTATTTTCCTTATCTTGGCATGGAACAGGTTACGGGCACTTGTTTTGCGCGATGATTCCCGCTCCATGAACCGTTTGGCAATCAGCTGGATTTCCTCGGAAGAAAACGTGACATAGGACGAAGTCAGATTCGGAGTGGAATGGCCAAGCATCACCTGGACGGCGGACAACGGGATATTGTTCTTGAGCATTTCCACCGCCCTGGCCTTTCGTATCATTTCAGGACCGCCGGCTCGTTTTGGATATCCACAGGCAAGCGCTCGCTCATAAAATTTTCGCCGAACAAAGCCGGGATCGACACCTAAAATTTTGTTGTCTTTCTGATTTTGGGGCAAGTTCTCCAGGATCTCCTGGATCTCATCAGAGAGCACCTGCGAAATGTGTACTTCTCTGGCAATGGTTCCTTCCTTCAGTTTGTCGCCATAGCAAACAACAAACCGGTGCCGGTCAATATCCGTAAATGGGTTGAGTGTCAATACTTCGCTAAGCTTCGACGCGGTATATCGGATAATGAGAAAAATCAGCAGAATTCGTGATCGCGACAGACGAACATCAGAGCGCGGTGAATCTGCCGCCCAATAGCGAAAAGCCTGTTCCAGCCGGCTGAGTTGAAAACTATCCAGACAATCATCTTCTTTGCCGGACGCGAAAATCGCGCTATGATCATTTTTTTCCCGTCGTGCCATGTTGTTTGCGGTAACTCCGTGATGACTCTTGGTGACACCATGCTATTTCGGTAGTGCAATTCATTATTTCATACTTCTTGTACCACAGCCTGGTCGGACTTAACAGATTGATGTTGATTTTTTACCGGCAATGAGGTATCACGAATAATATATTTTTAGTGTTTCTTTTAACTTTTACAAGGAAAATCTCATACGCCATGTTCAATAATATTGCCTTCAATCGCAGGGAACTGGCCGGCTCACTCGGAGATCTGGGAACGCTTCTGCCCATCGGCATGGCAATGGTCATGATCAACGGCCTTGATCCACTGGGTTTGTTTTTCAGCATTGGTGTTTTTTATATCGCTTCAGGGCTCTATTTCAGGATTACCGTACCGGTACAACCGATGAAAGTAATAGGGGCCTACGCCATTGCCACCGCCATGAGCGCTGAACAGATCCTCGCTTCCTCCCTGCTGATGGGCCTCCTGCTTTTGATCATAGGGCTCACCGGGGCAATCGATCTGATCCAGAAAATAACACCGAAACCGGTTGTTCGCGGAGTCCAGCTTTCCACCGGCGCTCTGCTCATGGCGGGCGGGGTGAAATTCATCATCGGCACTTCCACCGTCCAGACCCTGCAGAATATGGCAGAACCATCTCTTTTCCTCCAGGCCATAGGACCCTTGCCGATTGGCCTCATTATCGGCATTGCCGGCTGCATTCTCACCCTTCTCCTTCTTGACAACAAGACATTTCCGGCGGGACTGGTTGTCATAATGTCCGGATTAGCTCTAGGCCTCCTGCTGGGGAAAAACATCGACTTTTTACCTGAACAGTGGACATTGCATTGGCCTGAGTTCCTGCCACTGCCCTTCCCCCAGAAAGCAGATTTCACCTTTGCCCTGCTTGTCCTGGTACTCCCTCAGATTCCCATGACCATTGGCAACGCCGTTATAGCCTATACCGATCTCTCCAGGGAATATTTCGGTGATGGGGCAAAACGGCTGAGCAATCGCAAGGCATGCATCAGCATGGCTATCGCCAATTTCTTCAGCTTTGCCTTTGGAGGGATGCCCCTCTGCCACGGGGCCGGCGGCCTTGCCGCCCACTACCGATTCGGGGCGAGAACGGCAGGTTCAAATATTATGATCGGCATGATTTTCCTGCTCCTGGTTGTGCTCCTGGGAAGCAATATCATCGAGTTCTTCAACCTGCTGCCATTGTCTATTCTCGGGGTGCTGCTGCTCTTTGCCGGCAGCCAGCTGGCTATGACGGTCATGGACCTTGAGGGCCGCAGAGAATTTTTCATCGCCGTTTTCATCCTGGGCATTACCCTTGCCGGCAATCTGGCCGCAGGCTTCATAGCCGGCCTGGTTGCCGCTCATCTGCTGCGCTGGAAAAAATTATCGATCTGAAAAGTAGCTTTCATGCTCTTGCAGGAGGAGGATTTCGATGTGTATTCCCAACAACCACCAAGAATTGGTCAAAGAACTTGAAGGAGCAGTGGACAACAAGAGGCGAAAGGTTCTGCTTCAACTCCTCAACACCTGTGCCATCTGCCCTGAAACGCAGGAGGCGGAGAGAACTCCAGGTGGAGAACCGGATTGTTCCTGCCGCAGAAAATTTGCAACGGAGTGGTGCAATCAAATTTTTTCGTTCCAACAGGAGATGTAAGGATTTTCCGGCATATATTTTGATAGGCATGTATTTTGATATAGAACATGACCTATCAACCGCCGGCAAAGGTCTGGTACAGGAGTCTGGCTGCAAGAAAAAAGAGAATGATACTGAAGAACCTGGAGATATGTTTACTTTTCAGGTGGCCGCTCATGATCCGTGCAC
>JBHEOR010000197.1:0-4586 GCA_046260685.1 Desulfopila sp.
CCCGTGTTTGAAGCCATGTTGATGGAGCAATATAATCGCTTCAACTGATTTGAGAAAAGCGCGCAGGATATCTTCCGCATGGTTTGCCATATATTCTTCATAATCGCTATCTATCCTGCCGATAGCCGTGTCCAGCCGCGTGCCCCTGATTATATCAAGCATCCGCACAAGATTGCCGGCTTCATCACGAACCGAGCGTCCCTGCATAAACATTGTATTGCCCCGTACCAGATTCAGCACCTGGCCTTCTTTTTCGGGACTTCGGTAACAGGTTACTGTGAATGGGCCAAGCTTCAGGTCGAAATTTTCATGGAAAACCAGCTTGAAGATCTTTCTTTCTCCGGCTTCAAGAACAGTATCACTGATGGTCTTGCCCTCCGCCATACGAGTGATGCATCGGATCGTCTCCGTGTTGAAATCGGCATCGGTCAGTATTTCCAGACATCTGCCGAAGATATTTTCGGCTTTGGTCACCCGCTGGGCCTGGTAATTTTCCAGTATCCCGCCTTTCATCTCGAAGTCCGGTGGCGGCACCGGATAAACATGCAGAAGACAGATTGAAATCTTGTCAATGCTTCCGGCGAGCTTCCCGACATAACGGACTGCCCGCAAGGAAGAATCCATTTCGTCCACCGCAATAAGAAAATTATTCCAATCAGCCATAGCATTTCCTCTTTTGAAGTTATATGGCGCTCCTGAAATTATTGTTGTTCAACTCCCGGTTTCCAACATTCAAGTAGCCTGATCAGTTCAACCATTGTTTGATGGGTAGGAACATTTACGCCATGTTCCTCGGCATAACGGCATATTGCTCCGTTTTGTGCATCGATCTCGGTCGGTACTTCATTAAGGATATCCTGCAGCATGGAAGAAAGATTATTCGAGCTTTTCTCGCATGCGTCAAAGAGCAGTTCATATAAATCGGGATAGACGAGTTCTATCGAGCAGCTATCGGCCACCGCTCTGCCTTCATCGAGAAGCCGTTTCATCAGGGTGATAGACTCCATTTTTGAGGTGAGTGAGCCATTCGGTACCTGGAGGATGGCCGAGACCGGGTTGATGGCGGAATAGGTGATTACCTTGCACCAGAGCCTGCCGATGATCCTTTTGACCATCTGTGTTTCAATTCCGCATCGGTTGAACACATGATTAATGTCTTCAAGCCGTTTAGAAAATGTACCGTTAATCTCCCCGATATAAGTTTTAGCCAGCCCTCCCTGGCGAACCCTGGCTTCGCTGAGCGCGGTCCCGGACATAAAAGTAATACCGAGAAGAATATTTTCCCTGGGGATAATTTTCGAGGCTACTTCCATGTTGCCAAGACCCGTCTGCAGACAAAGCAGGGGGCAGGAATCTGATATCAGGTGCGCGACATCTTTTACAGCAGCGAGTGTGGCCTGTGATTTCACCAGGAGAAGAACAAGATCAGCCTCAGTAAGAGAGTCGGCTGAGTACAAAGCATGGACCGGAAAAGATTTGGCTTCATCAGGATGCTGGTCGTCATCGTCGACAAGACCGATCCCTGTCTTCTGCAAAGCGCCCAGGGTCTTTCGGTCGATGTCGATCAAAGTAACCTCATTACCGCCCTTAACCAGAAAATAACCAAAGAGTCTGCCGATTGCACCACCTCCGACTATCACAATCTTCATAATTCTCCCTCCGTAACTCATGATGTTTCTTTATAAAAACAAATTCTCCCGTTAAACAGGATTTTTTTGAGAAGGCAGCATATGAGTAGGGCTGCCCTGAAAAATTTCAGCCGCTTCTGCTACTGTTTCCGGCAGAGTTGGGTGTGGATGAATGGTTAATGCAAGGTCTTCAGCCAAGGCACCCATCTCGATTGCCAAGGCCGCTTCACCGATCAATCCTTCTGCGTTTCGTCCTGTAATGCCGACACCAAGGATGCGACCGGTTTCCGGTTCCGTCACCAGCTTGGTGAAGCCATCGGTCATCCCCATGGTCTGTGCCCTGCCGGAATATTTCCACGGAAATCTCTGGATAACATGCGGTATATTGCCGGCTGTAGCTTGTTGTTCGGTGAGGCCGCACCAGCTGATTTGTGGATCGGTATAGACAACTGTCGGAATTGCCAGGGCATCAAAGCTTGAATTTTCCCCGCCGATTACCTCAGCTGCCACCCTGCCTTCCCTGGTCGCCTTGTGGGCGAGCATTATTCCGCCTGTGACGTCACCCACAGCAAAAAGACGTTCATCAACCGTCTGTTGGCGATCATTGATAACAATATAACCACGGCTGTCGAGTGTGGCCTTAGTATTTTCCAGGGCTAATTTATCGCTGTTGGGTACCCTGCCGATGGCGATAAGGATGCGGTCAAAAGAGCTCTGTTCTGTTTTTCCATCAAGGGTGAAGGTTACATCTACGGTCTTTTCGTTTTCTGAGATATTTTTGAGTTGCACTCCTAAATGGATGCCTGCGAACAGTTTTGACAATCGTCTTTGCAAGGGGAGAACCAGATCGGCATCAACCTGTGCAAGCAAGCGATTTTCGCGTTCAATAAGAGTAACCTGACTGCCGAGAGCGGCATATACGGAACCAAGCTCAAGACCAACATAACCGCCCCCGATAACAAGCAGGCTTTTCGGGATATCGGAGAGGTCTAAAGCGGCAGCCGAATCCATGATTCGGCTTTCCGGAGAAAAGGATACTTCCTGGAGTTCAAGCGGCCGGGAACCAGTTGCGATAATGGCATGTTTGAAACGTATCCGGCTAAATTCCGCCCCTTCGAGTCGTACCACACTGGAACTCTCAAATCGTGCCAGCCCATGAACGAGCAGAATTCCGCGCTGACCGGCAAGTTTTTCAAGGCCCTCAGCCATAGAGTTGACCACCCTGTCCTTCCAGGCCCTTATGGCAGGAAGATCAATACGTGGTTCGGCAAAACTTATGCCCATCCTTTTTACCCTTTTGGCATCGAGGATCACTTCGGCGAGATGAAGATAGGTTTTGGAAGGAATGCAGCCTTTATGCAGGCAGACACCCCCGGGCCGTGGAACGGAATCGACCATAATCACCTCGAGGCCAAGATCTGCAGCTCGAAAAGCAGCACCGTAACCTCCGGGACCTGCACCGATCACCAGCAGGTCGGTGTTCATTTCCATGTCGCCCATTACCATAGCTTATTACCTTATCGTACTTAGATCATGGTTATAAGAAGTTCGTCGGGATCTTCGAGGGCATCAATCACCAGCCGCAAAAATCGAATAGCATCGGCACCGTCGACCACCCGATGGTCAAAACAAAGAGAAACAGGCATGATCAGCCGGGGGACGATCTCATGTCTGCCGCGCTCGTCGGTGATAACAGCCGGCTGCATCCGCCCCTGACCCAGACCGAGGATGGCCACCTCAGGATGGTTGATGATGGCGGAGAAATGACTGCCGCCAAGAGCCCCGGCATTGGTAATGGTAAAAGTGCCGCCCTGCATTTCCTCCGGATTGTGAGTTCCGTTGCGGACTCTGGTGATCGCGCCCTCCATTTCAACTGCCAGCTCTTTGATGCTTTTGCGGTCGACGTCGCGAATAACCGGAACCATAAGGCCGTTATCCGTATCTACTGCAATGCCGATATTGAAGAAACGTTTGATGATGATTTCCTGTGTCTGCAGATCAAGACTGGAGTTGAAGTATGGGTAATTCTTCAGAGCCGTGGCGACCGCTTTCATGGCAAAAATGGTCATGGTCAGTCTGCCTCCCACAGCCTTTAATTCCTTCTTATGTTTTTGCCGAAAGGCTTCAAGCCTGGTGATATCGGCATTATCCTGGCAGTTGACATGGGGAATCTGCGCCCACGATTTACTCATCTGCTTGGCCGTTGCCCGTCTTATGGAACGAAACGGCACCCGTTCGACTATCCCCCATCTGGTGAAATCCGGCAATGGTATCTGACCGGGAGCAGCCAATGCGGTTTTGATGGCAGCTTTTGTTTCGGTTGATTGATCGGGGATTGATGCGGATTTAACTTCTTCACTCCCGGCCTCTTGAGAAGTTTCATTTTTACTATGGGCTTCGACGTCTACCTTGGTGACGATTCCGCCAGAGCCGGTAGGTTTGACATCATGGAGATTAACTCCTAATTCCCGTGCCAGCCGTCTGGTGGAAGGTGAAGCGGGGGTCGGTCTTTTTTTCTGTTCCTGAGGGGCCGGTTCGTGCTCACCGGCTGTTGCTCCCGCTACTTGCTGAGTTTCCTCGGCGAGTGGCTGGACGGTCTCCTCAGCCGAATCCGAAGAAAATGTCATCAACACGTCGCCGACCTCGGCCATGTCCCCCACCTGCACCAGGATCTCGCGGACAGTGCCGGTATAGGGGGAGGGGATCTCGACAGCGGCCTTATCCGTCTCGATTTCCATGATAACATCACCTTCCCGAACAGCCTGGCCCAAGGTTACAGGAAGGGTGAGTATTTCCGCTTCATGAACACCTTCTCCCAGATCCGGTAACCGAAAAGACGTGGTCATATTTTCTCCGTATTTGATTGTGGTTTATTGAGCAACCCGCATTTCTCATCAGTTCAGGCGGCGTCAACTTCAAAGTTTTTGGTAGTGAACTATAGTAGGCTATGTTCACTGG
>JBHEOR010000198.1:0-4568 GCA_046260685.1 Desulfopila sp.
ATAATAGAAACAGCTATCTCTTTTGGAGATTTTTGAAGCAGAATATCAGCAACATATCCCCTGCCTCTAAAAAAATAGATGAGTGTGTTCGTATCAAGGATATACAATTACAAAGCCTCCCTTGGGATGTCCTGGTCGCTGTTGGCTCTCAATTCTTCAATCGAAGGAAAATCACCCTTTCCCCAACTCCCGGCCAGCTTAACAATATCTTCAGGCCACTCTGTAGCCATTTTTTCCTTTATTAATTCAGCAATCCATTTGCTGACGGATTTATTACTGGCTTTTGCAGTTATCGCCTCGTCTTTATCATCAAGATATATAGTTATCTGCCCCATAATAACCCTCTTTATGAATTATATTATAATTGTATATTATAATTGCAAGTATAATTGTTCATGAAGTATAAATCAAGGCGGCTTGTGTAAAAGAAAGAAAAAATCAAGAGTGGTTATCAATCACGTATCAACTTCGTATCAACTACGTATTATCTACTTTGAATGCGGCACTAAACAACAATCCTGTGTTCGCCGTGAAAGACATTCAACCGTCCCGGTCTGGCATAAGCCGCAAGTGTTGCCTCCGCCCGTTTAGCGATTGCCAGGCCCAGGGAAGAAGGTGCTGTTCTCGACATGATTATGGGGATACCGAGGCGGGCGCATTTCAACACCATATCGGAGGGGAGCCTGCCCGTTGTATAGACGGCTCCGCCCGCCGGGGCGTTGCCAAGAAGGATGGCTCCCAGGATCTTATCCACGGCGTTATGTCTGCCGACATCTTCAAAGAAGGCCTGGAGCTTGCCTTCGGCCCATAATCCGCAGCCGTGGACGCAATGGGTTTGCTGGCCGAGCGGGGATGCCTGCAGCACCGTGTGGATAAATTCCTTGATTTCGGGAAAGGTAATGGTGGCCTCCTGAAGCGGCTCAAATGCCCCTTCAAGCATCTCTTTGGCGATCTTGCCTGTGCCGCCGCAGCCGGAGGTGATGATAACTTCATGGGAGGATGTCTCGTCGACGTCCGCATATACCGCAATGCGGCCTTCCGGACAGACCAGCACTTCAACTACATCTTCGGGCTTTTTGATGAATCCCTGACCAAAGAGGAAACCGACACCGAATTCTTCCAGACCCACCGGTAAAACCATGGATGAACCTATGTCCGTATCATTGAGGGCGACGGTGTAGGGTGTTTCCAGGGCGAGTAATTCATGCTGCTCCTTTTTCCCCTGGGGGGTGACGATGATGCTTGTATGTGAAACTGTTACCTTGTCACTCATTTTTCAAGGTTTCCTTCTGCAAGGTTTCCTTCTGTTATGCTGCCCGTAACACTGTTGCCAACCGGGCGGAGAACTCTTCTTCCGTGAAGGCGTAGGTCTGCGTGCCATAATTTTCAACGGCAAAAGAAGCGCAGGTGCTTCCCCGAATGCAGCTGTCCTGCAACGACATTCCCTGGGTCAGCCCGCTCAGCAGACCGCCGCGATAGGCATCGCCTGCGCCGGTAGGATCGGCGACCCGTGGTGCGGTAACCGTGGGGACTTTGGTTGATCCGGTTCGGTGGTAGACCAGGGAGCCTTCTTCCCCCAGAGTTATGACCGCAGAGCCGGCCCGTTCGATGATCTCTTCGCGCTGCAGCCCGGTTTTATCCAGGATAAGATTTAACTCATAATCATTCACCATGAGCAGATAGCAGCCGTCTATGCTGTCAAGCAGATTGTCTTTCTGCAGCATGGGTATTGCCTGGCCGGGATCAAAGATGTATTTGATCCCGTTTTTCATGGCCTGTTGGGGATAATTGATCATATCATCGATGTTCCCGGGAGAGACGATCAAAAGGGTATTTGATGCAAGACCGCCTACATCGAGATTTGAGGAATGCCGCATGGCACCGGGATTAAAACAGGTAATCTGATTGTTTTTGATGTCGGTGGTTATGTTTGCTCCGGCGGTCCATTCATCCTCTCTGACATGTATTTTGGTTGTAGCGATATTGTTTTTTTGAAGCCATTCGATATAGCGATAACTGTCTTTACCAAGACATGCGCTTATCTCCGGAGTCCCCTGCATCAGTTTCAGAGCATAGCCTATATTGCCGGCCGTTCCTCCGAAATTCTCGGTCATTCCGTTGACCATGAAGCAGACATTGATTTCGTTCAGTTTCTCTGGAAGAAGGTGGTCGGCAAAGGATTCGGGAAAGTCCATGATTCTGTCATAGGCCAGTGAGCCTGAAATCACAATTTTCATAGCTGGTTTATCGTCTCGTCAATTTTTATAGCGGAGGCCATAGCTGTTTGCCACGTTATCGACAAAGCCCCGTTGTACTCTCCAACAAGTTGGCTTCAAGGCGGCTTCAAGAAACTAGTATACAGCTGCTTGAGGAAAGTAAAGGGTTTCATTGTCAAACTCCCTTCCCATGCAATGATCCGCGGAACCAGGAAAAGAACACACCGCAAAAACAGAGAAGGGCGGAGATGGTGAAGACGATTTTGATGCTGTGCAGAAAGAGATCGTAGTTTGCCTCGGTGATGGTCTGACGGCCTACGATCAGGGAAAGGACGACCGTGGCTGTTGCCATGCTGAACATCTGGCCCAGCAGCCGCATGGTGGCAACGGCCCCCGAGGCCAAGCCGTAATCGCTGCGGTCGACAGCGCCCATGATGGCGCTCATGTTGGGCGAACTGAACAGGGCAAAGCCGGTGCCGAGCAGGATGAGGTTGGCTACAATCAAAGGTGTCGGGGTGGCCGGGCCCAGCAGCGAAAACAGCGCTACGCCTATTGTGGTGACCAGCATGCCACCACTGGCCGGCAGACGCGGTTCAATGCGATCGGAGAGCCGCCCCGCCAGCGGTGAAAGCAGCGCCATCATCACCGGCTGCGCCATCAGGACGGTGCCGGCGGTCTGCGGCGTCATTGCCTTGATGTACTGAAGGTAGAGACTCAGCAGAAAGGTCACGGCAAAGGTTGCGGAATAATTGAGTAGAGCCGCCAGGCTGGAAAAGGCAAAGGTCTTGTTTCTTACAAAGAGCTGGACATCAAAAACCGGAAAGCGGGCGGTGAGCTGGTGCCGCACAAATAGGCACAGCAGTGCCGCCCCGGCAAGGCTGAGCAGTATGCCTGTCTGCTGCGGCAGTAGAGTAGCGCCATACACAAGACCGAAGATGGCGGTCATGTAGAGCAGACTGCCGATCATATCAAACTTCTGGCCCTCCTCCCCCCGCCACTCTCCTCTGAGGAAGTACAGCGTCATTGCCAGCGACATCCCTCCAAGCGGCAGCATTACCCAAAAGATACTGCGCCAGCCCAGATATTGGGTGAGCAGTCCGCCGGCAAAGGGGCCGACGGAGAGACCGATGTAGACGGCGGCAACGTAGATGCCGATAACCCTGCCCCGCTCTTTACCGGGGAAGATGGAGGTCAAAATGGCCATACCGGTGGTGACAAACATGGCGGCACCCAATCCTTGAAAAACACGGGTGGCGATGAGGAAAAATGCCGAATGCGCCAGTATGGCGGCAGCCGAGCCCGCGGTATACACAGCCAGTCCCGTGGCGAAAACCTTTTTCCGGCCATGAATGTCGGCGATTTTTCCCGAAGGCACCAGACCGATGGCCACTGCCAGCAAATAGGCCGTGGCAATCCAGCTGAGTTGTACCGCATCCATGTCGAGGTCTTTCTGGATGGCTGGCAGGGCGACATTCACCGAGGAAATCATGAATGGGCCCATGAATGAGGTCAGCGTGGCCACCAGTAAAGCCGAGCGTTCCAGAGCAGGATTTCTTTGGTGGTGTGGTGATGGCTGCATGGCTGTGCTCTCTATATCTGCTCTATATCTGTTCCTTGTTGTGCGGCAGGGTCACTCGTGAGACCCTCTCAAAAGTTTTCGATTTGTCGACGAAAACGGCGCAGCTGCTGGTCTTTTATTTTGACGTGGTCAAGGGCGTAAATATCGGGAGGAAAGAGCAATGATGCCACGCCGCTATCGAAGATGCGCTTGACTTCGTATTCATCGTGTGCCACATCGCGCTGGAACATATAGTTCAAATAGGATGTGTTGGTGTGCAGGATAAATTCAACCCGTATACCGCCCAGCCGGGCAAAAAATTTGAGCATCTGGGTTTTTGGAGAACTGCCGACGGCCGAGTTGGTATAGCGCTGCCCCGTCAGGGTGTCGGAGATATCCTCGAGGGTCATGAAGGAATGTATTTTCAGGGCACTGTTGGTAAGGTGCTGCTGGAACTTTTTAACGTCGCTGGTGGTGTTGAGGACCGCCATCAGGCCAAGTTCATCGTCAACGGCAACGGCGGGATTTTTTTCGTTTTTGCGAAGGAGCTTAAGGACTTTGGCCTCGGCCGATTTTTTGCGAACCGTGACATAAATGGGATATTCACGGCCGCCTGCGGTAAAGCGTCTGCGTTTGATCAAAGTAACTTTGCGACCGAAAACATCATCGACAGAGGACAACTTGTCCTCCTTGACAACCTTGACATCTACGCAGGAGAAGCTTTGCGGTTCGTGGGTGGAAACAAGATAAACAATTTCAAGCTCGCCGATTTTTAATGAGGGGCTCCATACATG
>JBHEOR010000199.1:0-4550 GCA_046260685.1 Desulfopila sp.
GGAGACGATGGAGTCGCGCCGGGGCGGTGGAATGGTAACCACCACCGCGCCGGAGTCCCTGGGAAAGGCGGTATTCTCACCATACAGGGCGTTGATGGCCTTACTCATGCGCGATGCCGTGGTGAAATCGCCGTTGTCAAGCTGATAAATCAGCTGCCCCTTGTCGCCCAGATTGATGGGGACACTGCCTTCCACGATGGCGCCGTTGGGAATGCGCCCAACCGTCGGATGATTTTTCTGCACCTCGGCGGACTTGCCGCCAAAAGAGAAGGCGCCGATGGCCAGCGAGCCCTGGGCCACCGCATAGACCTTGTTGTCGGCGCCCTTGAGCGGGGTCATGAGCAGCGTGCCGCCGGCAAGACTGTCGGCATCACCCATGGAGGAGACCTGCACATCAATCTGGTTGCCGGGCCGGGCAAAGGGGGGCAGGGTGGCGGTAACCATTACCGCAGCGATATTGTCGATCCTGATATCATCGAGAGTATTTGGGTCAATGGTAATGCCGCCGCGCACCATCATGTTATAAATGGCCTGGCGGGTAAAGACGGTACTGTTGAGATCGTCTCCCGTGCCGTTGAGCCCCGTCACCAGACCATAGCCAAGGAGCTGATTGGGGCGCACGCCCTGCAGAGAGGCGATATCCTTGATGCGTGATGCTGTTGAGGTGCCGGCGCACAGCAGGATCAACAGGATAATGATATATGGTGTGCGTCTGTTGTGATGTTTCATGGTGTCCACGATTTGTTAAAATGGCCAGATATTGTCAATGGCCCGTCCCAGCCAGCCGACCTTTTGCTTGTCACTGATAACGCCTTTGCCGGTATAGGAGATGCGGGCGTTGAGGATTTTTTTGGAGTCAATGGAGTTGGCGGCGGTAATGTCCACCGGACGGACAATTCCGGTTATATAGATAACCTGCACCTCGTTGTTGACGGTAACCTCCTTGCCGCCGCGGATTTTAAGATTGCCGTTGCTGTATTTACTGACCACCTGGGTGGTGAGCGAGGCGGTCAGGTTGTCACTGCGCACCGTCCTGCCATTGCCGTCAAAGGAGTTGCTCATTCCCGCTTGGATCAAGTTTGTGAGATCGAGCTGATTGTTGCTGTCGGTGATGAATCGGGAGTTTTCCAGCCCCATAAGGTTGGGGATGGAGGCGCTCCAGTCCGAGCTTTTTCCGGTCTGGGTCGAGGCCTCCTTGGTGGCGCTTGCCTCCTCGGAGATGGTTATTGTAACGATGTCGCCGATGTTTTTGGCCTTGTGGTCGGCGAACATGGACGTGGTGCGGTGCGACCACAACGACCCGTTGCTGTGCTGTTGGTCCTGTCCCTGCTTGATCTCTTCCAATGGTTCCGGGATGTCCGTCATTGGCGAGTAGTTCCTGCCGGAACAGGAACTCAGGAGAATAAGGAGTACTATGGCTATGAGCTGTCGCATAATCAGATTGTTACCTCCACTGTCCCGGCGGCAGTGACCCTGCCCTGGATAAGTTTGTTGGAATTGACATTGCGGACCCGGATTATCTCGCCCTGCTTGCCGTCCCTGCGCGCCACGCCGGTGGCGCTGAGGTGCATGGTGCCGGTCCTGATGATGATCTTGACCAGCTGGCCGCGCTGGATGAGCGGCGGGATCTCGACATCGGAGGAATGGATAACGTCGTGGGCACGGATAGTGCGTTTGAGGCGTTTGCCGAGAATGCGCCGCAGATTGGTGCTGGGGTTGTCGTGCCTGGTGAGATCCTTAATGGCTTTTTTGGTATTTGCAGGGGTTAAGCGTGAACCGCGGGGCAGCGAATCGGTAGCGATGACAACGGGTGCCAGGGCCTTGAGATCGCCCGGGACGGAAAAATTCTTTTCCACCTTGCCGTTAACGCGAAAGATCAAAGTGAAACTGGAGCTTTTGAGAATGGTCGGATTGGCAGGGACAACCTCAATGGCCAGCTTGCCCTTGGGCAGCATGAATGGAACGGGAAGCGTTCGCGGGGTAAAGCTGATATCAGCCTCCGGCATGGAGTGGCTGTTGTCTCTGAGAAACTGGTCTATGGCTTCGATCACCCGGGAAGGCAGTATCTGCTGTCCCTTACGGGAGACGGTAATAACATTGGAGCCGGTCCAGAGAGTGTGACGGGACATGGGGGTCTTGCGCAGAATCTCTTCCTTGATGTCATAGGTGCTGAAAATCCGGCTCTTGCCGGGGTCCGGCGAGCGGGTGACGATCTTGGTTGCCAGTGAGGCTGTCAGCTGGGTCTCTTTATCGAACTCGACAAGGTCTCCCAGGGTGATATAATCCGTTGCGACGATGGCCTCCTCGGCAAAGGTTATTACCAGGGCAGAGGCAGAGACTGCTGGAACAATGACCATGAGAAAGAACAGTGCTGAAAAAAGTCTTTTCTTCATATTATTTCAATCGATTGGTGGTTTGCATCATTTCATCCGAGGTCTGGATGGACTTGGAGTTGATTTCGTAGGCGCGCTGGGCGGTGATAAGGTTGGTTAACTCCTGGACGATATTGACATTGGAGCCCTCCAGAAAGGTCTGTATCAACTCGCCAAAGCCATCATCTCCCGGTGCGCCGAGGGTCGGTGCTCCCGAGGCGGTTGTTTCCATGAGCAGATTGTTGCCGGCCGAGGAAAGGCCGGCGCTGTTGATAAAAAGGGCCAGTTCCATGGTGCCGATTTCCGTTGCTTCCGTTTCGCCGGCCAAAACGGCACCGACGATGCCGGTATCGCTTATGGTTATCTGCCTGGAGCCCTCGGGCACGGTGATTGCCGGCAGCACGGTATAGCCGCTGGAGTTGACAAGGGTGCCGTTGGCATCGAGCTTGAGCGCTCCGGCCCTGGTGTAGGCCGTATCACCGTTGGGCAGTTCCACCTGAAAAAAACCGTCGCCCTCGATGGCCACGTCAAGATCATTTTCCGTGCCGATGAGCTCTCCCTGGCTGAAAATCTTGGTCACCGCCGCGGGCTGTACCCCGAGGCCGACCTGGATGCCGGTGGGCGACTCGGTGTCCGCCGATGTTGGGCTGCCCGGTGTTTTGATGGTTTCGTAGAGCAGGTCCTGGAAGTTGTTGATCGACTTTTTGAAGCCGGTGGTGGAGACATTTGCCAGATTATTGGAAATGACATCTATATTGAGCTGCTGCGAATTCATACCGGTGGTGCCGGTGTATAATGATCTGATCATTGAGATTCCTCTAACTAGTGTGGCAGGATACAATTAGCCTGCCAATATAACTAATTGCTTTTGTATTTACTTCTTTTGTGTCTACCGACAAAGCGCGGCTCTAAGTGCGAGAGGTAAGGGGTCTTCACATGTTGTTTTCAAGGGTATCTGCAGCCTGGATGGCTGCAGCTAAGCCCCCAGGGACGGGTTTATGGCGTCCCTTGAAAACAACATGTGAAGACTCCTGGATCAAATAGCTGAGCTTTGTCGGTAACCAAATTTTGTTTTCAGGTGTTTTGATAGCATACGCTATGCCAGCGTACCAAGATCGCTCAGGTTTTCGCCAAGCTTCGAGTAACTCTCCAGGACATTGTGATAGGTCGTGTAGAGCCTGTTGTCGTTGATCATCCTGGTCATCTCTTCGGTCATGTTGACATTGGAGACCTCGACACGGCCCTGGGCGATGGAAAAATTTTCTGCCGGCAGTTCGACGGCGCCGTCGGGCAGCGAATAGGCGGTCTCCGCTTCCATTTTCAGTGTAGTAGGATCCTCGACATTGACCACGGCCACCCTGCCGACCTCGGTAACCTCGCCGGTGCTATCAATGGTGGAGATGGTCCCGGCGCTATCGATGGATACCCGGGCGGTGTCGCCCTGGGGGATGAAAATTTCGGCACCGCCTTCGTCGATCACCGGCCTGCCTTTGTCGCTGAGCAGACGCCCGTCGTTGCCCAGGACGAAGTTGCCCTTGCGGGTGAGCAGATCTTGCTCGGCGCCACGAATCTTGAAAAAGCCTTCGCCGTTTATGGCAAGATCGAAGGTGTTACCGGTCTCTTTGAGTGGCCCCTGGGACAGGTCGGCGTAGTTGCCCCGCACCCTGTTATAGTTGATGCCTTTGGTTGCCTCGATCTGTTTGGCGCCTTCCAGCATGGACTCAAAGCTCATGCCCTTTTTTTTGTAGCCCACGGTGGTGACATTGGCCAGGTTTGCACTGATGTTATTTATGCTTTGCTGCCGTGTTATCGCACCGGACAGGGCGCTGTATTTTCCGGAAACCATTGATTCGTCCTGTAGTGTCCTGTAGGGATGTTCGTTGTGCCCTGTAATGGTGTGAACGGGCGCTTTACCTTTGAGTTATCTGTACTGTTAAAGATGGTTGTATATCGGCGCCCGGGCCCTCTTTCTTTAGACTTTTCGGATGTGATTGTATGGCTGGGGTGTTGGGAGGTTTCTGGATTCCGGATCGTAGTCCGGAATGACGGTAGGGGGGAGGTGTGGTGGAAGAAGGTTGAGAGGTGGTTGGTGTTGGGGGCAATTTCGGTTTCACCTCAATTGTAATTGGAGGTTGAAGTGGTTGGTAACGAGGTGTAGCTTGATATGCGCCGCTCGAC
>JBHEOR010000002.1:0-14605 GCA_046260685.1 Desulfopila sp.
TGAGCCTTCTCGTAGAGCACACGAATGCTTCAAAGTCCCAAATGAGCCAATATGGAGCACTCTTGAACAGTTACAACCTGGTGGTTATGCCAATTTGGTGCTCCCACCTGTAGAGTTACGGATTGCTAAAAATAAACAAATGTGTCATACGGGCATATGTAAACATGGGCAAATGCAAATACGA
This sequence comes from Desulfopila sp., assembly GCA_046260685.1. Taxonomy (GTDB): domain Bacteria; phylum Desulfobacterota; class Desulfobulbia; order Desulfobulbales; family Desulfocapsaceae; genus Desulfopila_A. The sequence continues at coordinate 185 of JBHEOR010000002.1, forward strand.
GTACATGCAAATACCAGGTGGCAGGCTGTACGTTACTGCATACCAGCAATTGGATTTACTCGTTCTGCATTTTGAGTGCAAGCAAAAATCACAAAAGTGCGGCAACGGAATGGACAAAGATGGGTTGTTTTTACCGTTGAGAACCTGTATTTTGTAAAGATACAGGTATGAGAGCAAGGATTTGGGTCGAAGAATAAAATGATTCGTCATTCACTTGACAAACGATTCACCCTATAGTAATAAGGCTAGTTAGTTTTTTTTGTTCAGGTTGATTTAAGCACGGCGTATGCCATAGAATATGCCATAGAGAATAAATTTAAAGGAGGTTGTACAATGCCAACATTAGAACACAACGGATCAAGCTTCAGTGTAGATGAAGACGGTTTCCTGCTCAAGGGTATGGAAGAGTTCAACGAAAACTGGGTTGATTATGTCAAAAGTGTGGAAGGTATCGACGAGATCACCGAAGAGCATCAGAAAGTAATTGATGCCCTCCAGGAATACTACAAGAAGAATGGAATTGCCCCCATGGTTCGTATTCTTTCCAAGACCACCGGTTTTCCACTGAAGAGAATCTACGAGCTTTTTCCCTCCGGTCCTGGTAAGGGAGCTTGTAAAATGGCTGGCCTGCCCAAGCCCACCGGTTGTGTATAAGCTGTAGTTACTGCTGTAGTTACTGCTTTTTAGTTACTGCTGTAGTTTATTGCTGTAGTTTGTAGCTGTAGTTTGTAGCTGTAATTTGTAGCTGTAATGTATTGCGTGCAGTACAGCTCCGATGCGGAATGCATCGAGAAACAAAAAAAGGGAGTTACCCGTGCAGGGTGACTCCCTTTTTTTCATATTCTACGCGCAAGATTGAAGTTTTATGCGTTGTTTTGCCGTTTTCGCATTCGTATGATCTCATCTACTTTTATTTTTTCTTGAGCCGCTGTCCTGTTTTTATAATCAGTACCTCGTATTCCGGCGCCGCGTAACCCGCCGCGCAGATTTATCTCCGCCAGATAAAGCCTGTTATCGGCCGTGTACATGAGGTCGAGATGGGCGTATGGAAAATCCGCCCGGGCCATGGCCGTATGACAGAAACGGCAGATCTCCTCGGAGAGAGTAGAGGTTTCGGCCTGGCCGCCGCAGTGTAAATTATTGCGAAAATTGTTGGGATTATGGCGGCTGTAGGCCTCCATGTAGGAGCCGATTATAATGACTCGAAGGTCCCGGCTCTGCTGGTGAAAGGGTTGCAGCACAAAGGGGAAGATAATGTTGTGGTGGGCTGCCTGGGAATAGATTTCTTCAATGGAGTTGTACATAAGTATTCCAAGGCCGGCATTTTTCCTCTCCTGTTTGAGGACGACTTTGCCAATGTCATGGCGGTGATAGAGGGTCGTTGCTTCAAGGAGCTGGTGGCGGTCATGTATAACAAGGGTGTGTGGCACCATCCATGGTTTGAGGATGGATGCCTGAAAGGTTTTTGATTTGCTGGCAAGCTGGGAGGAGGCCGAGGGGACCATGGTGATTCCCCGGCAGGACAAATCGAGAAGGAGGTGTTCTTCGCCCTGTTTCAGCGGGATTCTGCCGAGTATGATATCGCCTTCACAGAGATTGTCGAAATCGGAAAAAAGGGTTGCACGGTCGGTTATAACACGCGGAGGCTGGTTCAAAATATCATCTCGCGAAAGCGTTCGTGAAACATATCAAGGTTTTCACCGCAGTTGCCGCAATAGAGGCGCACGTTGCCCATTATCTCGGAATTCTGGTCATTGGCAGTGAAGCTGCCATCATTGTTTTGACCATAATACGTTGTGATGAGGGCATCTTCCGCTACTTCGAAAAAGTCGCTGTCATTTTTGCAATAGGGGCAGGCAAGGCGGTTGACGATTGTAGTGTTTTTCAGTGTTTTTTGTACCGACATCGGGCGACACCTGAGAGAAGATATCTGCGTATAATCGCGCAAAGCGAAAGGTTATTGCTTCTTGTCCTCCTTGGGGAGATTTTTGCCTGGTGGCGGTGGCGTTGCAGCTGCTTTTTTTGCCGGACCGGTGCCTTGTAAGTCCTGTGTTGCCGCCTTGATTTCACCCTCAAGGCTGGCTCCAGGTTCAACCGTCAGATTACCGGCGACTATTTTACCTTGAATGTAGCAGTCTTTTCTGGCTGTTAGGATTTTCGTCTCTACATTTCCCCTAAAATTCCCCTGGCAGATAAACGACGACACCTTGATGTCGCCGTTGATTGTACCGTCTTTGCTGAGAATCAGATGCTCACCGGTGATATTGCCGATGATCTCCCCATCAATACGGGTTTTTCCCTTAAAGGAGATTTCTCCGGTGACGGTCATGCTGCCGTCTATGATTGAGGAGATGGCTTCACCTTCAACTTTTTCGATTTCTTTCTCAAGATCTTCTTTTTTGCCGAACATTCCTGTTTCTCCGAAAGCGTTGTGTATTGATAGGTTTTATCCGCGACCTTCATAAATGTGTATGGATTAGCTGGCCTGCCCCTGTAATTGAGCTCATAATGCAGATGCGATCCGGTTGAACGGCCGGAATTGCCGACTTTTCCTATGCGCTGTCCCCGCTCGACATAATCGCCGTCTGCAACATCAAAACTGTCCATGTGGGCAAAAGAGCTGGTGTAGCCATTGCCGTGGTCGATTTTGACAACCTTGCCATAGCCGCCGTTTGTGCCGACGAAAACAACCTTGCCGTTACCGGTGGCAAGGATCGGATCCCCCTTTCGACCACGGAAATCGATGCCCTCATGGAAGGCCTCTTTCTGGTTGAGAGGATCCTTTCGTTTACCAAACCAAGAGGAAACCGAGCCTTGTACAGGTTTCCCCAGGGGCAGTATTTTGAGTGTTTCGAGATAATTGTCGGCATGATAGATCAACTCGTCATAGTTGCTGTTGTCGGCGGCAACGAAGGGACCACCGCTGCCGGAGGCAGAACTTTCGGGAGCTGGTTTGAGTGTTATGCCGATATCACTGATGATATCTTCAATGATTGCACTGCGCGAATGCAGTTCATCGACAGCCGTGGAGAGCAGCTCCTCCTTTTCTTTTTTGAAGCTGAGCCGCTGCTGCATGTTTTGCATCTCCAGCCTGGCGATTTTCGTTGTCAATGTATGCTTGAGGTCTTCGATTTGCTGGTTATACTGGTTTTTGAGATCGCTGATCCGGCTGCTGTATTTGTCTTTGAGTGTATCGAGTTGACGGCTGTGGTTGTGTTGCAGCGTGGCCAGGTGTCGATCGTTTGTATCGTTGAGGGCGGCCAGAGTTTTCCTGCTCTTCTCGATTTTGCCGCTATACTCGCTTTGTAATTGCGCCAGGCGCCTGGTCTGGCGCTTTTTCAGGTCTTGAATGGCTGTCTCGAGGCCGCTTACCTGCCGGCTGTGCTGCGTGTTGAGCGCGGCTATGCGCCGGTTGTTGTGCTGTTGCAGTGCTGCGATTTTGTTCTGGCTTTGCCTGTCCTTTTGTGAAAGCTGCGCTTGGAGCTTGGTATTGACGGCCTGGTATCTGCGCATTTCCGCCTTTGTCGATGCCATTTGCCGAGTCAGCAGCTTATTGTGACTGTAAAGACCGGTGGTGAAAAAAGCAGTGGAAAAAAGGATGCCGGAAATGGTAAAGATGGTGGCCGCGGTGAGTATGATGCCGCCTTTGGAAATCCTGAAGGAGCGTGGCCTGTGCTGGTCGCCGGCGATAATTATGTCAAAATGTTCTCTCATTGCAATATCTTTGCTTTAGTTGTATACAGGCCGAGTATGCAGGCCGAGTATGTAGGCCGAGTATGTAGGCCGAGTATGTAGGACTACAGTGGATCGTGGATGCGTGGATGCACCAATGATCATGGCCGCGCTCAACGCTCAATAGTGGTATCGTGAACCATCTGCGCGAGGGCCTGCAGTATGACGGGACTGCAGAGCCTGTAGAAGGAGTTTATCTCTGTCCCCCTGTTGTTTACTAAAAAATAAAATAAAAATCAACTCAAAGGAAAATTCAGCCGGTAAAGAACGATGCTGAAGTGCTCCCATGGCGTTAATCATGTCCAACCTTGTAATCTGCCGATCGCTCACCAAAGCATTCGGCGCCCAGACCCTGTTTGAGGAGATTGATCTGGTGGTCAACCAGGGCGATCGAATAGGGCTCATCGGACCCAACGGTTCCGGTAAGTCAACACTGTTAAAGATACTGTGCGGCCTGGAAGACTACGATTCCGGCAAGGTGCAGATCGCCAAACATGCCGCGGTAGGCTACCTGGCCCAGGTGGATGCATTCGATGAAGAGGTAGGCGTAGCCGATACCCTCTACGCCTCTCTTGCCGATTGTGGATTTGATGAGGTGGAAAGGCACAACAGGGTCGATGAAATGCTCAGCAGGGCGGAGTTTGTAGAGCATGACGGGCCGGTGGGCCTGCTTTCCGGAGGCTGGCGCAAGAGGTTGGCCATTTGCCGTGCCCTGCTGGCCGAACCCGATGTGCTTGTCCTGGATGAGCCCACCAATCATCTTGATATGGAAGGTATTGTCTGGCTGGAAAAACTCATCCTGGCCGGTCCGGCGCGCGGTCCGGCCGCATTTGTGATGGTCAGTCATGACCGGCAGTTCCTGGAGAACTGTGCGACCCGTATGGTTGAGTTGGCTGCTATTTACCCGCAGGGGTCGCTGCAGGTGGATGGGTCGTATTCTGTTTTTCTGGAAAAACGTCAAGCCTCTCTCGACCAGCAATTAGAACAGGAGGACCGCCTCTCCAACAAAGTTCGCCGAGAAACGGAATGGCTGCAGCGTGGACCAAAAGCACGGACCAGCAAGGCGCGGTATCGCATCGACGAGGCGCATCGCCTGCAGGGCGAGCTTGCCAGGGTGCGCAGCAGGAACCGCTCAACCTCAAAGGTAGATATCGAATTCGGCGCCACCGGCCGCAAAACCAAAAAGCTCCTTGAAGCCACAAAGATAGCAAAAGCGTATGGAAGCAGAGCACTTTTCAAGGATCTTGATATTGTTCTTTCCCCGGGATCAAGACTGGGCCTTTTGGGCGGCAACGGCTGCGGCAAATCCACCCTGATGGAGGTCCTGGAGGCGGGTGACAGGGCGGTGGGGACCCTTCTGGACAGCGGTGACGTAACAACGGCGGAGAATGTCAAGATTGTCGCCTTCGATCAGAAACGAGCTGCGCTGGACCGCTCCGTGACCCTGCGTCGAGCGCTGGCACCCGAGGGTGACTCCGTAATATTCCAGGGCAGGTCGCTCCATGTCGTTTCCTGGGCCAAGCGATTCCTCTTTCGGGCCGACCAGCTTGAAACCCCGGTGGAAGATCTCTCCGGCGGAGAACAGGCACGGATTCTCATCGCCTCGCTGATGCTCCGGCCCGCCGACATCCTTTTGCTTGACGAGCCCACCAATGATCTCGATATCGGTTCGCTGGATGTTTTGGAACAGAGCCTGGCGGAGTTTCCCGGCGCCCTGGTACTGGTGACCCATGACCGCTACTTGCTGGACAGGGTGTGTGACAGTGTTCTTGGCTTTGACGGGAATGGCGGAGTGGTTCATTATGCCGATTACCGGCAATGGCTTGCTGCCCTGAAAAAACAGAGGGCCGGGGTGGGCAGGGACGCTGCACTGGACAGGGCGCAGCCCGGCGGCAGGAAGCCCCAGCCTGCAGCGAAAGGCACGCCGGGGCAGAAGGCCGGCAGGCTGTCCTATCTTGACCAACGCCAATATGACGGCATGGAAGCTGCCATAGAGCAGGCTGAGGCGGCCCAGGAAGAGCTTGAGCGCCAGCTTGCCGATCCGCAAACGGCCACCGATCCGGAAAAGCTCGATGAATGCTGGCGGCGGCTGGAAAAGGTGAAAACAGAGGTGGAGGCCTTGTACGAGCGCTGGGATGAGCTGGAGGAGAAACGACGCTTGTCGGCTTCATAAAGGAGTACTTGATAAAGCGGGCTGACAGGTTGCGGATGCGCCGATGTTGGTGGCGCCATGGGTAATATGGGCAATATGGGCAATATGGGCAAGGCCGGCGCTGCCGGTTATTCCGGCGCAAAGCTGTAGTTGTTTTTACCGATACGCTTGGTGTAGTACATGGCATCATCGGCTTTTTTCATCAACTCCCGGGGCTTGTCACCGTTGTGGGGGTAGACCGCAATGCCTATGCTGGCGCCGATTTTGACGGTGATACCATCCAGGCTGAAGGGCTGTGCCATGTTGTTGACGATTTTTTCGGCGACCCTGCTCACCGCCTCCCGGTCCGGCGCCTCGGTCTGAATAACCAGAAATTCATCGCCGCCGATGCGCGCCACCGTGTCGGAATCGCGCAGGCTTTGCACCAGTCTGTAAGCCACTTTTTTGAGCAGTTTATCCCCCAAATCATGACCGTGTGAGTCGTTGACCGCCTTGAAGCCGTCGAGATCAATGAACATCAGGGCGGCCATCCATTGCTTGCGCCTGGCAAAGGAGAGTGCACTGAGCAGTCGTTCCCGGGCCAGGCGCAGGTTGGGAAGGCCAGTCAGGGGGTCATGGTTGGCCAGGTTGCTCACCTTGGCCAGGGCCACCTCCAGCTTTTGTTCGGTGTTCTTCAGTGTGGTGATTTCGTAGTAGGTCAGGAGTCTGCCGCCGCCCGGCAGAACGACGCATTGATGCTGCAGTGTTGAGCCGTCGGGCCGTTTGAGTTCCATGGGGCCGAACGCGCCATTGCGGATGGAGGTAAGGCGTGCCTCTATGAATTGATGGAGTCCTTGCGAAGCAGTGTTGTATTTATTGTTGGCGGCGTTGTATTCCATGATTGCCCGCATGGAGGGATAATCGTCGGTGAATGATTTGGGGATCTGCCAGATACGGCGGTAGGCGTGATTGGCCATGCGAAGCTGGAGATTGGCGTCGAGCAGGAGAATACCGTAATCTATGGTATCCGTGACTGCATTGAATTCGCGCAGGGTTTTGGCAAGTTGCTGCTCGGTGTCTTTTTGTCGGGTGACATCCTGCAGTATGCCGATAACGAAGAAATCACCGCTTTCCTGCGCCGCGACCAGGTGCAGCAGGATTTGACATCCATTGATCTGCAGCGGGGTGTCGTAGCTGGAACGATAGCTTGTCGGCCCATTCCGGCCGATTTCATTGAACCATTGCGATACTTCCGCCGTGCCTTCCCCCTGGAGTAAATCGATAAAATTAAACGACAGGATTTCCAGCAGTCCTTTTTGCAGCAGGGGCAGGGTGGCTTTGTTGGCCTGGACGATACGGCCGCTGGAGTCCATCTCGATGACGGCCTCGGCAATATTGTTGAAGATGGCGTTGTGGTGTTTGCGGGCAAGGAGGAGCTCTTCTGTTATTTCCCGGGGATGCAGGACGCCCGCGCCGATGGTGGTCTGATCCCTTCGGATTCCCTGGCTGTATTGGTAGAGGACATGGTGGACATGCTTTTTGATGTTGACGAAGGGGCCTTTGGCGATATAGACATCGGCGTCCAATTCCAGAATGGTGTGGTTGTCCTCCAGTGAGGTGGAGGAGTGCACAGCTAAGAAGATATCCTTGAGTTTTGCGTCGTTGCGGATGATAGTGCAGAGCTGGTCACCGCTCACCTTGGGCATGATTATGTCGGTGAGGATGATGTCGGGGATGCTTTTGTCTATTTCAACCAGAGCCTCGAGCCCATTGTCCGCCGATCTGACGGAGCAGCCCGCAGCCTCTAGATGATGAACCAGGAGTGCAAGGATTGTCGGGTTGTTTTCAACCACCAGGGTGTCAGGTACGGTATCAGTCACAGTATCCACTCTTTCATTTGAAGAACGTTTTGCAATAGTCGCGCCTTTGTCCCTCGTCGCTTTTTGAGCTGAATTTTGCCGGAAATCGGTTCGTTGAAAAGATCATGTAGCCGATTGCTTCGCCAAAGTCAAGAGGGCGAGAAAATCCTCTTCGTCGAGGATCTCCTTGTCATGTTTACGGGCCTTTTCCAGTTTGCTTCCAGGGTTGTCGCCGGCCACCACATGGGTCAGTTTGGTGCTGACGGTGGTGGCGATGTCGCCGCCATGCTCTTTGACACGGGCCTTGGCCTCATTTCTGGAAAGCGAGTGCAGGGTCCCCGTAAAGAGAAAGCTCTTGCCCTGGAGACCGCCGCCGGCGGAGATTTTTTTGCGGGCGGGAGAGACGCCGAGCTCTTCCAGGCGGAGAAGCAGTTTTGCGGTGCGCGGTTCACGAAAATACTCATACAGGCTGTGTGCCGTTTGTCCTCCTATTCCCTCGATCTCCAGGAGTTCTTCCACGCTTGCCCCGGTAAGGGCGCCAAGGGTGGTGAAGCGCTGCTCCAGCAGCGAGGCGGTGACTTCGCCGATGAACCGAATGCCCAGGGCGGCCAGCAATGCAGCCAGCGACGGATGCTTTTTGGCGGCGATGGCGCCCACCACTTTGGCAGCCGATTTTTCTCCCCATCCTTCCAGCTCTGCCAGCTTTTTCGAATTAAGGGTGAAAATATCGGGAATATCGCTTACCAGACCATGTGTAAAGAGCTGTTCAATATATTTTTTGCCGAGCCCCTCGATATCAAGACCCGCTTTGGAGGTGAAGTGTATCAGTGCCCGTAGTTTCTGTGCCGGGCACAGGGTGTTGCGGCATCTGGTGATAGTCTCCCCTTCCTTTTTGTGGAGCTGGTGATGACAGACCGGGCAGGCTGTCGGCTCCGCTATGGTTTTTTCCGCGCCGGTGCGCTTTGCGGCGATGGGTTTGATGACCTCGGGGATAACATCGCCTGCCCGCTGGATAAGAACGGTATCGCCAATGCGCAGATCCTTGCGCTCGATCTCTTCCTGGTTGTGCAGTGTGGCGCGTGAGATGACGGCGCCGTCGACCGTAACGGGGGCAAGAACGGCAACCGGAGTAATGGCCCCGGTTCGGCCGACCTGGTGGGTGATGTCGATAAGAGTGGTGGTCGCCTGGGTTGCCGGGAACTTGCAGGCCACCGCCCAGCGTGGCGCCCGGGCCTTGAAGCCCAGTCGCTGCTGCAAGACAAAATCGTCGACCTTGACCACCATGCCGTCAATGTCATAGTCGAGCTCATGACGGCGTGCCAGGAAGCCGGCGTAGGTGTCAATGACATCCTCGATGGTGGGGCAGAGCCGTGTCAAAGGGTTGACGGGGAGGCCGCATTGCCGCAAAAAATCCAGCAGGGCATATTGGCCGGCGGCGTCGACATTTGCCGTTGCGGAGACGCCGTAGGCGAAAAAGCGCAGGGGGCGCTGTGCCGTCACCCTGGGGTCGAGCTGGCGCAGTGATCCGGCGGCGGCGTTGCGCGCATTGGCAAAGAGCGCTTCTCCCCTCTCCCGGCGCTGTCGGTTAAGGGCGCGAAACCCCTCCCGGTTAATAAAAACCTCACCCCGTACTTCCAGGATCGATGGTACTGTTCGGCGAAGCTTCAGGGGTATGGCACCGATGGTGCGCACCTGTTCACTGACGTTTTCGCCTACTTTACCATCACCCCGGGTCAGAGCCTGTACCAGTGTGCCGTTGTCGTAGATCAGCTCAACGGCGAGGCCGTCGAGCTTGGGTTCGGCGACATATTGCAGGGATGCGGAGGAGTTGAGAAAGCGGTGCAGCCGTTTTTCGAAGGCAAGGATGTCGTCGTGGTCAAAGGCGTTTTCCAGACTCAGCATGGCAACCCGGTGTTCCGCCTGGTCGAATGCCTCCAGCGGGGCTCCACCCACCCGTCTGCTTGGCGAATCTTCGCTTACAAGTTCCGGGTTGTTTTTCTCCAGGTCAAGGAGTTCCTGGAACAACGCGTCATATTCGCTGTCGGAAATGGTTGGGCTGTCAAGCACGTGATACGCATGGGCGTGCTCATTGAGCAGCGTTTTCAGTTCAGCCAGACGAAGGCCGTCTGCCGTGGCGTTACTGCGGCTCATCTAACAGTTTCCCGCTTTTGGCAATATTTTGGCGATCCACCTCGTCGATGAACACAAGGATGTTTTCCGGGGGCTTCTGGGCGGCCTCGGCGATGACTTCGGTGACCCCCTGGCTGATTTTCTTCTTCTGTTCCCGGCTGAGTTGGCCGGCGACGCGAATATTGACATAGGGCATGGTTTTTCCTCCTGTTCGATAGTGGTTGCGGATCTCTTGTGCCATCCGTGCCATCCGTAAATGGTTGAAATATACCTGGAGAAGGGCTACCCTGTCGAGGATAATGTAGAGTTTGTAGTCATAACAGAGCAATCGATGTTGTCTTCCCAGGGAAAACAATGAAAATTTTAGTTACCGGCGGCGCCGGCTATATCGGCAGCCATACATGCCTTGAACTCCTTACGGCGGGACATGAGGTAGTCGTTATTGATAATCTTGTCAATGCAAGCAGGGAGTCTCTGCGGCGGGTGGAGCAGCTGGCGGGGCGATCGCTGCGCTTGTATGAGGTTGACCTGCTTGATCAAACCGGTTTGGAGCAGGTCTTTGCCGAAGGTGGACCGTTTGACGGTGTTATCCATTTTGCCGGTCTCAAGGCGGTTGGTGAATCCGTGGAGCAGCCGCTGCTCTATTATAATAATAATATCCGGGCCACACTCAATCTCTGCGAGGCCATGGTGCGCCATGGCCTCAACAATATAATTTTCAGCTCTTCAGCCACGGTGTACGGTAATCCCGCCACGGTGCCGATCACCGAAGATTTTCCGCTTTCCTGCACCAATCCATACGGCAGAACCAAGTTGATGACCGAGGAGATACTCAGTGATATCTGCCATGCCAGGGGAGACTGGAATGTCGTACTGCTTCGCTATTTCAACCCGGTGGGGGCACATGAAAGCGGCTGTATAGGTGAAGATCCCGGTGGTATTCCCAATAATCTCATGCCCTATATCTCTCAGGTGGCGGTGGGCAAGCTGGAGCGCCTGTCGGTTTTCGGTGATGACTATGAAACGGTGGACGGCACCGGGGTGCGTGACTATATCCATGTGGTTGATCTGGCCCTTGGCCATGTCAAGGCATTGCAGCGATTGAAGGGCATTACGAAGGGCATTACGAAGGGCACTACGAAGGGCACTACGAAGGGTACTACCGGTGTATCCATTTATAATCTCGGCACCGGCACAGGGTACAGCGTTCTTGAACTCGTCGGTGCCTTTGCCAAGATTTGCGGCCGTGACATCCCCTATACCATAACCGGCCGCAGGGCGGGTGATATCGCAAAGTGCTTTGCCGATCCTTCCAGGGCGAGGCGGGAACTGGGCTGGCAGGCCCAACGTGGTATCGAGGAGATGTGTGAGGCGACCTGGCGATGGCAGCGCCACAACCCCGATGGCTATGGTTCCAGCTGTGGCGATGGTTCCAGCTGCGGCGAGGATGGTTGAACAGCGTCCATGGTGCAACAGCGCCCTGAACGTGATTCTTCACGTTGTTTTTCCGTTAAAAAAACATTGCGTACTGTGCGAATTGTGCTTGCCTGAATGGTGATTTTGTGCTAGCACTGGACGTTGTTGCTGTAGTGATGGGTAACTTGCGGGGGCGTCTGTTTCCCTTCATCGGTTTTCGTACTTTTTACCAAGCTTGCAGAATATAGCGCCGCAGCAGTTGACATGGAGATGGCCCAGGTCCGGCCTGTCAGTCGGTCATGGAGATTGTAACTGTGGAACAGAGGGTGATCCACCATGATGTATGAATTTAAAGTCAGCGAAATGGCCGACGAGTTCGGTGTGCATCGCAATACCATAAGAAACTGGATAAACGCCGGCACCCTGCCGGCAACGGAGGGTCCGGGTAGAAAGTATCTTATGAAATTCGATGACTATCAGGAACTCTGTGAAAAATTTGGTCGAAAGCCCCATATTCGACCGAACAGCCATGTGGACCTTGAGACGGTCAAGTCGCTGGAGGAGAAGAATTCCGCATTGCCGCTCATTGAGCTGGGAGAACCGGTTGACAAAATATATGATGACTCCAGCTGGGGCGATGTCTGCCTCACCTGTGGTACCTGCGCCAGTGCCTGCCCCATATCCGGAGTTGACGGCCTTGATCCCCGCAAAATAGTGCGCATGGCTTTCCTGGGCTTGGAGGATGAGCTCGTCGCCTCTGATTGGCCCTGGAAATGCACGATGTGCGGCAAATGTGAACATGTTTGTCCAGCCAATATAGAGATCGTTCAGCTCATCCGTAAAATTCGCGCCGGCAGAAAGCGGGAAAATGTGCCTGGTCCTATTAATAAAGGGATCAAAACATGTCTTGAACGCGGCAATAACCTGGGGATTCCCAGGGAGGATTTTACTGCGCTGCTTGAAGGATTGGGCCGGGAACTGGCCGAGGAGCAATGTCCGGGATTTGTCACTCCCATTGATGTCCACGGTGCCGGGACCCTGATGCAAATCAATTCCAAGGAGCCCTTTACCGATCCCGATGACATGAAGTGGTGGTGGAAGATATTCCACAGTGCCGGTGAATCCTGGACGATTTCCTCGGAGAACTGGGAGGGTGTCAACTGGGGATATTTCTCCTGTGATGATTCCTCCATGAAGACCGTGGTCGGCAGAATAGTCGACAACATGCGGCGGCTTAACTGCAAGACTTTGCTTTTGCCGGAATCAGGCCATGCCTATTATGCAACACGCTACAGCCTGGAAAAGTGGTATCCCGATGCGCTCAGGGAATTTTCGCTTGCCACCGTCTTTGATCTGCTGCTCTCCTATATACAACAGGGGCGCCTGCAGCTTGATCAAAGCAGGCATACCGCCAGGGCGGTCTATCATGACCCCTGTAATTATGGACGTAAGTCACTGAAGACTTTTGGTAAGGGCTATTTTGAAGAAGGGCGTCAGATAACCCGTGCCTGCTGCACCGACGTGGTGGAGATGGAGCCCAACCGGCAGACCAATTACTGTTGCGGCGCCGGAGGAGGCGCCTGGGCCATGCCGTTTTCCGCCGAACGTATCTACTATGGCCGTATGAAGGCCAGGCAGATCAATGAATGCGGGGCTGAGCTTGTGGTGACCGCCTGCCATGGCTGCCGGGATCAGTTAAAAAAATCCCTGGTACAGGAATATAACCTCGATATCGAGGTGAAATATCTCTGGGAGCTTGTCGCCGACGCACTGATTGTGCCGGAGAATGGTTGAAAAGGGGAATGAAGAAAATGGAGAGCGTGGAAGATGGAACAAAAAATCCAATGGTGAGTACAACCATCAAGGGTGGCGCCGTTTTGATAGCAGGAGGCGGGGTTACCGGCATACAGGCCGCACTTGATCTTGCTGATTCCGGGTATTTTGTCTATTTGATCGAGAAATCAGGGGCCATTGGTGGTGCGATGGCGCAGCTGGATACGACCTTTCCCACCAATGACTGCTCCATGTGTATTCTTGCCCCTAAGATGGTGGAGTGCGGCAGGCATGCCAATATAGAGATTGTGACATTGAGCGAGGTAACCAATATTCTCGGAATCGCTGGTGATTTCACCGTCGGTGTCAAGCAGCAGCCGCGCTTTGTCGACATGCAGCGCTGCATTGCCTGTGGAATCTGCACCGAGAATTGTCCCCAGTCGGTGGAAAGCGAGCATGATGCCGCCACCGGTCGGCGCAGGGCTGTTTATGTCCAATACCAGCAGGCCGTCCCTTTGAAATACCAGATAGATGCCAAGGCCTGTCTGTATCTGAATTCGCCTGGAACGTGCGGCATTTGCGAAGAGGTTTGCGTGGCCGATGCCATTCGCTTTGACGATGCAGTCAAGGAGTTTGAGCTTGCCGTGGGGGCGATTGTTCTGGCACCAGGTTTTGAGCCGTTTGATCCCACCGATGCTGGTGTCTGGGGGTATGGGAAATTTGATAATGTTATAACGTCGCTTCAGCTCGAACGCTATCTCGCCGCCACCGGTCCCACCGCCGGCCGGCTGATACGGCCATCGGATAATAAACCGGTGCGCAAGATGGCCTTTGTCCAATGTGTCGGTTCTCGCGACGAAAACCTCTGCGGCAACGGCTACTGTTCCAGTGTCTGCTGTATGTCCGCCATAAAGGAGGCGGTTGTAGCAAGACAGCAGGTTGCCGGGCTTTCCACCGCTATTTATTATATGGATATGCGGACGCACGGTAAAGAATTCGACACCTATATGGAAAAGGCCAAAACCGAACATGGTGTGCGATTTATCCGCTGCAGAGTCCATGGCGTGGAACCGTATTCACGTAATGGTGATCTGCGGCTGCATTACGTTAATGAAGAGGGGCGTCAGGTCGAAGAGCTGTTCGATATGGTTGTGCTCTCCGTTGGTCTGCAGGTTCCCCGGCATATCAGAGAGCTGGCCGAAATCGCTGGAATACAGCTTTCCGCAAGCAATTTTGCTTCGACCTCGGATTTTGCTCCGGTTACCTCCTCCCGTGAAGGTATTTATACCTGTGGCGCCTTTTCAGGTCCCAAGGGGATACCCCAGTGTGTGGTCGAAGGCTCCGCCGCGGCGGCTTCCGTGGCAGGCAGGTTACGGCCGG
>JBHEOR010000002.1:14615-55553 GCA_046260685.1 Desulfopila sp.
CTCACTCGAATCCGTTGAAGAGCGCAGTGTTAGCGGAGAGACTCCCCGCATTGGCCTTTTTATCTGCCACTGCGGCTCTAATATCTCTAAAACGGTTGATGTCGTTGAGCTGGAGCAATATGGTGCAACGCTGCCCGGCGTGGTCCATGTCGAACGTAATCTTTTCTCCTGCTCTCAGGAAAACCAGGAGATATTGATCCATGCAATCAGGGAGAAGCAGCTCAACAGAGTGGTGATTGCCGCCTGTACGCCGCGAACCCATGAGCCGCTTTTTAGAGAGACGTTGAAGGCGGCGGGAATCAACGAGTATCTTGTGGAAATGGCCAATATCAGAAACCACAACTCCTGGGTACATGACGACAGTGGTGCGGCAACGGCCAAAGCCAAGGATCTCGTCGGAATGGCGGTTGCCAAGGTGGCATCCGCCGTACCACTTGCCCCGGTGCTGGTGCCCATCACCCAGCGGGGGCTGGTCATCGGCGGGGGTATTGCCGGGATGACGGCCGCCCTTAACCTTGCCAACCAGGGCTTTGAGGTTGATCTTGTGGAAAAAACGGCTCGCCTTGGCGGCAATGCCCTCAACCTCAAGCATACCTGCACAGGCACCCATATACCCATGCAGGTGGCAAAGCTCATTGACAATGTGATGGTCCATGAAAACATCAACCTCCATACCCAAACCCAGGTAATCGCTGCCGAGGGATATGTCGGCAATTTTACAACCTCCCTGAAATCGGAGGGCAGGAAGAAAAAAACGGTTGAACACGGTGTTACCGTGGTTGCCACCGGCGGACAACCGTTCAGGCCCACGGAGTACGGCTATAAGCAAATTCGTTGTGTCGTTACCGCCATTGAGTTTGAAAAGCTCTATGAGCTCAAGGAAAAGCATGTCAAGCGCGGCAAATCCTTTGTTTTTATCCAGTGTGTCGGCTCGCGGGAAAAGGGGCGAATGTACTGTTCCAAGGTATGCTGCACCCACTCGGTGCAATCGGCCATAGAGCTCAAGAGGGAGGATCCGGCACGCAGTGTCTATATCCTCTACCGCGATATGCGCACCTATGGTGAGCGTGAGTATCTCTATAAAAAGGCCCGTGAGATGGGGGTTGTCTTCATCAACTATGAACTGCACGGCAAGCCCAAGGTGTCGGAAGTCGACAAACGGATCCGTGTCGATGTCTGGGATCATGTTCTGCACCGGCTGGTGCGTATCACTGCGGACATGGTGATTTTGGCAACCGCCATCGTCGGCACCGCCGAAATTGACAAACTTGCCGGGATGTACCGGTTGCCTCTGGATGACAACGGCTTTTTTCAGGAGGCGCATGCCAAGCTGCGACCGGTCGATTGTATCACCGAGGGTGTCTTCAGCGCAGGCCTGGCGCAGTATCCCAAACCGGTGGATGAGTCGGTGTCCCAGGCTCTGGCGGCCTCCGCCCGGGCCACCACCTTGCTGTGCCGCCGGGAGGTGGCCCTTGATGCCGTTAAGGCGGTGGTCAATGAACAGAAATGCGACGGTTGTGCCCTGTGTATAGATGCCTGCCCCTACCAAGCCATCGAGCTTATAGAGCGAGAGCAGGGGCAAGGTCTGCCGCCTGTCAAGCTGGTACGGATCAACAGTGCCGAATGCAAAGGCTGTGGCGTCTGTCAAGGGACATGTCCGGTACGCGGCGTCGATATTGCAGGCTTTACCATGGAGCAGTTCAGCAGTCAGATAGCGGCGGCGCTGGACCATTCATCCATTAAAGGGGAAGAGAAATATGAATAATGAACCGAAGATAATTGCCTTCTGCTGCAACTGGTGCTCCTATGCCGCAGCTGATCTGGCCGGTTCTTCCAGGTTGAAGTATCCCCATAATGTGCGCATCATCCGGGCTATGTGCTCAGGAATGGTACATCCCGAGCATGTTGTCGAAGCGCTCTCCAAGGGAGCCAAGGGTGTCATGATACTGGGCTGCCATCTGGGCGAGTGCCATTATATAAACGGCAATAGGACGGCCTTGGCACGTTCCGAGATGATACTGGAACTCCTGGAGGATTTTGGTTACGAGGAAGAGCGTTTTTCCATATCCTGGTTCTCCTCGGCGGAGCCTGAAAAATTTGTTGATGCGGTCAACAACATGATGGAGCGCATTCAACGGCTCGATGGAAGTGCACTCTCCGTCACTTCACGTCATGAAGGGCGGTAGAAGTTGTACTCTTTTTCGTGATCAACTCAAAAAAGGTTTATTTGAAGGTCTGTTATGGCACAACATACGATACAAACACCACGACGGAAGGTACGGGCCGAGAATCCCACCGGTACCTGCGGCTATATCGATCATATGACAATTGATGAACTGCGTGAACGTACATTGGGTGAGGAATTTGATGCCACCTGCCCGAGCTGCGGCATGTTCCACCTGACCCGCGAGGAAATTGATCAGCTCAATAATAAGAAATTCACCGATTCCAGTGGGTTTGCCAGGCTGCGTGACGAAGCGGAAGAACCGGGGTAACTGCTTGCCACAATATCCGGTACTCCGCAACCAGTTACAGATACCGAGGTTAGAAGTACTGGGCCAGGCCCATGAAAATACATATCAGGCCGCCGATTACAAAGAGGTTGCCAAGGCTGCTGGGGTTGCGTTTTCTGTGATAAAAGTGATGGAAGGAGGAATGCTGGTCGTCGGTGTATTCCACGGACTCCTGTCGCGGATGGTTGATCCACTCGCCGATGCCTATGACAATAATGCCCACCGCGATGCGCTGCAGTTCGCCCCAGTAATTTTGCCAGTCCCCTTGATAAAGAGAATACAGGAAAAGAGCGCTGCCGCTTACAAGAAGAAAGATAAAGAAGTAACTTGTCCGGTATGTGCGGCGAGATGGTGCGGTCATCCTGGCGTTCTCCGGTAATTCAGGCCACCTTTAAAAGTTGCTCGTGTGCGATTTTCTCTTTGTTGATTGTAGAACCCGCAGCCTTTTTTTGCAACAAACTATGCAGTGGAATTGTGGCCAAGGCATTTATACCCCCAGGTATCGCGATTGTATCTCCGGCTGTTGCTGAAGTTCCGCGGTGCTCCCCTGCCAGACAATTATACCTTTTTCCATGATATAATGGCG
Organism: Desulfopila sp.; assembly: GCA_046260685.1. Classification (GTDB taxonomy): domain Bacteria; phylum Desulfobacterota; class Desulfobulbia; order Desulfobulbales; family Desulfocapsaceae; genus Desulfopila_A. The sequence continues at coordinate 17,715 of JBHEOR010000002.1, forward strand.
GGCGGCAATGTTCATCAGGGCATTGACGTTTTTATCAACAACGAGAATGGCGAGTCGCTTGCTTTTGAGGATACTCAGGCCGCGCCATATTTCGCGGCGCACCAGGGGGGCCAGTCCTTCGGTGGCCTCATCGAGTATAAGCAGCCGCGGATTTATCATCAGGGCTCTGCCGATGGCAAGCATCTGCTGTTCCCCGCCGGAGAGCTGATTGCCGTAATTGTTCAGCCTGTCGCTAAGTCGTGGAAAGATGGTGAAGATGTCATCCAGGCTGTAGGGGCTTTGCTGTCTGGTATGATTGGCTGCCGTTACAAGAAGGTTTTCCCGAACAGTGAGGTTGGGAAAAATCTGTCGGCCTTCGGGGACAAGGCCGATGCCTTTTCTGGCGATGCTGTAACTGGGCAGCGAGTGTATTTTTGTGCCGGCAAATGAAATTGTGCCGCTTCGAATGGGAGTAAGCCCCATGATGGAGCGGATGGTGGTGCTTTTGCCCATGCCGTTTCTGCCCAGCAGGGTGACGACTTCGGCCTCCCCGACTTCCAGGGAGATGCCAAACAGAGCCTGGCTCTGGCCGTAGTATGTCTCTATGGAGGAAACGTGCAGCATCAGGCATCCTCTCCGAGGTAGGCTTTGCGCACCTGAAAATCCTGCCGCACTTTCGAGGGTGGCGCGGTGAGTATTTCTTCGCCATAATCCAAAACGGTTATCATGTCCGCCAAAGAAAAGACCACATCCATGTCATGCTCCACCAGCAGTATGGTGACACTGCCCTTGAGAGTGTTGATCAACTTTGAAAGTTCGACGGCGCCTCCCGGTCCCATGCCCGCCATGGGTTCATCGAGGATAAGCAGATCCGGGGCTCCGGTGAGGGCCATGCCGACTTCGAGCTGGCGCTTCTCGCCGTGCGACAACGAGCTTGCCATGCTTGCGGCACGTTCGCTGAGGTCCACCCGGGCCAGGGCGCCGGGTAATTGTTGTTGAACGATTGGGCTGCTGAGGCTGTTGTGCCAGAAACGGAAGCTATGGCCATTGTTGGCAAAGATGGAAAGCGCCATGTTCTCGCCGGCGGTGAGGTTCTCAAAAATATGGGTGATCTGGAACGATCGGGCTATTCCCAACCGAGCCCGGCGGTAATCCTTGAGGCGCGTTATATCCTGTTGCTTGTAGATGATTGTACCGCTGTCTGACACAATGTCGCCGGTCAGCTGGTTGACCAGGGTTGTCTTGCCGGCCCCATTGGGGCCGATGATGGCATGGATGTGGCCGGTCTGCACCTCAAAGCTCACTCCCCTGGTGGCCTGCAGCGCGCCATAGCTCTTGGTGAGGTTGTCGATTTGCAGAATCGTTTCAGCCATTGCTGCTGTCCTCCCCCATTACGAGTCCATAGAGCCCGCCTTTGGCAAAAATGACGACAATGACAAGAAACGGCCCCATGTAGACCATCCAGTGTTCGGTGTGCATGGCCAGTATCTCCTCCAGGAGAAGAAACACAGCGGCCCCGAGGACGGGCCCGAAAAGTGTGCCCAGGCCGCCGAGCAGCACCATGACCATGAGTTCGCCGGAAAGCGTCCAGTGCATCAGGCCGGGACTGACATATTCGGTATGATTGGCCAGCAGGCCGCCGGCAAGGCCTGCTCCGGCACCGGCGATGACAAAACAGGCAAGCTGGTACCTGTACGAGCTGATACCCAGTGCGTGAAGGCGGCGCTGGTTGTTGCTTGCTCCCCGTATCACCAGGCCGAACCGGGAATTGACAAGCTTCCAGGCGAGAAAGACAAAGGCAAAAAGAAGAAAAAGGCAGAAATAGTAGAACTGGACATCATTACCCAGGTCGACACCGGGCAGCGTCGAGCGGGAATAGAGCGACAGGCCGTCATCGCCGCCGTATTTCTCCAGGGAGACAAAAAAGTAATAGATCATCTGGGCAAAGGCCAGGGTAATCATGATAAAGTGCATTCCTCTGGTACGCAGACACAGCGCTCCTATGACAAGGGCGGCAAAGGCTGAGGCGGCAACGGCCAGGGGGAGTACCAGCAGCGCGTTTTCACTTCCCTGCAGGACAAAGGGAAAGGAAAAGACGGGCTCCATTGCCGAGGAATGATAGAAGAAAATACCAACCACATAGGCGCCTATGCCGACATAGGCGGCGTGGCCCAGGCTGATCATGCCGGCAAAGCCCAAAAGCAGATCGAGGCTTACGGCGGCAATGGCATAGATGAGGATTCTGCTGAAAAAGGAAATATAATAACTCTCTCCTGCCAGGGTTGCCGCTGCGGGCAGGATGAGAAGAAGGACAGCGCCGAGGCTGATAAATAGGATTTTTCGTAGGGGTGGTTTCATTGGCTTATCGGCTCATCAACCATGCGCGGGGAAGAGTCCTTTGGGTTTCCAGACGAGAACGGCCGCCATAAGTATATAAATCGCCATGGAGGCAAGGGAAGCCGCGGCCGCATCGGCCGTTGCCGTATTAAAAATGAGACGAAACAGGTACGGCAGAAAGGCGCGGCCCAGGGTGTCGACAAGACCAACCAGGAGTGCCCCGACAACCGCACCACGGATGGAGCCTATCCCGCCGATGACAATGACGACAAAGGTGAGGATGAGGATGCTTTCCCCCATGCCCGATTGCACCGCCAGAATTGGGCCGGCCATCACCCCGGCAAGACCGGCAAGCATGGTGCCGAGCCCAAAAACCATGGTGTAGAGCAGTTTGATATTGACGCCCAGTGCGCCGATCATGTCACGGTTTGAGGCTCCCGCCCGTATCTGCATGCCCAGTCTGGTCCTGGAAAACATGAACCATAATAAAAAGGCGACCACTATGCCCACTCCGATAACGGCAAGCCGATAGACGGGATAGATGAGCCCGGGAAGCAGCTCGATGCTGCCGTTGAGCCAGGAGGGGACATCAAGATAGAGGGGTTGTCGTCCCCAGATAATCCTGGTGAGTTCGTTGAAAAACATGATCAGACCAAAGGTCGCCAGGACCTGGTCAAGATGCTCACGTTTGTAGAGACGGCGCAGGACGATGAATTCCACCACCATTCCGGTTATGGCGGAGGCGGGCAGAGCAGCGGCAAGACCGAGCAGAAAAGACCCTGTTTGACCGGCGACGGTGGCACAGACGTAGGCGCCTATCATGTAAAAAGAGCCGTGAGCCAGGTTGATGACCTGCATGATGCCGAAAATAAGGGTCAACCCCGCCGACATCAAAAACAGAGTGATGCCCAGCTGCAGACCGTTAAGAAACTGTTCGAATACCAGAAGCATGGCGGTGGGGCAGGCTGGCGGCCCCGGTGGTTTTTACAGCATTGTACACTCTGATGCATAGGCATCAACGTGGTTGGAAAACACCTTCTCGATGGTGGTGTTGGTATAGCCTTTGTTCGTTTTGATGACTTCGCGGATATAGACATCCTGGACCGGGTGCTGGTTGCTGCCGAAGCTGAAGTTGCCACGCACCGAAGCGAAGTCGGCTTTTTGCAGGGCGGTTTTGAATTTTTCCATATCCTCGAGATTGCCGTCAACCGCCTGCAGGGCCGAGCCGATGAGCCTGGCGGTGTCGTATCCCTGACTGGCATAGAGGGTGGGCATCCGGCCATAGGCCTCCTGGTAGGCCTTAACAAACTGGACATTGGCGGAATTGTCGAGGTCGTGGGTCCACTGGGAGCCATTTTTTACCCCCAGGGCAGCCGGGCCGACGGCCTTGAGGATTCGCTCATCAAAGGAAAATGCCGGGCCGAATACCGGAATGTCCTGGCTAAGGCCTGCCTGGGAATATTGTTTGAGGAAATTTATCCCCATACCGCCCGGCAGAAAGAAAAAGACCGCTTCCGGCTGTGCCGCGCGCAGGGTGGCAATTTCGGCGGCATAGTCGGACTGGCCCAGTTTGGTATAGACTTCGCCTTTGATCTCTCCCTTGTAGTAGCGCTTGAAACCGGCAAGATGGTCTTTGCCGGCGGGATAGTTCGGGGCAATGAGGTAGACACTTTGGTGTCCGGCTTGGGTGACATATTGGCCGACCACTTCGTCGAGGTTGTCATTCTGGTAGGATACGCTGAAGTAATTTGGATGACATCCCTTACCGGCAAGTTTGGATGGTGCGGCGTTGGTGCTCAGGTAGACGATGTCATCACGGACCACCTTGGGAACAACCGCCATGGCCACGTTGGAAAAGACAATGCCGGTAAGGATTTTGACCTTGTCCCGTTTGATGAATCTTTCGGCAATCTGCTTGCCTTTGCCGGGCTTTCTGCCGTCGTCCTCCACCATGAGTTCAACGGCGACACCGCCAAGTTTACCGCCTTCCTGGGCGATGGCCAGATTGAAGCCGTCGCGGATATCTTCGCCAAGATAGCCGGCTTTGGTTGAAAGCGTGGTCATCATGCCTATTTTAACAGGTTGCGCAGCGCCTAATTGAACTGTTAGAACAAGGAAAAACAGTGTCAGGAATATCTTTTTCATGCCCCCTCCCGTGGCCTAGGTGAATAGAGTCCATCCTCTCGTGTGCTTTGTCGGGCTGGTCCATCGTGATTGTCGCTTTTCAGGACAGATACAAGCAGGATGCTCTCCAAAACCCAAAGACTAGAAAATGACCACGAAATTTGCAAGGAAAATTATTGTAAAGAGTGGCGAAGCACCATTGCATTGGAGAGACGCTGACAAAATTTTGCCGCTAAACAGCAATATCTTTATGAAAATGGCATATGTTCTTTGACAGGGATCAGTTGCTTCGATATGATAGAGAAAACCCGGCAAAGCGCTGGCCATTGCCGTCAAAGAGCAAGCCCCAAAAGAGCGCTTCGAAGAGGCGCAATGATATACGCCTGAAGCTAGGTGGGGTCAGAGTTGATTTCACAGCTGTTGAGCAGATCCTTGAGGCTTTCCACATCATAGAGCTTGCCAAAGACGGTGACCACATCTCCGGGATGGAGTCTGGTGTCCCCTCTGGGGATGATGATCTTACCGCCCCGCCGGATTGATACCAGATTGATGGTTTTCGGCAGCGGCAGGTTTTTCACCTGGGCATGGTTACAGTTGTCCTCCTCTTTGAGGACAAACTCGACAAAGCCGTTCTCCTTGAGGGTGCGAAGCGATGTCTGGCCCTCGACAATCTGGCCCCGCTGTTTCCTCACAACACCGACATCATAGGCGCGCAGGATATCGCTTCGGCTGATAACGCCGAGCAGTGTCCCCGAACCGTCCCTGTCAACCACCGGCAGCCGTGCCAGATCACGAGGCGCCATTTTCTGGATGGCAGCCCAGATCGGCTCATCCGGGTAGACGGTGATGGGGTTGACGATGGCGACATCCTCAACCTTCACACCACGGGAGGAGAAATTTTCCTGTGACTCGAGTTTATGGACATCCTGCAGAGTGACGATGCCATGCAGTTTGGAGTAATCCTTCATCACCGGGAAGCCCAGAAAATTGCTGTCCTGGAACAGGCCCATGAGCTCGGAGAAGGGTTTGTCTTTGTGGATGGTAACGGGATTGACCTTCATTACCTCACTGACCCGCACGCCCTGCATAATGTCCATGTCGCGTCCCTCGGAGAAGCGGATTCCCCGCTTGGAGAGCTTGATGGTATAAATCGATTCGGGATGGAGCCATTGGGCAAAGTAACAGGCAGTGACGCCGGCAACCATGAGCGGCAAAATGATGAGATAATCGTTGCTCATCTCAAAGACAATGAGCATGGCGGTCAGCGGAGCTCTGGCAGTGGCGGAAAAGACGGCGGCCATTCCCACCAGGGCATAGGCGCCGGCGCCTCCGGAAATTTCCGGAAACCATGTTTGAAAGAAGTGTCCCATGACACCGCCGAACATTGCCCCGATAAAAAGAGAAGGGGCAAAAACACCGCCGGAATTTCCGGATCCAAGAGTGAGAGATGTCGCCAGGGGTTTGAGAAAGACGAGCAGGAGAAGAACCCAGAGGGCGCCGCTGCCCTGGATGGCGGTCTCGATAAAGGCAAACCCGGAGCCGTACATGTCCGGCATGCCCTGCAGAATTGGATTTTCTATCTGTGCCCGGGCGGACGCTGGCATGCCGATACCGGGAATGAAGGAGTAGGTCAAGCCTATGATACCAAGTCCCAATGCCCCGACCGCGGGTTTGAGCAGGTTGGGGAAGTCCCAGTTGTCAAAGGCACGTTCAGAAAAATCCAGCATACGGATGAACATGATGCCGACAATGGCGGCAAGCAGGCCAAGGACCAGGTAGAGCAGAATAGAAAGCGGGGAGACCAGGGTGTAGCCTGGTACCTCAAAGGCGGGCCGGGCACCGAGAAAAATTCGACTGACAATGGATGAGGAAACAGCGGCAATGACAACGTTGCCGAAGGCCCGCACCTGCAGACCTGACATGAGGACTTCGATGGAAAATATAACACCGGCGATAGGGGCATTGAAGGTTGCCGCTATTCCCGCGGCCGCTCCGCAGGCGACCAGGTTGCGGATACGTTCATCGGAGAGTTTGAGGATCTGGCCAAGGCTCGAACCAAAGGCGGAACCCACCTGGACAATGGGCCCCTCACGTCCCGCCGAGCCGCCGGTGCCGATGCACAGGGCGGAGGCCAAAATCTTGGCGGCGGCAACGCGGGCGCGAATTCTGCCGCCGTGGACGATGAGGGCCTGCATGACCTCAGGTACGCCATGACCCTTGGCTTCATGGGCAAAATAGATAAGCGGACCGACGAGAATGCCGCCGGCTACGGGAATGATAAGGTATGCCCAGACACCAAGGGCCGGAAAGATGCCGGGGAGAGTGGCATAGCAGAAGTATTGGATACCGTGGATGAGCTTGATAAAAAAGACGGCGGCTAATCCTGTTGTAGCACCAATGGTAATGGAGAGAATGATGAGAGTAATGCCAAGAGGCGGAGCGGACTTGTCAAGAAAATTACTGAATATATTATGTTTGGGGCTCATGATTGAATATGATGCTGTCTTTCCAGGCGGCTGTATTGCCATCTCCTCAAGAGATTTGTCGGCAGAGATTGATACCTAAATCCAGCAAATAGTATGTCTGAGTGCAGGGGTACGTCTGGCTGCAGGGGTACGTCTGACCGCAGGATTTAGGTGATACACTTTTTTAATTGCAAGTAATGCATAACATGAACGTAGTAAACCTGAAAGTACTATTAAGCAAAGAGTAAAATGTCAATAAAAAGTCGTGAACTTAGTCTATATATCCGGCAATGAAAGTTTTCAGCGGTCCGAATCCCCTGCAGGAGCCGGATTGCTTCTCATCGCCTACGAATTATATTGAAAGGTATGATATAAAAAAAGGAGCATGACGTACATTCCCTCCGTTTATCAAAGACGGGGCAATTGAGGAGGAGCATGCAAAATTCGACTAGAGCCCATGCCATCGATATCTGTAATCGTCTGGCCCGCAACATCGAACAGGTCATCAAGGGCAAGGCGGAAATGACCCAAATGATGCTGGCCGCTTTTTTCTGCGGTGGCCATGTCTTACTTGAAGATGTTCCGGGGACCGGCAAAACAACCCTTGCCAAAGCGCTTGCCGGGTCTATCGGCACCGGGTTCAAGCGCATTCAGTTCACGCCTGATCTTCTGCCCGCCGATATCATCGGGGTTTCCATCTACAATCACCGGAAAAGCAGTTTCACCTTCCACAACGGGCCGGTCTTTACCAATATTCTCCTGGGTGATGAAATCAACAGGGCCAATCCGCGCACCCAGTCAGCTCTTCTCGAGGCCATGGGAGAAAAACAGGTTTCCATCGATGGCAGGCGCCTGGAGCTGGAGCGTCTTTTTTTCGTTATTGCCACGGAAAATCCAATTGAATCCCATGGTACCTATCCTCTGCCCGAATCCCAGATGGACCGTTTTATGATCAAGCTGTCTCCAGGCTATCTTCAAAGGGATGAGGAGGTGGCGGTTATGTCCGACCAGCTTATTGACCATCCTCTCAATACCATTGAAGGCGTTGCCGATGAGAAGGATGTCTTTGCGGTCATGGAGGCTGTTCTGGCGGTACGTATATCCGAGGAGCTGCGCTATTATATTGTCGACATCGTTCGAGCGACGAGGAACAATGTACACATCGGCATGGGGGCAAGCGTCAGGGCGTCTCTGGCGTTGATGAAGATATCTCAGGCACTGGCGCTTTTCCAGGGGAGGGAGTTCGTCATCCCCAAGGATGTCGGAGAGGCGGCTGTGGCGGTGATAGGTCATCGGCTGCAGCTTCTGCCGCAGGCCAAGTTCAGCGGAGTCACCGCCGGTGATGTTGTTCGGGAAATAGTTGAGGGGATCGAAATACGCCAATGAGCCGTCGATTGCACGCACTCTATTGTGCCACGGAACGCGCCAAAAGGTGGTTTGCCGGCAGGTTTACGCCACTGGGGAAAGTATTTGTGTTGATATGCTGCCTTGCCGCGGTTTTTGGTATCAATGTTCAACAGACCATGATCTTTCAGATTTTTGCCATTGCCGCGGTGCTGCTTGGGGTTTCCTTTGTTCTTTCCCTGCGTTTTCGAGTGCCGGTGCGAATGCACAGACATCTACCCGGGACCTGTGTTGCCGGCAGTACACTGTACTACCGTGTCGAGTGTTGCAACGACAGCGAAAAAACGATTCGGGGGCTGAGCTATGCCGAATCGGTGCCGATGACTTTACCATCCCACCAAACATTTGTCGCCGCCAGAGCAGAGGATGGCAGGGGGCGCAATTTTTTCGATCGCAGGATGGGCTACCACAGCTGGCTTCGTCTTCTGCAAAAGACAGAACCTGTCCAAACTCCGGAGTGTGTACTGCCCGATATCGGCTCAGGAAAGAGCCAAACGGTTGAGGTGCGTCTGCGGCCACGGCAGCGCGGCAGCATCCATTTTGATGGCTACAGGGTAATTCGCCGTGATCCCCTTGGCCTTTGCAAACGGCAAATCCACCAAGCCGATGGTGCCAATCTTCTGGTTCTGCCCCGTTTGTATCAGGTGCCGAATATTGTTTTGCATGGTGGCCGCAAATATCATCGGGGTGGTATTAGCGGAGCCCGGAATCAGGGCGATTCCACCGAGTTTCTGTCGCTGCGCGAATATGTGCATGGTGATCCGATAAAGCATATCGACTGGAAATCCACGGCCCGCACCGACAGGGCGATCGTCAAGCAATACCGGGATGAGTATTTCTGCCGGTATGCGCTGGTGCTCGACAGTTTCACGACTGCACACTACAGCACGGCTTTTGAAGAGGCGGTGTCGGTATCCGCTTCCATTCTGCTGGCGCAGGACAGCGTCGATGCCATCCTCGACCTGCTCTTTGTCGGTGATACGTGTATTACCTGCAGTGCGGGAAGCGGGGTGGGCGGCTACCGGCGCATGCTTGAAATGCTCGCCTCGGTGACCACCTGCCGGGAGAGGTCCTTTGCCGAACTGGCGGGTCTTGTCAAAAGCCATGCTGCTCTGTTATCCGGCGTTGTTCTTGTGCTCATAGATCTTGATGATGGCCGCCTTGCACTTATCAACTTTCTTGCCGCCCGCAATATTCCGGTCAAAATAGTAGTGCTGGTGGAGCGCCGTGAAGACGTGCAGAGCAAGGTGAAGGCCCTGGCGCCGGAGAGTTCCTTTACAATCATTGAAATTGATCATGTGGAGGAGCAGCTTGCCCGGTTATGAAGATACCTCCTCTTCTCATAGGCGCCGGTCTTCTCTTCTGGGGTGTTGAAAGCGGCCATCCGGTGATAAGCTGCGGACTCGCCCTGCTGGCGGAGAGTCCCCTCTTCATTAAAGCCCGTTTCCATTTTGATGAAGAGGACTTTATCAAAATTTCCGATCTGACCTCTGTCATCCTTCTGGCATCGGTGGCCTTCGTGCTGCTCAACCACGACTTCACCAGTTTTCTGCGGATGACGGCAAGTTGGCTGCCGCTTTCGCTGGCGCCGCTCCTTGTGGCTCAGCTCTATTCCGGTAGAGATACATTGATCATCGGTACGAAGCTTGGCGGAAAAACACAGGCCCGCGGCCATAAGCATATCGATTTCAGGGTATATTATCTGGTGGTCTGCGTGTTTGCCGCAGCAGCAGGCAATAGCCGTGGTTTCTGGTTTTTTCCGGTGACGACGGTCATTATTGCCGTGCTGGTATGGTGCAACCGGGGACGCTCGTATCCTCCCTGGATATTTATTGTCGTGTTTATATTCTCCATTGGTAGCGCGTATCTGGGCAGTCTGGCTGTAAGCAGCGGATACTCTTATGCGATGCGCAGTTCCATGCGATTGCTTCGCGGCTATTACCACAGCATGCACGCCGATCCCTATAAAAGCCATATCAATTTTGGCGATACCGGCAGGTTGAAATATTCCGGTAACATTGTCATGCGTGTTGCGAGTAACTCCACACCACCGCCACTGTTAAAGGAGGCCTCCTTTACAACTTACTCTAAGGGGGACTGGCGTGGCAATTCTGGCGGCTACAGGTATCTTTCTCTCACTGGTGAGGGGCACTGGCAGCTGATGGAGCCTCCTCCGCAGCCGGGCAGCAGCATCAGCGTCGAACTCAATCTTCCTCGGGAAAAGGGGATGCTCCCCCAGCCGCCGGGGAGTTATCACCTGAAGAGTTCATTCCTCTTTCGTCTGGAGCAGCACGGCAACGGCAGCATCAAAATTGTCGATGGTGCAAAGATAGTACCCTACACCATCAGCTATCAGCCATCCATGGATAAACCAGGCAATGAGCCGGATGCCGCCCATCTTGCTGTTCCTGAAAACGAGCTCTATGCGTTGCGGCAGGTGTATCGGCAGATACGCCCATCCAGCAGTAGCGTCTCCGCCAGGCTGGCGGCCGTCGAAGAGTTCTTCGCCGGTGAATTTCGCTATTCTCTTGATCTGCTCGGCCGGGGAGGTCAGCAAACACCGCTGGGTAATTTCCTGTTACGGCAAAAAAGCGGGTTTTGTGAATATTATGCCACGGCAACCGCGCTGCTGCTCCGTTATATGGGGATTCCCAGCCGTTATGCCGTTGGCTATGCGGTGCATGAGAAATCGGAGCTGGAAAATAAATACATAGTCCGCGATCGCCATGCCCACGCCTGGACGGAGGCCTATGTCGGCGGAAGCTGGGTTGTGGTTGATACCACGCCGGGGCAATGGCTGTCGCGTGATGCCGAGAATGCCTCGTTTTTCGAGGGGCTCGGCGATATCTTCAATCTTCTCAAACATAAGTACACATTGTTTCGCATGGGCGGCGACAGGGATTATACTGCCCTGTATTCCGGTATGGTAGTTATCCTCACGCTTTTTCTGGCGTTGAGGATGTATCGGCGCATGAAGATGGAGCGTGCCCAAGGTGGCTCGGCATCGGTTGAAATGCGTGTTTTTCCCCGGGTGGTCACTCCTTTTACCGATGTGCTTGACAGCCTCGCTTGCCGCGACGGGCAGCGCCACGGTGAAACAGTCTCGGCATGGGCACAGCGCTGCGGAGACTGGCAGGATTTTGATGGCCTGGAGTTTGAATATTTTTACAGGCTGCACCTGAAAAACCGTTTTGACCCCAACGGGCTCAGTGAAGAGCACCAGGCGGTTTTACGGCAGGGTGCGGTGAAATATTCCGTGATGAATAATGAGCAGGGAAAAGGGCGTATCTTGTGCGGGAAGTAAGGTACGGAAGGTTTCCATGAGTTCCATGAAGTTCCATGAGCCGCGCACAACGTGTGCTGTAGAAGTCTCAGCGGGCTAACTCCATATCAAATTCAGCAGCGCCCAGAGTTACAATACCCAGGTGTCCATCCACGGTAACCACATCGCCGTTGTGTATGAGTTGAGCGGCATTTGGCACTCCATTGACACAGGGAATTCCAATTTCACGGGCGATTATTGCACCATGTATCAGCATTCCGCCCCGTCGCTCAATAATTGCGGCTGCCAGAGGAACAAGATGGGTCATGTATGCCCTGGGCATCATCATTGAGAATTGGTTCATCTGTTGGTTTCATGTCCCCTCGCTTTAATAATTCTTATGGTGTCGTCAGCAGTCCCTTGAGAAAGGCGTGGACGTTTCTGCCAAGGACATTGTGGTTATAGCCTCCTTCCAGGATACCATAACAGCCGCCGCCGTTGCGAACTGCCGCGGCGCGTGCCCATTGTGCCATGGTGGTATAGTCACAGGTGTGAAGCAGGCCGCCCCAGTCATTGAGGTGATTGTCAAATCCGGCTGAAACGGCAATGATATCGGCCCGGGTTTTTGCCAGGGCGGCCTGTACTTCATCGAGATAGGCATCGCGGCCGGGTGCTTCCGGGTTGAGGATCTTTACCCAGTCTTCCCGGCCGAGAATATTGACATTGCCGTCACCGTAATGAAGGTCGAAGTCGAGGATGAATGCCTGCTTGATACGCTTTTTGGCGCGCAGGTGCCGGAGGGAGACGGCCATGTTGTTGAAGTAGCAAAAGCCCCAGCAGCTGCCTGCCGAAGCATGATGTCCGGGTGGGCGGATAAGGGCGAAAGAGGGCTCCTCCATGGAAGCTTCAGCTGCCTGTATTGCCCCGCCTGCAGCTAATGCTGCGATGTCAAAGAGTTCTTCGTCTTTGACGTATTCAAGATGTGCTCTGGTGTGGGCGGTGAGCAGGGCCTCTTCAGTGGCCGGTGTGCAGGGGATGAATTCGGCCAGGTCGCCGATTTCCTCGACCACCGCTTCCATTCGGCCGTTTTCCGCAGCCGGATCTCTGGTATATTCGGTATAAAAATCATGGTGAAAAAAAACTTTCATGTTTGCCTTCCCGGCGGCGATGTTTTTTCTAGTACACAGCGATGCTATGCTCAATCAGTCGCGCCTTGCAGGAAGACGAAATAACTCCAAAATCTTCCGCCACTTCTCACTTGACATGACATTGGGTCGATTGTATCAGAGATAAAGCTCTTTCCTTATACCGTGTTTCTGGTATTGATTTCAAATCCTGTTTCAATGTGGAGAGCATTACCGCTTTTTACCATACATCAGTATTTGGGGTTGTAAAGAAAATCAGGTTCGGTAAACTCTTGTGGTGCTCTGTCCTTTCTGATGCGCATGAAACAGAAAGTGCCGGGTTTTTCGCGGTGCAAGAGAACGTAGGAGAAAACAGTAGAATGACAGTGTCGGATACTATGCATACCACAGGTGATATACCATCGCAATCGGGTCCGGTAAAGATGTGCAGGTATGTGCTGATTGGCAATATGAATGTCGGCAAAACCTCCATTTTCAATAGTCTGACAACCAAGAAGGTGCGGCCGGTCAATATTCCTGGATCAACGGTTGCCGTTTGCCGCGGCGAGATTAAGGGCGGGCGCGGGATTCTCTACGATACCCCGGGACTGGCCTCTATTTTCTCCAACAATGAGGATGAACGGGCGGCACGTCGCATTGTTCTTGGTCAGGCAAATGGGTATGACAATGGCAGGGAGAACAGTAAAAACTCCAGGATAAACTGCAGTAATGACTGCAGCAAAGACTGCGGTGGAGGGTACGCTAAAGATTACGCTAAAGATTACAACAATGAGGTCAACGGTATCATCATTGTCGCCGATGCCAAGAATCTCAAACGTTCCATTGCCATTGCTCTCCAGTATGGCGAATTTGGCCTGCCCATACTGTTGAATATCAACATGATGGATGAGGCATCTTCTCGAGGCATTACAATAGATAAGGAGCGCTTAGCGGAATTGATGGGGGTTGAAGTCACAACGACAATAGCCCCGGAGGGCATTGGGATACGTGAGTTGCGGGCCGCTCTGGGCGATCTTCGGCCTTTGAAATTTGCCGTTTCCTATCCCCCGCCACTTGAGAAATTGCTGCAGGATGTCAAGAAGGTATTGGGTGGCAACCACATCGCACCGCGGGGTATTGCTCTCTTATTGCTCCATCATGACATGGATGCCCGGCGCTACGTCGAATCCAGGTATGGTGCGCAGGCATTGAAGAAGTGCGTGGCGCTGGTGGAAAAATACTACGAGGATGCGCCCAATCATGACAGGCATCTGCTGGCGGAGATGTACAATACCATCGCTTCAAGGATAACGGCGGCGGTCCAGGTTGCCGAACCGCCCCCGAAAAGCTCTTTGCTTATGAAGTTCGGTGATATGTGCACGGCCTTCTCGACAGGGATTCCCATCGCCGTTCTGGTCCTTTTGGGTATGTATTTTTTTATCGGTGAGTTCGGCGCGACCTATCTGGTTGACACGGTAAACTCCAAGGTGTTTGAAGGAGTGTTGTTTCCGCTGGTATCGCAGTTTACCGACCGTTTGCCCAGTCCGTTTGTACGGGATATGATCATGGATCCTGATTTCGGTATTCTTCCCACCGGGGTGTTTCTGGCGTTGGGGTTGGTACTGCCCGTTATTTTCTGTTTTTACATAGCCTTTGGTATCCTCGAGGATTCCGGCTATCTTCCCAGGATTTCCATTTTACTCGATACCGTTTTTCAGAAACTGGGACTGAACGGCAAGGGGGTTATCCCGCTGGTGATGGGGTTTTCCTGCGTCACCATGGCGCTGTTGACCACACGGGTGCTCAACAACGACAAAGAGAAAAATATTGTCTCGTTTTTGCTTTATCTCTGCATGCCATGCGCTCCCCTGATTGCCGTCATGCTGATCATTCTGGAAAAAATGCCCGTTTCGGCAACTATCACCGTGTTTGGTATCATTTTCAGTCAGGTTATTGTCGCCGGCTATCTGGCCAACAGGATACTTCCCGGCGAACGCTCCCCGCTGCTTCTTGAAATTCCACCGATGCGTCTGCCCAAGCCGCTGGCCGTTTTGAAAATGGCAGTGGCCAAAACATATTTTTTCATGCTCGAAGCTCTGCCGGTGTTCATCATTGCTTCACTCGGCGTTTTTCTCTTTGAGCGGGTCGGCGGCCTGGGACTGCTCGAACGCACCCTGGGACCGATGATCCATCATGTCATGGGGCTTCCGGAGAAAAGTGTCCAGGTCTTTATCAAGACCATGATACGCAGAGAGAGCGGGGCGGCGGAGCTTGAACACATTCGGCACATGTATACCAATCTGCAGCTTGTGGTGAATCTGCTGGTGATGACATTTGTCGCTCCATGTATTAACTCGTTTATAGTATTGTTCAAAGAGCGTGGAATTAAGGCGGGGCTGGTGATAAATGTCGGTGTGTTTCTCTGGGCCATACTGGTGGGCAGTCTGGTCAACAATATATGCCTCTATCTGGGGGTGAGTTTTTCGTGATGGCTGGAGCGACTATGATAAATGAACGGCATGAGGAGATCCTTGAAGCCATCTGGCTGGCAGAGGAAAAGAATAAAACCACGCTGCAGGCGGTACAGGAAAGCTGCACAATTGAATTCACCAACAGTGAGCTCACCGAGCTGGTCCAAAACGGGCTGGTCATGTTCGATAATGAAGGGGTGTATTTCACTCATGAAGGCCGTAAACTGGCCAAGGCCATTATTCGCAGGCACCGGCTTGCCGAGGTGCTGGTGACCTCAATATTGAAGGTGAAAAAGAGCGACATGGACAAAATAGCCTGCGAAGTGGAGCATTCTCTCCAGGAACAGGTGGAGGAGTCCATTTGTACACTGCTTGGCCATCCCGAGCTCTGCCCCGACGGCAAACCTATTCCGCCGGGAAGCTGCTGCCTCAATAATGCCACCAAGGTTGTCAACACGGTGACCAGCCTGGTGGAACTGGCGCCCGGAGAGGAGGGCCGCATAACCTATATCAAGCCCGGCAGTCATTCAAACCTGCATCAGCTGCTCTCCTTTGGTTTGAGCCCGGGAGTGCAGGTCATGGTTCATCGGACAAGCCCTGCCTTTTGTATCAAATTTGAGAACACCGAGCTGGCCCTTGACCCTGAAATTGTGAAGAATATTTTTGTGTGGAAAATCAGCAGCTCGCTGGAGTAGAATGGAGTCGTAAAAAAGTTCTCGACCATTGAGCTGACATTGCAGAGGAGCTACTCTATGAGCATACTGCGCTATTATTTGATGATGATGTTTTTCTACCTCGTTCTGGTGGGTGTGGTGTGCGCCTTTCTCTATGAACCGCTGGAACGTTCCTTCATGGCCAACTGGGGTTTCAACCTGGTTATACTGGGGGCGCTGGCCATTGGCATTCTGCTCAATGTTCGACGGGTTATCGTGCTGGGCCCGGAGATCAGCTGGATAGAAATATTTCGGACCGGTACCTCGGGGTTGTCGGTCGCGGACAGCCCCCAGCTACTCAAACCGCTGGCCAAGCACCTGGAAGGCATGCACCGTGACAAATTCAGCCTGTCGGCACTGTCACTGCGCACGGTGCTGGAGGGGATCCGCGGGCGTCTTGATGAATCCCGTGAGATTTCACGCTACACCATCGGCCTGCTGGTGTTTCTTGGCCTGTTAGGCACATTCTGGGGCCTGCTCGGCACTATTGGCGCGGTGAGTTCGGTGATCGACAGTCTGGAGGTGGGGGGCGGGGATTTTAACCTTCTGTTTCAGGACCTGAAGGCCGGCCTGCAGGAACCATTGACCGGCATGGGGACGGCCTTCAGTTCTTCGTTGTTTGGTCTTGGCGGTTCATTGATCCTGGGGTTTCTCGATATTCAGGCAAACCATGCCCAGAACCGCTTTTTTAACGAGCTCGAGGAATGGCTCTCCGGAGTGACTCAGCTGGTGGACCAGGCCGGAGGGGTTGCCCTGGGGGATGATGAAGAGGTTGCCATAAGCAGCGGTGGGGAGTCCATGGACCGTGTGCTTGCCGAGCTTCGCCGGACAAACCGTAATATAGAGGCGCTGCTGCAGCAAAAGTCGCATGAAAGCGGATCGATGGATGGCGGCGACAGGGAAGCGGGGTAACAGGAGAGCGATATGGCCATCCAATCACGAAATTCCGGGCAATCAAACAGTATCTGGCCCGGCTATGTTGATGTGCTCTCCGCGCTGCTCATGGTGGTGATCTTTGTCCTGTTGATTTTCACCTTTTCCCAGTTTCTGTTCAGCTATGTTCTCTCCGATCAGAACAGCGAGATCGACTCACTGCACAGTCGCATCGCCGAGATAACCGAACTGCTTGGCCTGGAGCACAGCAAAAATGAGCAGTTGACCAGTAGAATTGCATCACTTGGTGATCAGGTTGAGTCGCTCATGATCGACCGCGCCAGGCTGCGCGGAGAGGTCGAGGAGCTCAAGGGGTTGCGGGCGGAGGATCAAAAAGAGATGGAGCGGCGGCTCCGCAATATCGCCAGCCTGCAGCAGGATATCGACGCCCTGCAGCGTTTGCGGCGTAAACTTGAAGCGGATGTCGAAAAGGCCATGGCCTCTTTGCAGCAGGAGCGGCAACTGACCCGCTCATTGCGAGATCGCAGCAAGGCGTTGCAGGCCCGTTTGGCGGAAGAGGAGGAGCGCACGGTGTTGGCCCAGAAGGATATCGAAAAGCGCGATATCCGCATCCAGGCGCTTTCCGCCCTCATCGGCGAGCAACAGGAGAGCCTTGATAAACAGCAACAGCTGACCGCCGATGCCAGGGCTGAAGTTGCCCTGCTCAACAAGAGGCTGCGGCAGCTGCGTGCCCAGCTCAGCGAGATTCGTCTGGCCCTTGATCAGTCTGAAAACACGCGGCAGGAACAGGAGAAAAAAATAGAGGATCTGGGGAAACGGCTCAATATTGAGCTTGCCCGGCAGGTCAATGAGCTTGAGCGGTATCGTTCCGATTTTTTCGGGCGGTTGCGTGCCATCGTTGGCGATAACCCGTTCATTAAGATTGAGGGTGATCGCTTTCTGCTCCAGGCCGAACTGCTTTTTGGATCAGGTACGGCGCGATTAGGAGAGCCCGGCAAGGATCAGCTGCGCCGGCTTGCCTCGCTGCTGCAGGAATTGATTCCGAGCATTCCCGATGATCTGGAGTGGATTTTGCGGGTCGACGGCCACACCGATCAGGTGCCCATTCGCTCGGCCGAGTTTGCTTCAAACTGGGAGCTGTCCACCGCCCGTGCTGTTTCGGTGGTGCGCTATCTGGCCTCCCAGGGGATCCCAGAAGAGCACATGGCGGCTGCCGGCTTCAGTAAATTTCATCCCATCGACCCTGTCGACAGCGAGGCGGCCTATCGTAAAAATCGTCGCATTGAGATCAAGCTGACCTCCAGGTAAAAGACAATTCTCCTTTTTCGGTACTCCCGTACGTATTCCAGTGCGTATTCTCGCACGTACACCTATACGTATACCTGTGCCCCCACTTCTCTTTCCGGGGGCACGGGCACTTGAATCAGCTGCCTTTGGTAAGGCCCCTTGTCCTCTCTGGAGCCGAGCCTTGCAAAGGCACGAGATGTGGTGCTTTATCGCATGGAGTAGTCAGCACCCATGGCGATACCGAGTTCACAGGCCTGGGTGTTCATTTCGATAAAATCCCTTGGTACCCTGGCCTTGATTGTTTTAAGCAGAGAATCAGGTTTTATCAGGCCGGTCAATCCTACCAGGGCGCCGAGTACGCAGATGTTGAAGACGATGGGCTTACCAATCTGCTCCATGACCTGCTCATACATGGGCAGTTCAAGTTGCCGGGCATCAACCTTGGTGGCCTGCTCGACAAAGCGGGAGTCGGTCAACAGTGAACCGCCGGGCCTGATGATGGGGGCAAATGAGTTATACGCTTCCTGGGTCAGACAGACCAGAATGTTTGGCTGGATGACACCGGGAAAATCGATTTCATCGTAACTGAGGATGATGTCGCTGCGTGTCGCCCCGCCTCGGGCGGCGGCGCCGTAACTCTGCGACTGCGTGGCATTCATGCCCTCATGGATGACGGCGGCTTCGGCCAGAATAATGGCCGCGGTAATGACGCCCTGGCCGCCGGAGCCGGAAAAAACAAGCCGTGTTCGTTTCATCGTGCACCTCCCATGGCTTTTTCCACCAGTTTGTCATATTCTTCGCAGTACTCTTTGCGCTCTTCCTCAACGAATATACCCCGGGGGATGAGATCGGGATTTTTCTCCAAGGCCTTGGAACCAAGTTTCCCGGTGGTTTCCTTGTAGAGCTCCAGCATGTCGGGCGCCTCTCCTTCTTTGTTTTTGCGGCCGTAGTGGGTCGGACACTGGGAGAGGATCTCCACCACCGAGAACCCCTTGTGCCGGATGGCCTTTTTGAGATACTGCGTGGCCTCTTTGGCATGGTAGGTCGTTGATCTGGCAACAAAAGATGCGCCTGAGGCACTGGCTAATTTGACCACGTCAAACTCCTGATCGATGGTCAGGTACGGTGCCGTGGTGGCTTTCTTGTCACAACCGGACAGTGGCGAGAACTGGCCGCCGGTCATGCCGTAGATGCGGTTGTTCATGACAATGGCGGTGATATTGATATTTCTTCTGGCCGCGTGAATAAAGTGGTTGCCGCCGATGGCAAGGGCATCGCCGTCCCCCATGGGGACGATGAGGTTGAGCGACGGTTTGGAGAGTTTGACGCCGGTGGCAAAAGCCAGTGCCCTGCCGTGCAGGGTATGCAGCGAGTGAAAGTCGACATAGCCGGAAATTCTGGCGGAACAGCCGATACCGGAAGTTATGACAATGTCGTTTTTGTCCAGCTCCAACTCCTCAATTGCCCGTATTAAAGAGTTGAGAACTATGCCGTGGCCGCAGCCGGGGCACCACATATGCGGAAAGAACCGTTCCCGTAAGTAATCTTTTAGAGCCATGTTATACTCCTCTCCCCTGGATAACCCTCAGGAGCTGTTTTATGTCTGTGGGTGTGATAAGTTTGCCGTCGATCCTGTTGGCAAGATAGACATTTTCCGGCTTATCGACACTGCTTTTCACCTGGGCCATAATCTGTCCCATATTCATCTCCACCACCACTACCGCCTTGGCGCGACTACATTTTTCGCGAACCATGGCACTGGGAAAGGGCCAGATCGACTGGAGCTCGAGAACGCCGATTTTTTCACCTCGCTTACGTCGCTGTTTGGCAAGGTGTATGGCTGATCTGACCGAGGAGCCATAGGAGACCATAATGAAGTCGGCATCATCGAGAAAATGCTCTTTGAAACGGGTTATGGCTTGGATATTATTGTCGATCTTGTCGACGAGATGATGCAGCAGTTCATAGACCACCGTGGGATTGTTCGAAGGAAAGCCCCACATGTCATGAAATAGTCCGGTGACGTTGTATCTGTGGACATCGCCGAAGTCAGACATCGGCAGCCGGCCGTCCTCTCTGGCCAGATACGGATGATAGTCAACACCCTTACCCAGCGAAGTTCGCAGCCGGTCGACGATGGGCTGGCTGCCGTGTTCGGGGATCTCTAATTTTTCACGAAGATGGCCGATGGCTTCATCGAGTAAAAGAATGACGGGTGTGCGGTAGGTTTCAGCCATGTTGAAGGCATCAACGGTGATACTGAAGATATCCTGATGGTTGGAGGCCGTCAGGGCAATGATGCCATGATCACCATGCGTCCCCCAACGGGCCTGGTTGACATCTCCCTGGCTTACATGGGTGGGGTTGCCGGTGGATGGTCCGCCGCGCTGAACATTGGCAATGACGCAGGGGATCTCGGTCATGCAGGCATAGCCTATAGCCTCCTGCTTCAAGGAGAAGCCGGGACCGCTGGTGGCGGTCATTACCTTGTGGCCGGTGAGTGAGGCCCCGATGATGGCGCACATCGAGGCGATTTCGTCCTCCATCTGAATAAATTTGCCCCCCAGCTGCGGCAGTCGTCCGGAAAGTGCTTCGGCGATTTCCGTGGAAGGTGTGATGGGGTAGCCGGCATAAAAGTTAAGTCCGGCGTAGAGTGCCCCTTCGACACAGGCTTCGTTGCCTTGTACAAATCGAATATTATTTTCCATTGTCCTCTTCCTGTTCCGTGATGACCTCGATGGCAAGATCGGGACACCGTAATTCACACATTTTGCAACAGATACAATCGTCCGGCCGAACGGCCGTTGATTTATCCATGCTGTCGAGTTCCAGGACCTGGGTTGGACAATACTTGACGCAAATGCCGCATCCCTTGCACCAGTCCCTGTTGATCACCAGCTCTTTCAATTTTTGCTTGGCCATGCCTCTCCTCTTTGGTTAGCGCTCTTCGGGGATCCAAGTATCCCTTGTAGTGCAGGCCCATTCGCGCCGTTGTGTCAAAACGCATCATGTGAACTTCCGTGACGCAGGTTTGGCGGTGTTGATGCGATGGGCCGGAATGTAGTTGTGCAGCAGTTCGCAAGTCGTGTGCCTGAAAGTAATGGATGAGTAAAAAAGCACATGAACGCAGCTGCAATGCGGTGTTTTTTCATCTGCGACGTTGCCCTGTCAAGTACCGCGGCGATGCACGGCACCGACAAGCATTGTATACCAAAAAAAAATACAATTTACCAGAGGGGAATTGTATCATTATTATAGCAGCAGAATAGTCCAAAACACAAATGGAGGTGTTGTATGCGGGCAGTACATGACGAGCGAAGAAAATAATGATTAACTTTTCAGTTCTTTAGCAAATTTCTTCTTCAACTCGCGGGCGGTACCGGGGCTGCGATAGGAGACAATGGCCACGGGAGACCGGCGAAACATTCTCTCGGCCACGGACCCGGTGAAGATATGGCGCAACTCCTTGGCCTTGCTGCCCATCACCACCATGTCAACCTCTTCCGTAAGCACCAGTTTTAAAAGCTCGGTTGTCGGATCACCGGCAAGAAAGCGGTATTCATAGAGTGACGCATCGATATCCACTGCGCTCAGCAACTTTTCGAGCTGAGTACTACGCTCGTGCTGAATGGTGGTTATATAGTGATTGGCATCGACCTTGTAGCCATAACTGGAAATACGCTCAACCGCCTCTATATCGCGCTGGTCGACGACGTTGACGATGAGCAGCCTGGCGGCAAAGGGCCGGGCCAGGTCGGCGGCATAGGTGATAATGCCCTCGGAGTATTTGGAAAAGGCGATGGGAACAAGAATTTTTTTCAACATGGTGTCTCCCTGGTGCGCTCCGTGGTTATGAAGGTTGTGATGTGAGTGCTTCCTTTTTGCTCCTGCCAAGCTGCAGTCGGTAGATTATCACAAAAAACACAACAGCTGGAATAAACATCAGCTGTTTGGGCGGACGCGGAGCAGCCGTCTGAATGCTGACAACCTCCTGGTCAAAGTCTATGCCTGCTCGTTGAGCAGGGCCCGCAAAGGCGACGTTGTCAACGATGACTTTTGTGCCCTCCACCCGGGTTTCAAAACCGATGGCGGCGATGCGCTTTTTGCCGGTGGGTTCATCTCCCACGGACAGCATCAGCGTTTTGCTATACTCATTGCCGTGGAAATCCAAACCCTCCACCTTAAGGCGCAGCCGGGAACCGGGCTCCATTTCACCGACGATGGTGGCAAGTTCGGTGGCCGGTAGCTCCAGCATGGGCGGATAGACTTTATCCCAGAAATAGCCGGGGCGTAACAGGAGAAAAGCGATAAAGAGCATGGCCAGGGACTCCCAGACCTTATTGTGGGTGAGCATATATCGCTGGGTGGCCGCGGCAAAGATCAGCATGGCGGAAACGGCCGCGGCTACGACCACGACGAGATGGAGCCAGTTTTCGATGCCGATGAGCAAAATCTCATTGTTGAAGATAAAGATAAAGGGCAGAATGGCGGTGCGGATATCGTAGCCAAATCCCTGGATACCGGTGCGTATCGGGTCGCCACCCGAGATACCGGCCGCGGCAAAGGCGGCCAGGCCCACCGGCGGCGTGTCGTCGGCCAGGATGCCGAAGTAGAAGACAAAGAGATGAACTGCTATAAGGGGCACGATGAGACCGTTTTCGGCGCCAAGGTTGACGATGACCGGCGCCATCAGGGTGGAGACCACAATGTAATTGGCGGTGGTGGGCAATCCCATGCCCAGCAACAGGCTGATAATGGCGGTGAACAACAGGATAAGCAGCAGGTTGCCGCCGGAAATCAACTCGACGAATTGGGTCATGACCAGGCCGATGCCGGTCAGGGTGACGGTACCTACCACGATACCGGCGGCGGCGGTGGCCACGCCGATGCCGATCATGTTGCGGGCTCCCGAGACCAGGCCCGTTATGAGATCGAGCAGTCCCTGCTTGGTGGAAAATTCAGCACCACCGGCCTTGCGGAAAAACCCCTTGAGCGGACGCTGGGTGGTGACGATGAAAAGCATCAAAACGGTGGCCCAGAAGGCTGACAATGACGGCGACAGCCGTTCCACCGTAAGGCACCACATCAGCACCACAATGGGCAGAAGAAAGTAATAGCCGGCCTGGGCGGTGGCTCCCAGGGGCGGTAGTTCGGTGATCTCCGTGGTCAGCTCGAGCTCGGGGACCTTGGTGGCGACATAAATAAGCGCGACATAGGTGATGGCCAGCAGGACGGTGACGACGGGCAGTGTAGCATCACCTGCCACCATCTTGATCCAGCCAAGGCCGTAATAGGTGGCACCGCCGATGATGATGAGAAAGCCGATGGTCATTAAAAAGTTGAGCAGGTTGCGACTCAGAGTGTTGGTCTTTTTTCGTGTCATCCCCTGAAGATTGAGTTTGCAGGCCTCAAGATGGACGATATAGATCAGGGCGATATAGGAAATCACCGCCGGTAGAAAGGCGTGTTTGATCACCTCGACATATGAGATCCCAACATACTCCACCATGAGAAAGGCGGCGGCCCCCATGACCGGCGGCGTGAGCTGGCCGTTGGTGGAAGAAGCCACCTCGACTGCGCCAGCCTTTTCCGCGGGAAAACCAACCTTGCGCATCAGCGGGATGGTAAAGGTTCCGGTGGTGACCACGTTGGCGATGGAGGATCCGGACACAAGCCCGGTCATGGCCGAGGAGAGTACCGCTGCCTTGGCCGGACCGCCGCGCAGGTGGCCCAGTCCGGCGAAGGCGGTCCGGATGAAATAGTTGCCGGCGCCGGCCGATTCGAGCAGGGAGCCGAACAGCACGAACATAAAGACCATGGAGGTGGAAACCCCCAGGGCGACACCGTAGACACCCTCTGTGGTGAGCCAGTAATGCGACATGCCTTTGACCAGGCTGGCGCCCTTATGGGCGATGACATTGGGCATATAGGCACCGGCGAAGGTGTAGATGATAAATACCGTGGCCACAACCATAAGCGGCGGCCCCAGGGCCCGGCGTGTAGCTTCGAGCAGAAGGATCAGGCCGGTGACCGCCACCACCAGATCCAGGGTGGTGGGATTGCCGGGACGACCGGAGAGCTCGTTGTAGAAGAGAAAGAGATAGCCCGCGCAAAAAGCTGCGATCAAAGCGACGATCCAGTCCTGCAGGGGAATGTAGTCCTTGGGCGATGATTTCAGGGTGGGAAAGGCGGTATAGGCCAAAAAGATGGCAAAAGCCAGATGGATGGAGCGCGCCTCGGAGGAGTTGAGCACGAAAATATTGAACATATAGGGCAGCGGCGAGGCATACCACAGCTGGAACAACGTCCAGGCAAGGGGGATGTAAAACAGTACCATCCGGGGGAAGCTGCCGGTGGGATGGCGCCCGCCGGTATCCGCCTGGGCGAGCATGTCATGAATCTGATCTCCAGACAGTTCGGTATCACTGGGCTTGCTCATCGTGCTCAATCTCCCTTGAATGTATCCGTGATTGTCGCCTCCCTGCAAAAAGAGGTCCGTGGTATCGGGGGTGCTTCATCCATCGAGGTTGAATCTGGGGTACTGCGTAATACTCCGGGGAGATTTCCCCGGAGTATACAGAGTGCTGCTGCGTAGACAATATCAGCAGAAACGACTGCGGGATAGTGGCTACAGCAGACCGGCCTCCTCATAGTACTTCTTGGCGCCGCGATGCAGCGGAGCTGAGAGACCGTCAGTGATCATCTCTTCTTTTTTGAGAATGGAGAATGCCGGATGGAGTTTCCTGAACTGCTTGAAGTCCTCGAAAACCGCCTTGACGACGTTGTAGATAACCTTTTCGGAGACCTTGGCGGAGGAGACGAAGGTGGCGCCTACGCCGAAGGTGGTGGTGTCTTCAGGATTGCCGCGGTACATGCCGCCGGGGATGGTGGCCATGCGGTAGTAATCCTTTGCGGCGACCAGTTCCTTGATATCGGCATCATTGACATTGACCAGGATGGAATCACAGGATGTGGTGGCTTCCTTGATGGACCCGCTGGGATGGCCGACGGTGAAGACCATGGCGTCGACCTTGTTGTCGCACAGTGCCGCGGACTGCTCCGCCGACTTGAGCTCCGAGGCCAGTTTGAAATCATCATTGGTCCAGCCTTTCTTTTCCATGACGACTTCCATGGTGCCGCGCTGGCCGGAACCGGGATTGCCGATGTTGATGCGTTTGCCCTTGAGGTCATCAAAATCCTTGATGCCGGAGTCAGCACGGGCGACAACGGTGAAGGGCTCGGGATGGACGGAAAAAACGGCGCGCAGATCCTTGTTGGCCCCTGCATCTTTGAACCTGGCGGTACCGTGGTAGGCATGGTATTGCCAGTCGGACTGGCAGACGCCCATGTCCAGCTCGCCGTTTGCAATGGCGTTGAGGTTGTAGACCGAACCGCCGGTGGACTCAACCGAGCAGCGGATACCGTGATCCTTCTTGCCCTTGTTGACCAGACGGCAGATAGCACCGCCCGTTGGGTAATAAACGCCCGTGACACCGCCGGTTCCGATGGTGACAAACTGCTGAGCACTTGCCTCCGGTACGGCACCGAAGGTGGTGGCAAAACCGAACATTGCTGCTGCTGCTACCATCAAACTCTTTTTCATGGATCTTCTCCTTGTGTTGTGGTTACTGATGTGGTGGGGCATTGGGCAGCTACTGTACTGGAAAGTACCCTGTAACTGTGTGGAAATAAGCTAAAGGATCGTTACGATTCAAAGCTTGCATCCACTTCCCTAGGATGCCCCGTTATGGGCTGTACCAGGCAGTGCAGAGTATTGAAGCAGTACCCGGCATGAAAAAGCGACGTTGGCGCCAAAAGAAGGCAGCAAAAAAAGGCTGTTGAAGAGCGTGGACATACCTTCAAGCCAAGATGTTTTATCTTACTAAATAATAAAGCATAACGCAATAACTGTGCCCTGTGATCATGGATTGACCACGGCTTGGCGCAGCACCTCGATACCGATTTTGTCCAGCATGGAGCCGATACGTGTCCGTTTGGAGTTTTCCCGGTAATAGGCAATGGTTCTTTCCAGCACCTCGATTGCCTGTTGTTCCGGGAGATCTTCGGCGAGGACTTCCGCAAGCCGCGGCTTGATGCCTCCCATGCCGCCGACCAGCACTGTCCAGCCCGTTTCCGTGCCGTAGAGGGAGAGATCTTTGATGCAGTTTTCACCGCACTGAATTTTACAGCCGCTCACCGCCATTTTCATTTTGCTCGGCATGGGCATGCCGTGGTAGGTCGCATCCAGTTTCGTGCCCATGGCAATGCTGTCCTGTTTGGCCAGACGGCAGAACTGTGTTCCCGGGCAAACCTTGACGCTGCGCACGCAGAGACCGACGGCGTGTCCCATGTCGAAGCCCAGATCGTTCCAGATGCTGTCGATGTCTTCCTCCTTGATGCCGAGAATGGCAATTCGGGCGGCACTGGTGATTTTGAGACCGGCTGTATTGTATTTTCTCGCAACGTGGGCAAATTTCTCGAGCATATCGGGGGTTACCAACCCACAGGGTATATGCGGGGCAATGGCGTAGGTCTTTTTATCCCGTTGCATGATGACTCCTTTCTGTCCGTCTTTGAGCATGGTGTTTCTCCTGATGTATAATAGTTGTGAAAATATGTTGTAGAAATATGTTGTGGAAATATCAAAAATGTCAGTTTACTCCATGCTTTCAAAAGAAGAAATCGAAATATGGCTCCGGCGCGGGGATGCCTGAATTGACGAAAGGACATACTTCAGGGTTGCCGGGTTTTGACATTGCTTCGGCGTATATCATATACTACCAACAGGGTTGTGGTTTTGAGAACCAGGTCTCAATAATAGCGAGGGTACGACGATGCAGCTCCGAATGACTCTTGTCACCCTTTTCGTCGTCATTGTGTGGCTGTTTACTGGTGCATCCCGGATGCATGGTGCAGAAGACAGCATGGCATTGTTGTCAGGGAATGAGCGACGGAAACACCTTGTGCAGACGACTCTTGTCGGCACCTCCATGATTACGCTCTGGGGAGTTCTAGAATGGGACTATTTCAGCAGGTCACCCCATGCCCAATCGGAAGGTTGGTTTGGTTCGGAAACCGACAGTGGTGGAGCCGACAAACTGGGGCATGCCTACACTACCTATGTTTTTTCTCATGCCTTATCGGCATTGTACCAACACTGGGGATTCAACCAGCAAAATGCTGCTCTCTATGGAGCCTTTTCTTCCTTTGCCACTTTGAGTTATATGGAATTTGGCGATTCCTTCAGTAATTTTGGCTTTTCCACCGAAGATCTGCTTGCCAATGGTGTGGGAGCGCTGCTTGGCTATGTGCTTGCCGGCAATGATGATCTGGCGGAAAAGATTGATTTTCGAGTGGAGTACGATTTTTCCTTCGATAAAATGGATGTCTTTACCGATTATGAAAATTCGAAATATCTGCTAGCTCTCAAGCTCAATGGATTTGAGTCTGTCAGAAACACCCCGTGGCGCCATCTGGAGGTTCATCTTGGCTATTATACCAGAAATTTCGATAACCATACGAAAAATAAGGAACGTAATATTTATCTGGGAATCGGGCTTAATCTCACCGATCTGTTCCAGCGCCATTCCTGGAAAAAGACAGCCACGGTGCTGCGCTATTTCCAGCTTCCCTATACATCCCTTTCATTCAGGCATGATCTGGAGTAGTGAGGATAATGTAGATTATCATTGAGGTGAATATAATGGCTAAAAAACTATCTCCAATAACACCAGGCGACATTCTTCTGGAAGAATTTCTTAAGCCAATGGAGATATCTCAAACTCAATTAGCCAGAGATATAAATGTGCCTTCAAATCGCATAAATCAGATAATAAAAAGCAAACTGCCCGCAACCGTCTGTTCTTTGTGCGGAAATGAATGGCTTTCTGATGAGGTAGCTGCCAATATTGAGCATATTGTGGAAGAGGCGAGAAATAACCATCGTCAAATGGAAGTTACTCAATATCGGAAAGCGGCATGAAATCTCCGAACCAATAAATCCAGCGGACCCAAAGGGCGGGCCGCTGATTTAATCGTTCGCTGGAAAATGACTGGTCAAAATTGGTTATAATGCTATGAGACAAAAAGTATATATTGAAACGACAATTATAAGCTATCTTGCGGCAAGACTCAGCAACAATACTATTGTTGCCGGTCGGCAGGTATTAACACAAGAATGGTGGGAACAGCGTCGTAATTCCTTCGATTTGGTAGTCTCTGAGTTAGTATTTCAAGAAGCCGGTGAAGGTGATCCGAAAGTAGCCCAAAAAAGAATTGATTATTTGGATGATATTGATTCGCTTACGATTTCAGGTGAATCTGTAGTATTAGCAGAGTCTCTTGTATTATAAGGAGCAGTTCCGCAACAATTTGGTGAAGATGCATTGCATATTGCCATTTGTGCTGTTAATGGAATTGATTTTCTTTTAACATGGAATTGTAAACATCTCGCCAACGCAATCCGTCGGCACAAAATTGAAGAAATAGTAGAGAATAAAGGATACCAATGCCCTGTCATTTGTACACCTGCGGAGTTCATGGAGGATTAGTCATGTTTGAAGACCCAATTGTCGAAGAAGTAAGAGCCGCACGACAAAAACATGCAGCTCGATTTAATTTCGATCTGAAGAAAATCGCTCAGGATTTGAAAGAAAAACAAGAAAAATCGAACAGGAAAATGGTGTCTTACTCACCAAAACTGATAAAAACAAAAAAAACGGCTTGATCGAAAATTGTATAAATGATGGTGTGATCAGCAAACCAAACGCTTCAGCGGATTTGATAAACCCTGCAAATAATCGTAATTATGCCTGAAAATAAAATTGCAAGAAGAAGTAAAAAGAAGTAAAAGGGGACAGAATTATATTTTTCAGCTGAGCTTATCCCTGTAAACCTTTTCTTGTACTAATCCCTTTTCTGCCGTCCCTTTCTTGTCGAAAAAATCCATGAGAAATTGATGCCGATGTGGTAACCAGTGATGCATGTTTTCGGAGATGGCATATGTATGCATCCCCTCTTTTTATGCAGAATGAGGCGCATGTGTAATCGACTGCCATGTAATCGGCTGCCATAGAGAGTGGGGTTAAAATTGAGGGTGGGGTAAAAATTGGAAATGCAGTATATCTCACAGTTTGCGACAATCGCATTTTTTCATCTTCTGGCTGTGGCTAGTCCGGGGCCGGATTTCGCCGTGGTTGTCAAGCAAAGCGTAAGCCACGGCAGGGTGACGGCTCTGTGGACGAGCCTTGGTGTCGGCACCGGTATCTTTCTTCATGTGCTCTATTCTCTCCTCGGCATTGGTGTGGTAGTCTCGCAGTCTCTTGTAGCGTTCACGGTGATGAAGTATATGGGTGCAGCCTACCTTGTCTTTATCGGCTGGAAAGCACTGCGCACGCAGCCCGCTTCGGCACACTATTACAGTGAAGGGATAAAGAAGACCCCATCGCCCACAAGGGCTTACTGGACCGGCTTTCTCACCAATGGCCTTAATCCCAAGGCAACCTTGTTTTTTCTCTCTTTATTTACCGTGGTTATTGCTCCGCAGACCCCTCTCACCGTCCAGTTTGGTTATGGTGTCTATATGGCGTGCGCCACTGCAATATGGTTTTCCGGAATATCGCTGCTCTTTGGCCATTGCCGGATCCGGAGTCTTTTTGGTAGAGTCGGGCACTGGTTTGAACGGGTGATGGGTGGGGCGTTGCTTATGCTTGGGGTGAAGCTGGCTGTTACATCACATAAATAAAGCTGATCAGATATATGGGAGAGAGCGGAGTTGGAAAAAGAAACCATTGAGAAGCTACTGGCCGCTTTTGTCGATGCACCCGGCTATCTGCTTAAATCCGGCTGGCTCGAGTCCATGGCGGAGAAGGAGGCGGTGGATGCCCGGGGCAATCCCATTCCATGGATCACCTATCCAGCCCTGGATTTTGTCGAGGGCAGGCTGTCCGCCGATATGACTGTTTTTGAATATGGCAGCGGTAACTCTACTTTCTGGTGGAGTGCACGTGTCAATAGCCTTGTCAGTTGTGAACATGACAAAGAGTGGTATGCCTCTTTTTCTTCCAGGATCCCGGCAAACACCACCTACCTTTTGCGTCGGGCCAAGGGGGGCAGCCAAGAGTATGTTCTGGAGATCAGCAACTATAAAAATATGTTCGATATTGTGATGATCGATGGCCGGGACAGGGTCAACTGTGTCAAAAACAGCCTTGAATCGCTGCGCCCAGGCGGAGTCATTATCTGGGATAACAGTGACCGGGAAGAATATCGAGAAGGGTACGAGCTATTATACAGCCAAAACTTCAAGTGCCTTGATTTCTGGGGAATGGGAGCGCTGGCCACGCGTCGCTGGTGTACATCTATTTTCTATCGTGTTGATAACTGTCTTGGTATTTGAGGGACAAGCGGCGATGCCGGCACGGATCTACAGCGGTAACGCCATGATGCGTTTGAGGTTCTTGCTGAGGCGGTACTTGCGTTTTTCTATATTTTGGGACAAGGTGATTGAGCGGTTGCCGAGCAGCAGCGTCGTACCGGCATATATCATGCCATGCACCTCGATACGTACATTCTCGATGTTGACTCCCTGCAGGTAGAGAGGATCCTCCTCTTCAAGCTCTTCGCGATTGTTGCCCTGGCCGATGCGGGAGTAGAGCCCTGTTCCCGGAATGAGGTTGAGGGTCAGAAGTTGCATCTTTGTAGCTTCGGCGGTTTCTTCCATCCTGCGGATTTTTTTGGGGCGACCTCCCTTGCCGTGGAGCTGCAGGGCCTGGATAATCTCTTCCTGCTGCTTGCTGTACTCCTTTTTCAATTGGCCATAGAGCAGGTATCTTCCCGGATCGATGCCGGCCCCGAGAACAGCCGGGGTACAGTTTTCTGTCCCAACGTTGCCAACGCTCAGGCTGCTGCTTGCGAGAATCCGGCCGCCCAGGATGGTGGACTGACGATGGCAGCGGATGTCGGTTGCCGCCTCCACCGAGCTGTAATAGCATTGTTTACGGACGACGACCAAACCTCCCGACTTTACGGTGCCCCGTTCTATGAAGTTGATGTTTATATCGCCGCCGGCCCCTATGGTCGTCGATTTTCCGGTGATTCCCCCTGTAATGACGAGATTCCCGCCACTCTGGATTTGCGCACCTGATACCGCGCCGCCGATTTTGAGATCACCGCCCACCTCTACTGTAAATCCGGGGTGAATGTCTCCCTGTATGGCTACACTGCCTTCTGAGGCGATGTTGCCGGTGGAGTAGTCGACGTCGCCTTTGATGACGGTTTTGGCGGCGACGTTGATGGTGTTGAAGTTGACTACGCTCATGGCGCCGTCGCTGGTAGCGATTACCCGGTTTTCCCGGGGGAGAAATTGTGCTTCACCGCTTACCTTGATTGTGATGTCCCTGCCCGATTTTGGTTCAATTTCCACCCCCAGAACATTATAGCCGGGCTCCCCCTGTACAGCCGGGATTTTGGTAGCGATGTGTTGTCCCGCCGAAACGCCCACCATGATCCTACGATCTCTGAAATCGATGGTGCCGTCATCGAGTAAGTGACCGGCCAGCGGCCCTATTTCGAGCTCAAAATGGACTTCGGCGTCTTTACCTTCTCCTGGAAAGCTGCCGCTGGCAATGAGAATTTCCTCAAAATCATCACAGCCGTGGTCAATGATCCACCGGGCCTTGTCCATGGCCTGCTGGTTGATTCCGGCAATGACCCCGGCCTCTGCTACTATCGCATCAAGGCTTGCGGCCGGCAGTGGAGGAGCACCGCCCGGCTGAGGCTGCAGTACCAGATTTGCCTGCATGCGGTTGTGGGAGATCTTGACAAACGGTTGTATGGTGATTTGCAGAAGGGGCGGATCATCCCCCTGGTCAATGAAACGGATCCGAGGATAGCCGGTTGCATCGGCAATAAGCCGGTGCGCCTCCGCGTCCAGTATGACGTTTTCGCCCGCCTCCAGGGGAGACGGCAGGAATCCTTTGTTTTTAAGGCGGACATAATTTGGAAAATCGGCAAGGATGTCTTTCTTGCGGACCAGCTGTACAAGGGAAACTGTATCTTCGGAATTGGGGTTAGAACCGGGTTCGCCGGCAGATCCGCCTTCGTGGAGAAAGTGCAGTTCCGGTTCAAGGAATTGCGGTGCTGACTGATCATTGTTGTCGAATGGCACAACCTTATCCTGTGGTTAATGTCCGCCTGTCGTGGCTGCCTGTCGTGGCTACCTGTAGTGGCTACGTACGGGAAATCAGCGTTTTGTTTGGTTCACCGGGGTATTTGAAAACCGTTAACGATAATAAAGACTTGGGCTGCCCATGGTCTGCAGTGCCTTGTGGAGATTGCGGCGAAATTCACGGCGGTCCCAGAGGCCTTGAATGTGCCCACGCTTGAGGGCATTGCGTGCCAAATGATAATCGGGGGGGATGTCTATACCGGTGGTTTCCCGTATGACGCGCGGCCCCGCAAAGCCGATACGGCTCGATCGAATGGCGAACTGATATGGTGAACAGCCAAGAAAGGAGGCAACCGGGCCGGCATAGGAATTATTATCATAGACAACTATATAGAGCCCGCCGGCATCTATATATTCTCGCACAGCCATGGTGCACTTGGGCATCTGAATAACGCCCAGGGTTCCCTCCTGGATGCGGATACCACTGGTACTGTGGACATACGCCAGCAGCGGTTTCTTTTGCCGTTTGGCAATTTTGCAGGCTTTGACGAATTTCTCTCCTTCGGCCGATCCCACGGTGCCGTTGCGAAAATCCGAATACAGCATGGAGGTGACCACCTGTATGCCGTCAACATCGGCGGTAAATGTCATATTGCCCGCATTCCGACCGGTTTTATCTTTGGCGAGTTGGAGTCTTTCGGAGAAACCGGTGTACCTCAAAGGGTTGTGTGAGGTGATCTGTGAGTTGAAAAAGCGTATTGATCCGGGATCAAAAACGTTTTCAAGATACCACTGGTGTTCCAGAGGGAAATGGTGTCCGCAGTTTTCACAGACGCCGGCGAATTCGCC
The DNA here is from genome assembly GCA_046260685.1 of Desulfopila sp. GTDB lineage: Bacteria > Desulfobacterota > Desulfobulbia > Desulfobulbales > Desulfocapsaceae > Desulfopila_A. The sequence goes on from JBHEOR010000002.1 coordinate 50,791, forward strand.
ATAAAGGTCAGGAATCCAGAGATCCTTGCAGCTATGCTTTTCATGGTTGGGGCAGGTTACCGTACGGTCTTCGTTGGCAAGTGGACTGGTATAGGTGTCGGTCAGTTCAAGAGGATCCTTGAGCGTGGGGCCGGCTATTTTGGTTGAATCGGGCTGGGGCAGGAGCCGGGGTGCTTTCTTTTCACTTTTGCGATCCCAGTAGTCAAGGACGGCATTGACCGGTTCGACGATGCGTTTCAGCATGACGGAACCTTCGCCGGAGACTTCCTTGAGCGCTTTTTGCATTTGTTTTTTCCGGCTTTTCAAAACATCATAGCGCAGGTTGTAGTAGACCTTTTCCGTCTTTATCCTGAACTTGTTGTACATGTACTCGGATTCACTCTGTCGGCCGCTGAACCCGCTCAAGCCCATATCACGATACTTTTTCGAGCGTATTTTGAGCAGCTTTTTGACTTCATCCGGGTCGAGGTCCCACGGAACTTCAACCTGGAGTTCCTGTGTCTCTGATTTCTTGCGCATTATCTCGCTGCTGCGAAAGGTGCGGAAGCTTTTGGTTTCGAGGACGACTTTGTCCGTGGCACTGAGGATTTCGGTGCGAAGCTTGGAGAAAAAAGAAAAATCATCCTGCCTGGCGCCCAGTGGAGGTTCATCAACCACTTTGTCGATGGTGCCGAGTTGTATGTTGTCCTCGGCGGTGAGGCGCAGACGGTCGGCGCAGACCTCAATGAGTTCGCGCGGCACCTTTTCGCCTTCTCTGACACGTCCTTCAATGGCGGCGGCACCTTCAGGAGAGATGACCGAATAATAGCCGTGGCTGGCCATGAGCCGATAGTCGGACAGGCCGATGGCTTCGGCGCCCCCCGAGCCACCTTCGGAGATGAAAGAGATCATCGGAACCTGAAGCTTGGCCATGCCGTATATATTGCGGGCGATCTGCTGGGCGGCGCCGGGATATTCCTCGACCGGGTAGGATCCGGGAGTAAAAATGTAAAAATGGATGGGAATGCCTTCGGTTTCGGCAACCTCCATATAGCGCAGAGCCTTGGCGTTGCCCTCGGGCCGGCAGGAGCCACCGTTACGAAATTCTTCACCGTGGCCGGTTTCCTGGCCGATCACCATGACCGAGGCAGTGTACGGCTTGTTTTTTATGCGCCTGGCAATGGTCGCTTTGGCGCAGATCATGGCCGGGTCAACATTGGCATCATCTTCACCGCCAAGTTCGGTATAGTCCTCGTAGACGTTTTCAAGAATATCCTTAAGGCTGAAGCGTTGCGGAGTGCGGACGATGCGCACCCGTTCCATGGGGGTCAGTTGCTCTTCGGCACGTTCTTCGAGAAAACTGATAGATTCATCGAGTTTACGAATTTCGAACTTAAGCTGTTCCTCGGTGAGATCGTAGACACTGTGTTTGAGTTTTTCGCAGTTTTTCTTAAAACCGTCGAGGTTACCCCAATTGGAGAAATCCTTGATCTGGATGAGGTAGTTTATGCGCTCTTCAATCTTGAGCAGTCTCTTGTGTTGTTCATTCATTATAATTGTATCTCGCTGTTGCGGCCTCTTTCCAGGGAGTGTCAGGCTGTAACGGTTCCGTTGAAGCTGGAACCCTCGTTGCCGGTTGTGCCCCGGCGGCATGAATGGCCGGCAATAGACGTATCCATGCTGTTAAAAGGTTAACAGGCGATGCAGGTTTTCTTTGAGGTAGGCAAGGTTGGTAACGATCTTACCACCACTGGAGTCCTTGCCGCGAATGTCAATTTCTTTTAAAATTTTGGCGGCCCGTTTTTTGGCTTCCTCCACGTTTTCTCCCCAGACCAGCGCCAGAGCCAGGTTGGGATCATAGTCACTGGGGATGGTGTAGGGTCTGTCAAAGGGCACATGGGTGTACACAACCGACCAGGGGTGCTGGGGAAATTTAAATCGGGAGATGGTGCCTATCCACGGGGCGAAACCGCGTCTGGTATCCTCTGCGACGATGCGAAGCTCAATGGCGGCGCCCTTGAATTCGATATCGTTTTGGCTGTACCCCAATTTTTCGCCAAGGGCGAGGCGGATCTGTTCGCGAATGAGGTTGGGCTGGCTGCCGTTGAGGTAGCTGATACGGGCGGAGATGTCGTTTTCCACCTGAATGCGGGTGTTGACCTCGAGAAGATAGGGGTTTCCCGAACGGGATACGATCCATTCCCAGGTGCCGACGTTGTCGTAGTTAACATGTGCGGCAAGGCACAGGGAGTATTCCTCGATCTGCCTGAGGACCTCGGATTCGTCAAAAGTGTACTCAAAGCAGGAACCATGAAACCCTGGAGCGGCCTCGATGCGCTTCTGGCGGCCGGTGGACTGGATGGTGCAGTTTCTTGAACTGAAGTGGACGCGTTCGCCGTGGTGCGAGCACACAAGCTGGACCTCCAGGTGGTTGTAATCTCGAAGACATTGCTCAATCAAGACGCCGCCGTCACCGAACTGTCGTTTGGCATAATTCTGCAGCTGACGGTAGACCCTGCGAAACTGCTCAATTTCGTAGACTTCTTCAATTCCCATACCACCGCCGCCCGCCGCCGCCTTGATCAGAATGGAGGGATCTTCAATACCCTCCCGGGCCTGTGTGTCGAGCAGGTGCTGGGCGATTTCTTCGGCTTCCATTTCGTTGTAGATAGGGGCGTCGGTACCGGGAATGGTGGGAATGCCGAGGGTGTTGGCGACACGCTTGGTGTTGATTTTGTCACCGAGATCGCGGATGACGTTCCAGCTCGGGCCAATGAATGTCAGGGCGCGGTCGCGGATGGCTGCCCGGCGGGCAAAGCGGAAATCCTCGGAAAAGAATCCGTATCCGGGGTGAATGGCTGTGCACTGTGTGTGATCGGCTACGGCGAAGATGTCATTGGGTTCGGTGTAACTGGCGACCTGCCAGGCATTCTGGCCTGCACCACTGGTGATGTTTTGGCAGACATGTTCGGAATCCTTGTCTGCATCGGTATAGATGACCACATAGTCGAGACCGAGATCTTTGCAGGCGTTCATTATTCTGACTGCTATTTCACCTCGATTGGCTATGAGAACCTTGTCTTTCAAGTTTTTCCTCGTTTGTTGACAATATGGCAAGAAGTATGACGAACCACCGGCAAGCTGAGATCGACGGGTGTCCGAAGTCTACATGTATTTCGAAACTGACAGTATAGTCATGGCATTGGAATTATTAAAGAGTAAAAAATAATATAATCTCCAACATTTTGATTTTATATAGAATGCGGCAATATTGGCGACGATCGAATGGAGTGGTTTAAGAAGCCTGGGGGAAATAAGGTGTTAGAATTGGTAACTTACGTAAACGTTTGTTTCTGGATGGGGAGAAGCGCTTTTCTTGCAAATTTTTATAAATGATCGTACTGTGCAAAAAGAATTACTCAACAGGGTAAACCTGATTACTTAAACCTGCTTAAACCTGACTACTCAGGCCTGATAGTGTCCTTGAAAACAGATGCAGTATGTGTGTGCAGGACGTATGTAATTTACACGGTGAGCGTTTTTTGAAAATGATGACAAACGAGCATTCCAACGAAACTTCGGAACCCCCGTCGACCAAAGGTATATTGCAGCGAATTCTTGAGTATGCCCGATTCGGCAGAGGACCGGAGACCAAGGAAGCCCTGGAAAGCGAGATACAGGATCTTCTAGAGGAAGGGGAAGAGCAGGGCCTCATCGGCAATCTTGAAGAGCAGATGATCTCCGCCATCTTTGATCTTCGAGAAACACGTGCGGTAGAAATTATGACCCCTGCTGCCGAAATTGTCAGTCTCGATATCGCCACAACCATTGAAGATATAACGGCAACGGTGATAGATCAAGGGTATACCCGTATCCCCATTTATCAGGAGAATCCCGACAGGATAATAGGTATTCTGCATGCCAAGGACCTCTTGAAGATTTGCAGTCGAACAGGGGATGAGCAGGCCAATCTTGCCGAGTATCTCAAGTCCGCTAATTTTGTTGGTGAGAACAAGCATATTGTAGAGCTTCTCAGAGAGTTTCAAAAAAACAAAACCCATATGGCCATGGTTACCGATGAATTTGGTACCGTGCGCGGTCTGATCACCCTCGAAGATATCCTCGAAGAGATTGTTGGTGAAATAGATGATGAGTATGATACGGTTGAGGCCGATCTTGAAGTCATCAACGAAAACACCATTCGTGTCAGAGCAAGAATCGATATCGAGGAGGTCGAAGAGCAGTTTGGAACGCAGTTCCCCGAAGGACCGTATGAGTCCGTAGGCGGGTTGATCATGCACTCTCTGGGGCGTATTGGCAGTATAGGTGATGTTGTTGAGCTGGGCGGGCTGGTCTTTACCGTAAAAAACGCAACCAGAAGAAACATTAATATTGTTGAAATCAGCCGCCTTGAAGGAGAGCGGGAGGAATGATCGCAGTTTTCGGAAGAATGCCTCTTCCGCTCGGCTTCCTGTGTGCTGTATTTCTTTGCGCCGCACTCTTATGGGCGGGGCTTCCAGGTGGCGGAGGGATGTGGCCTGTTTTGTTCATAGCGCTTGTCCCCCTGTTGTTTCTGGCCTGGGCCGATGTCGCGCCCCGTAGAAAATTCCTTTATGGCCTTGCAGTCGGCCTGTGTCACTTTATCCTCCAGCTGTATTGGATTGTGCTGGTTCTTGGACGTTATGGCGGACTGCCCTGGTTTGTTTCCTTTCCGGCAATGGTGCTGCTGGCGCTCTATATGGCCTTGTATGTCGCCGTATTTGTGGTAGTGGCGGGCGCCATGC
>JBHEOR010000002.1:55563-58322 GCA_046260685.1 Desulfopila sp.
TGGCTGCGCTCGGTACTGTTTACCGGATTTCCCTGGATGGATCTTGGCTATGGCATGTGGCGGACTCCGCTTCTCCTGCAGAGTGCCGATGTTTTTGGTCATCATTTTCTCACCTTTTTGATTGTCTTTGTCAATGGTGCCGTTTTTTTCCTGGTGTCGAAATGTGGGCGGCAAAACGGAGGAAAAGGGCGGTCGGTTATTGCAGTAGTCACAACGGTTTTGCTTGCTGTCGTTGTTGTATATGGGAGCTACCGCACAACCTTTATTGAGCATATTGTCAGTGAAGGGGAGAAGATGAGTGTCGGCATTGTTCAGGGCAATATCGATCAGAGTGAAAAATGGGCGCCGGCCTTGCAGGAGCGTACCATAAACATCTATCTGGAGCGTAGTCGACAACTTCTGCAAAAGCCTCCTGCACCCGATCTGATCGTCTGGCCGGAAACGGCGCTGCCCTTTTTCCCCTCGCGGAGTGATTTGTTCGGCGCCGTGCCGCGTCTTGCCCGGGAGGGTGATGTCGCCCTGCTGACAGGTTCTCCCTGGTTCGAGGTGATTGATGCGGAGAAAGGTCTTGTCAATTTTTATAACAGCGCCTTTATCCTTGGTCCGTCGGGGGAATATATGGGCCGTTACTCCAAATCGCACCTGGTGCCCTTTGGTGAGTATGTGCCGTTGAAGCAGCTTTTGTTTTTTCTGGCCCCGCTGGTCGAGGCGGTGGGAGATTTTACTCCCGGAAACATTGAAAGACCCTTGACGGCGCAAAAAGCGCACTGCGGCATCCTGATCTGCTACGAATCAATATTTCCTGCTATTGCGCGCAAATGGGTAGAGAACGGGGCAAATCTCTTCATTAATCTGACCAATGACGCCTGGTATGGACGGTCAAGCGCGCCCTATCAGAGTATGGCCATGAGTGTGGTGCGTGCGGTGGAGAGTCGGAGAAGCATGGTCAGGGCCGCCAATACCGGTATTTCAGGCTTTGTCGATCCGCTTGGCCGTGTCAAGGCATCCTCTGCTCTATTTGTCGATTGGGCTGAAAGCCATAAAGTTGCACTTCTGCAACACAGAAGCTTTTATAGTCGCTACGGCTATCTTTTCGGCCCCGTCTGTTTTTTGCTTGCCATTGTCATGTCCGGCTGTTTGTTGTATGCTGGGAAAAAATAGGCCATGCATCTGGTATCCGGCCACAGGATTGACCAATTGGCCGCCCGGTCTTTTTTCATTAAACCATTATTCCGCGTGTAAAAAAAATCGGTGCGTTATGCCGGTTCGATATGGTAAACAGGCTGGCCGGTTACCGTGAAAGATTGCTTATAAAGATAGTTGATCACCAACAAAACTTCGCCCGAAGTACCAAGGGCAAGGGGGCTTCACATGTTATTTTCAAGGGTATCTGCAGCCCGGACGGCTGCAGCTAAGCCCCCAGGGATGGGTTTATGGCGCCCCTTGAAAATAACATGTGAAGCCCCCTGGGTCGATTCGCTGAGCTTGGTTGGTAAGAAGAAAGTATAACTAAAGAATACGTATCAACGTAAAGGGTAAATATCATGTCAACTGAGAGTGGAGCCGCCGTTTTGCGGCAGAAGATTGCCGATCTGAAAGAGAGAATGCACGCGCTCAAGGAGCATCTTTGACCTAGAGAACAAAAAAGAGGAACTCGAGCGGCTTGAGCAGCAGACGATGGCACCCGATTTCTGGAGTGACGTCGAGACCGCCCAAAAGGTGCAAAAAAAGCACGGTCAGCTTCAGGATGTCATACAAAACTGGGAGAAAAACCGGGACGAGATCGAGGAAACCGATCTGCTTTTAGAGATGGCAGCCGAAGAGCAGGATAATGAGGCGGAACAGGAAGTTGCTGCACATCTGGTTTCTCTGCAGAAAACAATAGCGCGTGCCGAATTGGAGTGCATGTTCAGCGGTGAACATGACAATGCCAATGCCATTATCGCCATTCACGCGGGTGCCGGCGGGACGGAGGCCCAGGACTGGGTCGAAATCCTCATGCGCATGTATCTGCGCTGGGGGGAGAACAAGGGATTCAAAACCGATATCCTTGACCACCTTCCCGGTGATGAGGCCGGTACCAAGAGTGTCACCATCATGTTTAAAGGCCGCCATGCCTTTGGCTATCTCCGTTCGGAGGTGGGCATTCACCGGCTGGTTCGTATTTCCCCCTTTGATACCTCCGGGCGGCGTCATACCTCCTTTGCCTCGGTGATGGTCATGCCGGAGCTCGATGACACCGTCAATGTTGATATTTCCGACAAGGATCTGCGCATAGATACCTATCGCGCCAGTGGCGCCGGTGGGCAGCATGTCAACAAGACCGATTCGGCTATCCGCATTACCCATTTGCCCACCGGTATTGTGGTGCAGTGTCAGAACGAACGCTCACAGCACCGCAATAAGGATATGGCCATGAAGATGCTTGCCTCCAGACTCTATGAGGTGGAGAAAGAGCGCCAGGCGGTGGAACAGGAAGGTATTCGTGGTGACAAGATGGAAATCGGCTGGGGAAGTCAGATACGCTCCTACGTCCTGCAGCCCTACCGCATGGTCAAGGATCATCGTACCCAGGAGGAAAGCGGCAACGTCGATGCCGTTCTCAACGGCGATATCGATGCTTTTCTCACGGCATTTCTGTTGTGGCAAGGCCGGTAGTAGGTAAAAGCTACATTTTGATTATCAATAAAGATTGGCTCGAAGTGCGCGGGGCAAGGGGTCTTCACATGTTGTTTTCATGGGTATCTGCAGCCTGGACG
>JBHEOR010000002.1:58332-61250 GCA_046260685.1 Desulfopila sp.
GCAGATACCCTTGAAAACAACATGTAAAGTCCCCTTGCCCCTCGTACTTCGAGCTGAGCTTTGGTGCTGATACGGTGAAATTTTCGGAGCAACCAACAGTTAGAGCAGGTAGCGAAGACTCCCGGTAAGCGAAGACTCCGAGAGGCCACAGATGATCTCTAAATAAAGCGCTTCATCAGCTCATCGACAACCTCATCGACATTTTCCGGTGTGATGTTGAAGCGTCTGCAGCTTGCTTCGGCATGGGCCCGTGCCGAAGGAGCCTTGAGGTCATCAAGTCCGCGAAAAACGCCGGTGCGGCGGCCCACCTGGTAGAGCATCTGCTCGTTGGGCGGCAGATCGAGGAAGCTGCGGACTACGCCGATCATTTTTTCCTTACCCTCCGGCAGCGTACCCTCGATATCCTCAAACAGGTTGAGGATATGATCACTTTTCACGGTTGCGGTTATGTCGCCCAGCTCTTCGAGAAAAAGCAGAATCTCCTCCGCCGTCTCCCTGTCGCCTAATTTGGTGAACTCCCCTTTTTGGTAGCTCTGGTACAACTCCACATGGCTGGGTATTGCAAGGCTGCGCATCCGTATGAAATCGGGGTTGATGCGGTTGAGGGCATCGGCGGTTTCCACGGCGTGATCGCGCCACAGCTCCCTGCCGCCCAGTCCGGGCATGACGTACTCGGAGAGCTGCATGCCCGCCTTTTTCACCTTCTGCCCGGCATCGATGTGGTCTTCCTTGGTTGAGCCTTTTTTGACACGTTTGAGAACCTTGTCGGAGCCTGACTCCATGCCGATATGGATGCGGTTGAGGCCGCCCGCCCGCATTTCGGCAAGCTTGTCGTCCTTGATTCTGCGGATGGTATGGGATCTGGCGTAGGAGGTGATACGCCGGGCCTGGGGAAAGCATTTCTGCAGGTGCCTGAGTATGGTGATAAGATCATCGGGCTTGATGATCAGGCTGTTGGCATCCTGGAGAAAGATGGACTGCATACCGCCACGAATCCAGTTGATGGCCGCGCTCATGGCCATACGCTCGCCGTAGTCAAGATCCCTGGTCAGTGGTGTCAGGTCGGTGCCGCTGAATCCGTCGGCAAATTTTTCCTGGAGCAGGGAAACATACTGATGCACGGTGTCGATATCGCGAAGCACATGCTCAACGGGACGCAGAGAGAATGGGCTGCTTTTGTAGACAGGGCAGAATGTGCAGCGATTCCAGGGGCAGTTGCGCGTTACCCGGATCAAGAGGGAGGAGGCCTCGCTGGGTGGACGGATAGGGCCCTGCTCAAAGCCTTGATATTCTTCTGTGCTCTTGTTTCGCGTCATGTATATAAGAGATGGATGAGGTTTATTTCTTTCCTGATTACCACCGAAACTCAGCTCGAAGCACCGAAGGGCAAGGAGTCTGCCGTGTTGTTTTCATGGGTATCTGCAGCCAGGGACGGCTGCAGCTAAGCCCCCAGGGATGGGTTTATGGCGTCCCATGAAAACAACACGGCAGACTCCTGGGTCGATCCGCTGAGTTTGGTTGGTAATCAGCTTTCTTTATCATCAGTATCCTTCCCCTTCGCAATGGCGCTGCAGCAGCTCACGCCGCCGCTTTTATGGCACATGCCGGTGAGCTCGTGCTTGCCGCCGGTGCTTCGTGCTTTACAAAAGTTGATGACAAAAACGGCGCCGGCAAAGAGGAGAAATGTAATAATTATGGTGGTCAAAAGGGTAGTCATGACTGTATCAGCCTCCAAAGTCATCGTAACGAATATTGTCTTTTTCCACACCCAGGTTATCGAGCATTTCAAGGACGGATTTGGTCATCATGGGTGGTCCGCACATGTAATACCTGATATCTTCGGGGGCCGGATGGTCTTTGAGGTATTTCTCATAGAGCACCAGATGGATAAAACCGGTGTCACCGTCCCAGTTGTCCTCGGGCTGCGGGTCGGAGAGGGCAACATGGAAGGAAAAATTGTCGTGGTCTTGGGCAAGTTTTTCGAAGTCTTCCATGTAGAACAGCTCTTTGGTACTTCTGGCACCATACCAGAAGGAGACCTCGCGGCTGGTTTTATCCGTTTTGAAAAGTTGAAAGAGGTGACTGCGCAGAGGAGCCATGCCGGCACCACCCCCGATGAACACCATCTCGGCATCGCTGTATTCAAGGTAAAATTCTCCATAGGGACCGGAAATGGTCACTTCGTCACCTTCCTTGAGGTTGAAGATATAGGAGGAAACCTGGCCTGGAGGGGCTTTGCCGTCCGGCGGGGTGGCAATACGGACGTTGAGCATGATTATACCTTTTTCCCCGGGATAGTTGGCCATGGAGTAGGCCCGGGTCACCGGCGTATGGACATGCGATTTATACTGGAACATTCTGAATTTGGTCCAGTCACTGAGGAAACGGTCATCAATTTCAAAGTTGGCATAGTTGATGGTATGGGGTGGCACTTCTATCTGGATATAGCCCCCCGATTTGAAATCGACCTCTTCTCCCGCCGGCACTTCCAGTATCAGCTCCGTGATAAAGGTGGAGACGTTCTGGTTGGACTTGACACGGCACTGCCATTTTCGCGTTTCAAGTACTTCCGGGTCCACTTTGATTTCGAGATCGCGTTTGACCGGGACCTGACAGGCCAGCCGGACACCGTTTCTGGCATCGCGATTATTAATCTTGGATCGCTCCGTGGGCAGTATGGAGCCGCCACCTTCTTCAACCGTAACCAGACACTGGGCGCAACTGCCGCCGCCGCCGCATGCCGAAGGCAGGTATATCTGCTGGTCGGCGAGCGTGGTGAGCAATTTGCCCCCGGGAGAGGTGGTGAGTTCCTTGTCGTCGTTGATGTTGATTGTGATGTCACCCTCGGGAAGCATGGTCTTTTTGGCGACGGTGATCAGGGTTACCAGGATGAACTGAATCACAAGGAAACAGCCGAC